>CAJJCC010000031.1 GCA_905182585.1 uncultured Flavobacteriales bacterium
GAACGGCTCATGAGTCTAATGGTAGAGCAACTATCGAAGATGAAGATAACGACTTCTGGTTCGGATTTGAGCAAGAATATTTCATTATGGATACTGCAACGATGTTACCTCTAGGTTTCCCTGTTGGTGGTTACCCTGGTCCTCAAGGAATGTACTACTGTTCAGTTGGTGGTAAAAATACTTTTGGAAGAGAATTAGTCGAAGAGCATGCTGATCTTTGTATCGATGCAGGATTAAATTTTGAAGGAATCAACCAAGAGGTTGCTGCTGGTCAATGGGAATTCCAATTGTTCGCACAAGGAGCTAAAAAAGCAGGTGACGAAATATGGATTGCGCGTTACCTTTTAGATAGATTAACTGAAAGCTATGGTTACTACATCGAATATCACCCAAAACCTGTAAAAGGAGATTGGAATGGTTCAGGTATGCATGCTAACTTCTCTAACACTACTTTAAGAACTTGTGGTTCTCAAGAGACTTACGAGAAAATTTGTGAAGCGTTCCGCCCTGTAACTAAAGAGCATATCGCTGTTTATGGTGCTTTTAACGACCAAAGATTAACTGGTTTACATGAAACTGCATCTATTAATGATTTCTCTTTCGGAGTTTCAGATAGAGGTGCTTCCATCAGAATACCAATAATTACTGTTCAGAAAGGATGGAAAGGTTGGTTAGAAGATAGAAGACCAGCTTCAAATGGTGATCCATATAAGATTGCTGCTAGAATTATTAAGACTGTTAAAACGGTTAACATATAATACTTTTTAGAATATATTTAAGCCCCGTCATTTTTTAATGACGGGGCTTTTTGTTTAATAAGGTATTGATTTATCAACAATTGCTAGATTAAGTACCGACTTTAACTATATAGGTGATAACAACTATTATCTTTGCAAGATAAATAGAGTTTAGACTATGACATCCATAGAAGAAAGAAGATTAGAAGAGTTAGATATGAAGTCCATAGAAGAAAGAAGATTAGAAGAGTTAGATCAGAAGGGAAAGCAAACGTGGAGGAAATGGGGGCCGTATTTAAGTGAGCGACAATGGGGTACCGTTAGAGAAGATTATAGCGAAAACGGTGCCGCTTGGAGTTACTTTCCGCATGATCATGCTCGATCGAGAGTTTATCGTTGGGGAGAAGATGGTATAGCAGGGATTTCTGATGAGTATCAAAATTTATGTTTTTCACTAGGAATGTGGAACGGAAACGACGCTATTCTTAAGGAAAGACTTTATGGTTTAACAGGCGAAGACGGGAATCATGGTGAAGATGTTAAGGAGTTATATTATTATTTAGATAATACGCCTTCTCATTCATACATGAAGTACTTATATAAGTACCCACATCAAAAATTTCCTTATGGAGATCTTTTAAGAGAAAGTAAGAAAAGAACCAAAGCTGATCGGGAATATGAAGTTTTAGATACTGGTGTTTTTGACGACAATAAATACTTTGATGTATTTATTGAATATGCTAAAGAAGGCCCATTTGATATCTTAATTAAAATAACAGCATTTAATAGAGGGAAGGATTCTGCACCTTTAACGATGTTGCCTAATTTTTGGTTTAGAAATTTATGGGATTTTGGTGTTGTTGATCAAGTGCCTTCAATCACCAAAGAAGAAACTGAAGGATTTGGAGGCGTAAAAGCAGCACATCATAGAATTGGTGACTATTATTTATACTTTGATTCACCTGATAAATTCCTTTTTACAAACAATACTACCAACTCAGAACGAATATTTGATAAGGAAAATGAAAGCCCTTTTGTAAAAGATGCATTTCATACAGCAATTGTAAATAATAAAGATTTATCCATTTTTGACGGTGTTGACTCAGGCACCAAGTTTGCGCCCTATTATTCTAGAGAAGTAAAGGGCGGTGAGAAAGTTGAATTCCGTTTAAAACTAACCAAAGACAAAACGGATGTAAACCCTTTATTAGAAGGTTTTACAGAGACGTTTAAAGATAGAATTGTAGAGGCTGATAAGTTTTACGATTATTTCATTCCAAAGAATGCAACTGAAGACATGGCGAAAATCCAACGTCAAGCTTTTGCAGGAATGCTTTGGACAAAACAATATTACAATTTTGATGTTCAGCAATGGTTAGACGGAGACAAAGGTCATCCGACGCCACCAAAATCAAGACGAGATGGCCGTAATTCAGGGTGGAAACATCTACACAATGAAGATATTATGTCGATGCCTGATAAATGGGAGTATCCATGGTATGCAGCTTGGGATACTGCTTTTCATTGCGTTCCAATTGCCATGATTGATCCTGATTATGCAAAAAAACAATTAATCATCTTAACCCGTGAGTGGTATATGCACCCCAACGGTCAAATGCCAGCTTATGAGTGGGCATTTGGAGATGTAAACCCGCCAGTTCAAGCTTGGGCTGCTTTAAAGGTTTACGAAACAGAAAAGAAACACTTTGGAAGAAGCGATGTTGATTTTCTAAAAAAGATTTTTCAAAAATTAAGCATCAATTTCACTTGGTGGGTTAATCAAAAAGATTCCACAGGTAAAAATGTCTTTGAAGGTGGTTTTTTAGGGTTGGACAATATTGGAGTATTTGATCGCAGTAATAAATTACCGGGTGGAGGTATATTAGAACAAGCAGATGGTACTGCATGGATGGCAATGTATTCCTTGAATTTAATGAAAATGGCACTTAAGATTTGTGAGTTCGACAGTTCTTTCGAGGATGTAGCAACCAAATTTTATGAGCATTTTGTATATATATCAGAATCCCTAAATAGAAGTGATAACAAGTGGGTAGGAATGTGGGATGAAGAAGAAGGTTTCTTTTATGATCTTTTGATGCTTCCTGAAGAAAAGTTTATTCCATTAAAAATTCACTCACTGGTAGGGTTAATGCCAATGTATGCTGTTTCTTTAATTCACAAAGAGACCCTCGCCCACGTTCCCGAATTTTTAAAGCGTTTGCGTTGGTTTAGAAACAACCGAACAAATAAGGATAAATATTTAGTGCTTGAAGACTTTAAGGATAATGAAGATGTCTTGTTTTCATTAATACCTAAAGAAAGATTGATTCGACTCTTACAACACATGTTGGATGAATCAGAATTTTTATCGAAAGGTGGAGTTCGATCATTGTCAAAAAGGCATACTGAAAAGTATTCTGTATCTATCGAGGATGAAGATTACGATATCGATTATCAACCAGGAGAATCAACTACTTCAATGTTTGGAGGTAATTCTAACTGGAGAGGTCCGGTATGGTTCCCCACAAATTATTTGTTAATAGAGTCTTTAAGAGAATACTATAAATATTATGGTGATGATTTAAAGTTGGAATTCCCATCTAAATCTGGAAATAAATTAAACTTAGATCAAATAGCAGATGAATTATCCAATCGATTGATTAGTATTTTCACGAAAGATAATGATGGGGACAGACTTGTGAATGAAAGTGAAAAATTTTATCGTGACCCTCATTGTAAAGACCTAGTCTTATTCTATGAGTATTTTCATGGTGATAATCTTAGAGGAGTTGGAGCCTCTCATCAAACAGGATGGACGGGTATTGTAGCGAAGTTGATTAATAAATATAAAGGCTGATTTTAGTCTTTCATTAAAAGATTAAAAAATCATTTCCAAATGTCCGTAAAAAATCGGACATTTGCGCACTTAAATAAGCAATAAAAACCAGTTTAGATATGGCTAATTATTTTAATACATTATCTCATGCTCAGAAATTAGAGGCTATGGGTCAATGTGAGTTCATGGATGGAACTCATTTTACTGAAGGTGTAAATGCACTTAAGGGAAAGAAAATCGTTATTGTTGGATGTGGAGCTCAAGGTTTAAACCAAGGATTAAACATGAGAGATAGTGGTTTAGATATCTCTTATGCTTTAAGAGCAGGAGCTATTGAGCAAAAAAGACAATCGTTCTTAAATGCATCTGAGAATGGTTTTACAGTTGGTACTTATGAGGAGTTAGTTCCTGATGCCGACTTAGTAATTAACCTTACTCCAGATAAGCAACATACAAGTGTAGTTACTGCACTTATGCCATTAATTAAAAAAGACGGTGCTTTAGCTTACTCACATGGTTTCAACATCGTTGAGGAAGGAATGAAAGTTCGTGAAGATATTACTGTTGTCATGGTTGCTCCTAAGTGCCCTGGCTCAGAAGTTAGAGAAGAGTACAAAAGAGGTTTTGGTGTGCCAACTCTTTTAGCTGTTCACCCAGAAAATGACCCTCAAGGGAAAGGTTGGGATTACGCAAAAGCTTACGCTGTTGGAACAGGTGGCGATAGAGCTGGATGTTTAAAATCATCTTTTGTTGCTGAAGTTAAATCTGACTTAATGGGAGAGCAAACAATTCTTTGTGGATTGTTACAAACTGGATCTATTTTATGTTTTGATAAAATGGTTGCAGGTGGAATCGACGCTGGTTATGCTTCAAAATTAATCCAATACGGATGGGAAGCGATCACTGAAGGTTTAAAGCAAGGTGGAATTACAAATATGATGGACAGATTGTCTAATCCTTCAAAAATTAAAGCTTTTGATTTAGCTGAAGAATTAAAAGGAATCATGAAGCCATTGTTTGATAAGCACATGGATGACATCTTTACTGGAGTTTTCTCTAGTACTATGATGGCTGATTGGGCTAACGATGATGTTAACTTATTAGGGTGGAGAGCTGCTACAGGTGAAACTAACTTTGAGAAGACTCCAGCCGGCGACGTTGAGATTTCTGAGCAAGAATTTTATGACAATGGTGTTGTAATGGTTGCAATGGTTAAAGCTGGTGTTGAATTGGCTTTCGAAGCAATGGTTAACGCTGGAATTATCGATGAATCTGCTTATTACGAATCATTACATGAAACTCCATTAATAGCAAATACAATCGCAAGAAAGAAATTATACGAGATGAACTCTGTGATTTCTGATACTGCGGAGTACGGATGTTATTTATTCGATCATGCTTGTAAGCCTTTATTAAAAGACTTTATTGCTAAGATTGATTTAAATGTTATCGGTAAAAAATACGATGATGGTTTAACTAATTCGGTTGATAACCAAACTTTAGTTGCAGTTAACGCGGCAATTAGAAATCATCCTGTTGAAGAAATCGGAGTTTACCTTAGAGCTGAAATGGCTGATATGAAATCTATAGCTGTAGGTTAATTAAATCTATAGTATTGAGCCCCATCACATTTGTGATGGGGCTTTTTGCTTTTAGAGGGTTTTATTGTTTAACTTTAAAATCTTTTTAATTAAAGATTATGAAAAAAAACATTGCTTTCTTTCTTCTTTTTTTATCCTTTTTTGGCTTTAGTCAGAACGATACATTATTCTACACTGGTTTCGACTCCCTTACAGTTGATGTTAATGAAAAATTGGACCCTGTAGCTTCAAATAAGCTTGATGTTCACACTTGGATGAGAGCCTCAATATCATCTAGTCTCTCATCAAAGATTTTAAGTGAAGCTGATAATGAAGAATGGTATGATTCTGATCTATGGGAAAAATGGCATAAAATGTCTTATACTGAACTTCTTGGAACAACTACGCTTGATGATACAATATATAATGTCTTTAAAAAGAATGTGGGGTACAGATCTTTTTCATGGTTTCAAGTTTCTGGGCAAGCTCAAAATTTAATGTTATCTGAACCTATTTTTTTAGGTGATAGCGCAAGTTTGTTGAAGTGGAAATCAATGCCTATTCAGGGACCAAGGTTTCAAGATGGCTATAAGGTTTATGTTTCTGAAGGTGGTGGGCATACAATAGAAACATTTCCTGTTTTTGATCTTGAACCAGATTTTGTAATGAAACAATTGGATGTTTCAACTTCAAGTCCAGATAGCGCTATAACTTCACTAAAAATGCTGTTGGATGATTTTGACCTCATACCTGAGGATGGTACTGATCATATTAATTATAGATTACCGGACACATTTGGAGGGATAGTTGATTCAACAAGGCAAATTCCATTTATGCAAGAATTTGAATTAGACTTGTCTGAATATTCAGGTTTTATACAAATCGCTTTTTATCATGACTCATATGACAACAATGGAATTATGCTTGATGATATATTAGTAACAGGAACAGGTTCCGTTGGGATGCATGAAAAAAACAAATTAGGTTTTAATCTTTACCCTAATCCGGCGATAAATTCAATTTACCTTAAGATGGAGGACGGATCCACAATTAATGATGTTTCTATTTTTACCTTAAAAGGTCAGCTTGTTTCAAAAGTAACTTACAAGTCTTTTCAAATAATTGATGTTTCAACTCTTAAACCAGGAAGCTATCTTATAAAAGTAACAACTGAATCAGGTTATTATTCAACAAGATTTTCAAAAATCAAATAAATGAAGTGTTTTCAAATTTCAGCTTTTATCGTTTTATTCTTATTAATAGGATGTATTCCCAAAAACCTTGAAACTCAAAAGCCAATTAGAGTTGAGGAAGGTATAAGAGTTTTACCCTCGTATGATCTTAATTCGTTTTCAACAGTTGAAAATGACCCTCTGAAAGTTAGAGCGTATACGTTGAAAAATGGACTTAAAGTATTTTTAACAGTTAATAAAGAAGCACCGAGAATTCAAACTCAAGTTTCAGTTAGAGCAGGAGGGAAACATGACCCTGCAAACGCAACTGGTTTAGCACATTATTTAGAGCACCTCCTTTTTAAAGGAACCTCAAAATTAGGAACAATTGATTATAAGAAAGAAAAAATAGAATTGGATAAAATAACGTTGCTTTATGAATCGTATAGACAAACGAAAGATTCTTTGGAAAGAGCTATTATTTACCATAAAATAGATTCGATCTCAGGAGTAGCTTCAAAATTTGCGTGCTTAAATGAATTTGATCAAGCGCACTCTATTTTAGGAGCAACTGGTACAAACGCATATACAACACATGATAATACATCTTACATTACAAATATTCCTTCCAATCAATTAAAGTTTTGGTTGGAACTGGAGTCAGAGCGATTTATGAATCCTGTTTTAAGGTTGTTTCATACTGAATTAGAAGCGGTTTATGAAGAAAAGAATAGATCTCAAGACAATCACTTTCGCCAGCAGTATTACGTAATGCTAAGAGGTTTATTTAAAAAGCATAATTACGGGCTGCAAACAACTATTGGAACAATAGATCATTTAAAAAATCCATCTATTGTTGAAATAAAAAAGTTTTTTAAGCATTATTATGTACCGAATAACATGGCAATTATCTTGAGTGGTGATTTCAACCCCGATTCTGCAATTACATACATCAAATCAACATTTGGAGCGTTTGAATCGTCACCTATAAATGAATACCGATTTGAACATGAAGATTCCATTATTAAGCATGAAGAGTTTACGTTAAAAGCACCAGATGCATCAAGTTTATTAATGGCTTATCGTTTACCAAAAGCAGGGAGTAAATCTGTTTATTTGGCAAGAATGACAGATATGATTTTAAATAATTCCAAAGCAGGATTAATTGATTTAAACATAAATCAACAACAAAAAGCAGTTGGGGTTTATTCAGGCGTGAATGTAAGTGCTGATTATTCTTACCATATACTAGGAGGTTCCCCAACAACTGGACAAACGTTAAAAGAACTTCAAGCTTTAATTAATGCTCAAATTGAGTTGGTTAAAAAAGGTGATTTTCCAGATTGGCTCATTCCTGCAATAATCAACGATTTTAAAGTAAGAGAGTTAAAAGCATTACAAAGTAATAAAAACAGAGTTGGCGCAATAAATGACGCTTTTGTTCACGGTTTAAATTGGGAACAAAAAAGTCAAGATATTGCTGTTTTGGCTTCTATTACAAAGGAAGAGGTGATTGAGTTTGCAAACAAATTTTATGCAGATAATTATGTTGCTGTATACAAGGAACAAACAGACGAAGTGTTAAGCAGGTTGAAAGTTAAAAAACCAGGAATCACTCCTTTGGATATTCCAGAAGGGAATAAATCAGACTTCTTAAGAAGCTTTATCGATCATAACAATCCAAACCCGATTGAATCTTCATTTATTAACTATAAAAAAGAAGTTAATGTTGAAGAGTTATTTAGCGGTGTCCCGTTGAACTATTCTAAAAATATTCATGATGAACTGTTCTCATTACAAATTGTATTCCCTATGGGGACATATCATGATGCTAATTTAAAATTAGTGGCTCAACAGATAAGTCTTTTAAGTACAGATAAATTCTCAGCTGGAGAGTTATCACAAGAAATGTACAAGTTAGGGATGGCTTATACTGTAAGTGTTGGTCAAAAAGAAACTACAATTAGTTTGTCAGGATTAGGGTCTCAATTGGATACAAGTTTTACAATGTTGAATAATATATTAAATGAAATTATTCCAAACCAAGATGTATTAAATGGTTTAGTTCAGAAAACAATTCAAGTAAGACAGAATCAGTTGAAAAATCCCAAAAGTATTTTGTGGAACGGAATGCAAAACTTTGCTGTATATGGGGATCACTCACCGTTAAAAAGTCAGTTATCAAATGAACAGTTATTAAAAACAACTTCTACAGAATTGGTTAATTCATTTAAGGCAATGATTAAAATTAAACCTCAAGTATTATTTTATGGTGAATCTTCTATTAAAGAGTTGAGAGCTGTATTGAGTAACTCATTTGTAGATAAGGCAAATTCTGAAAATAAATTAGAAATTGAATATGAAAGAAAAAACATGGATGAAACAGAAATTTTGGTTTTAGACTATGATTTAAAGCAAAGTGAAATTTTACTCTTGTCTAAAGGTTCAACTTTTAAAAAGTCGGAATTAGCAGCCAATAAAGTATTTAACGAATATTATGGAGGAGGAATGTCTTCTGTGATTTTTCAAGAAATAAGAGAAAAGAAAGCCTTGGCCTATTCTTCCTTTGCTGTTTATACAACTGCAAAGGATTCTGTTAAGCCGCAATACACCTATGGGTATTTAGGTTGTCAAACTGATAAGTCAATTGAAGCAATTGAAGCCTTATTAAGTTTGTTAAAAGACATGCCCGAAGATTCAATTAAGTTCGAACAAGCAAAGTCTGCACTGAAACAACAACTTTCTTCAAGCAGAACAACAAGAGCTGGTAAATTAAGCAGCTATTGGGCAGATCAGAAGTTAGGGTTTGAAACCTCCAAAGGAGAAATGATTTATAATAGTCTTGATGCCTTGCAATTCGAGGATGTTATTCAGTTTCACAAAGAGCGTATTTCTAAGAATAATTATACAATTTTAATTATTTCAAATTTGAAAGAACTAGACTTGGAGGGGCTAAAACGCTATGGGAAAGTGGAAATTATATCTGTAGAAGATTTGTACCCTTATTAGTCTAGCATTGCCCGTAATAAATAGTTATATTTGGAGCCGAATTTTGAATTATAAAACAATATTATGGCTTCAAAAATTATTTATACAAAAACAGATGAAGCTCCAGCTTTAGCTACTTATTCGTTTTTACCAATTGTAAAAGCGTTTACAGAAACTGCAGGAGTAGAGGTAGAGACTAGAGATATCTCTTTAGCAGGAAGAATAATTTCTTTATTCCCTGAATTTTTAAATGAAGATCAAAGAGTTAGTGATGCATTAGCTGAGCTTGGTGAGTTGGCAAAAACTCCAGAGGCTAACATTATTAAGTTACCAAACATTTCTGCTTCAATTCCACAATTGTTGGCAGCTATCTCTGAGTTACAAGCTAAAGGATTTGCTTTGCCAAATTATCCTGAAGAGCCTACTAACGATGAAGAAAAAGCAATAAAATTAACATACGATAAAGTAAAAGGATCTGCCGTTAACCCTGTGTTAAGAGAAGGTAATTCTGACAGACGTGCTCCAAAAGCCGTTAAGAACTTTGCTAAAAAGAACCCACATAGAATGGGTACTTGGGCAAAAGATTCTAAGTCTCACGTTGCATCAATGTCTCAAAAGGATTTTTACGGTTCAGAAACTTCAACTACAATTGAAAGTTCTACTGAATTCAAAATTCAATTTGTTGACGCTACTGGTTCTGTTTCAGAACTAAAAGGAAATGCTCCTTTATTGGCCGGTGAAATTTTAGATTCGTCTGTTTTAAACATGACTGAATTAAAGTCTTTCTTAGCAAAAGAGATTGCTTCTGCAAAAGAGCAAGGAGTTTTATTCTCCCTTCATATGAAAGCTACAATGATGAAGGTTTCTGACCCGATCATTTTTGGTGCTTGTGTTGAGGTTTTCTACGCCCCGGTATTTGAAAAATATGCTGCTGAATTTTCGAAATTAGGTGTTGATACTACAAACGGTTTAGGGGATGTTTACAGCAAAATTGGAGATTCTCCATTAAAGGCTGAAATTGAAGCTGCAATCAACGAGGTTTACAAAACTGCTCCAGATTTAGCAATGGTAAACTCTGATAAAGGGATTACTAACTTACACGTTCCTTCTGATGTTATTATTGATGCATCTATGCCTGCTATGATCAGGACTTCTGGTCAAATGTGGAATGCTGAAGGAAATGCACAAGACACTAAAGCCGTTATTCCAGACAGGTGTTATGCCGGTATTTACCAAGCAACAATTGACTTCTGTAAAGAAAACGGTGCTTTTGATGTTACTACTATGGGAACTACTCCTAACGTAGGTTTAATGGCTCAAAAAGCTGAAGAATACGGATCACACGACAAAACGTTCCAAGCTTCTGCTGCTGGTACGATTCAAGCTGTTGATTCAAATGGAACTGTTTTATTATCTCAAGCTGTTGAAGCTGGAGATATTTTTAGAATGTGTCAAGTTAAAGATGCTCCAATTCAAGACTGGGTTAAATTAGCTGTTTCTAGAGCCAAAGCTACGGAAGTTCCTGCTGTTTTCTGGTTAGATGAAAATAGAGCGCATGATGCTCAAATTATAGCGAAAGTAAATAAGTACTTAGGCGATTATGATACTGCAGGTTTAGAAATCTTAATTAAATCTCCAGTTGACGCAACTTTATACACTTTGGCTAGAGTTAAAGCTGGTCAGGATACTATTTCTGTTACAGGAAATGTATTAAGAGACTACTTAACTGATTTATTCCCAATTTTAGAATTAGGAACATCGGCAAAAATGCTATCTATCGTTCCTTTAATGAACGGAGGTGGATTGTTTGAAACAGGTGCTGGTGGATCTGCTCCAAAGCATGTTCAGCAATTTAATGATGAGAATTATTTAAGATGGGATTCATTAGGTGAGTTTTTGGCATTAGCTGTTTCTTTAGAGCACTTATCTGCAAAAGATGGAAATACTAAAGCGCAAGTTTTAGCTGAAGCATTAGATGCTGCTACTGGAACTTTCTTAGATGAAGATAAATCACCGGCTAGAAAAATAGGACAAATTGATAATAGAGGTTCTCACTTTTACTTGGCAATGTACTGGGCTAAAGAAATTGCAAATCAAACTGCTGATGCAGATTTAGCGAATGCTTTTAAACCACTAGCGGCTAACTTAACTGAGAATGAATCAAAAATTGTTTCAGAATTAAATGCCGTTCAAGGTGCTGAGTGTGACGTGAAAGGTTACTACTTTGCTGATGAGGCTTTAGTTGAAAAAGCAATGAGACCTAGTGCTACATTAAATGCGGCATTAGAGTCATTAGCAGTAAACGCTTAATATTCAACACTAAAATATAAAGCCCTCTCGATTTAATCGAGAGGGCTTTTTTTGTGCTTTAAATTTATTTTGGATCGGGTAAAAGCTTGAAGGACATTCTGTGATGTTCGGTTGCTCCATGAATTGCAATTGCTGCACGGTGAGGCTTTGTTGGATAGCCTTTGTTCTGTTGCCAATTATAATGAGGATGCTCTATATGAAGTTTTTGCATATATTCATCGCGATAGGTTTTAGCTAAAATAGAAGCGGCCGCAATCGATTTATACTTTCCGTCTCCTTGAATGATACATTCGTGAGGAATGTCCTCTGTATCTTTGAATTTATTACCGTCCACTAAAATAAATTCTGGACGAACATCCAACCCTAAAACAGCTTTTTGCATACCAAGAATTGAAGCATTAAGAATATTAATCTCATCAATTTTGCCAGCAGAGATTTGAATTACTTTAAAAGCGATGGCTTTAGTTTCGATAAACTTCCTTAATTCGTTTCTTTTTTTTTCGGATAATTTTTTGGAATCGTCTAAATCTGGAGCTTTTATGTTTTTGGGTAATATAACAGCGGCTGCAAAAACAGGTCCTGCTAAACAACCTCTTCCAGCTTCATCACAACCAGCTTCGATTAGGTCTTTGTTTTTGTAATTTTTTAAACTCATGATGCTAAAACCTTTTGAATACTTTCCCATAAAAGATTGGCTGATTTATCCCAGCTAAATTCTTTTAATTGTTGCTGCCCTTTTTTAATCAGCTCATTTTGATAATCTGGAGATTCTGATACTTTACGCATTCCCTCAGCAATTTCTGTAATTGAGTCAGGAGATACAAAATGAGCTGCATTTCCCGCTATTTCAGGAAGAGAGGTGACATTACTTGTAATTACCGGAGTATTACAACTCATGGCCTCTAAAACTGGAATTCCAAAACCTTCAAAATAGGGAATATAAGTAAGTGCTGTAGCTCCTGATAACCATTTGTTTAAATCGTCATCAGAAAGACGGCCTGTAAGAATTATATCTTTTTTGAATTTTAAAGTAGCTAAAGCTTCTTGGATCTCAGGACTTTTAAACAAGAAGTCTCCACCAATCACTAATTTGGTATTCTTTGCATCTTTTACTTTAAAGTCATCAAAACCTTTTAAAAGGTTCAATATGTTTTTTCGTGGATGCAATGATCCGATATAAAAAAAGTAAGGATTACCCTGTGTTTTTTTGTCGGTTAATTCTTTTGTTTTAACCGAATCAAGTGGTTTGAAATTACTTTTCACACCATTATATACAACGTCAATCTTTTCTTCTGGAATACTGTAAGAATTAATCAAATCTTGTTTTGAATATTGAGAAACAGTTGCAATACGTTCAGATTTTTCAGCGAACTTAGGACTATATTTATTGTAGAATTTTCGCCAAGATTTTGGTAAATCATTTGGGCGGTGAACAAACCCTAAATCGTGAATAACTGTAATTGTCTTTACATCTGTAGTTAGAGATGTAATTGCATCAGGACTAATAAAAACATCTGGCTTGATTTGTTTTAGCTTCCTTTTTAAACTGAAATCATACCATATTTTAACTAAAATAGGATGTCGAGCAGGCGGTTGAATTATGTGAGGAATAACATTGTCTCCAAAAATAAACGCTTCATCATATGGATAATTAAAAATGAAATGAAATTCATAGTCGGGATTCCATTCAACAAGCCTTTTGAAGATTTCAGCGGTGAAGTTCCCGATACCTTCCAATTTATTTGAAACTAATATTCGGGTATTAACAGCGATTACTTTCTTCATTTTACTAGTTTTACTTAAAATTAATATTTAACCTTTACCCGAACGAACAAATTTGAAGAAGTCTTTCCTATTTAATTTAATTATACTTTTTTCGCTTAACATCTTTGTTAAGCCATTTTGGTTGTTCTTGGATATGAAAGTTCAAGGTGAACTAGGAGATGGATATGGGACGTATTTTGCGTTACTTAATTTGTCAGCGATATTAAATATCGCTTTGGATTTTGGAATTGGGAATTTCAATAACCGAAAAGTAGCCGCAAATCCAGGAAGATATTCTAATTATTTTCAAAGTATTTCCATAATTCGTTTGTTCTTAGCTGCAGGTTATACCGTCTTATTACAGCTAATTGGATTACTCTTAGGTTACGATAACCAGGAATTGTATTTATTATTCATATTGGGAGTTTGTCAAGTTTTCTTGTCCTCTCTTCTTTATGTAAGATCAAATTTCACTGCTTTCGGGAAATTTAAGTTAGACAGTCTTTTCTCTGTATTAGATAGAGTTTTAATGATTGGAGGAGTTGCTTACCTGATGTACTATTCGAGTGGAGTAGATGTAAATATTGAGAATTTTATTTTTGTGCAGTTTTATGGATATGGAATTAGTTTGGTATTAGGGATTATAGCACTCGTTTTTATCGAAAAAACACCATACCCAAAATTGAATAAAAGATTTGCAAAAGTCTTAATTCGAAAAAGTGCGCCCTATGCTTTAATCGTAGTTCTAATGGCTGCATATCATTATTCTGATTCAATTATGATTGAGCGAATGTTGGAGGATGGTAAGTATCAAAACGCTTTGTATGCACAGTCTTTTAGAGTACTTATGGCGCTTAATAACTATGCTTATTTATTTGCTGTATTATTACTTCCAATGTTTTCAAAAATGTTGAGTAAGAAAGAAAGCATTCAAAGTTTAATAGGCGTTTCCTCTAGCTTATTAATATATGGAGTAAGTGCAATTTCTATTTTGTTGTTCTATTTCGCCAAAGACGTGATAACAGCTTGCTATGGCGATTTTGGAGATGCGTCTGTTTTTATCAACGAAAAATTAAACTTAAGTGGTGTACTAAACAATCAGGAGATTGATGATTCAGTAGAGATTTTTACAATTTTGATATTAGGGATAATTCCAATGTCCGTCAATTATTGTTTTGGGACTTTAATAACTGCGTCTGGGAATATGAAACTGTTGAACAAAGTCGCTTTCATTTCTTTGGTTTTAAATGTGATTCTGAATTTTATTCTGATACCGAAATTTGGTGCGTTTGGCGCAGCATTATCTAGCATTAGTACACAAGGTGTGAGCGGAGTGGTTCAGGTTTTATTCGCTATAAATATGTTTAAGCTGAAAATAAACTACAAGTCGTTAATTCGATTTGTAGTTGGTGTTTTGGTATTTGTTTTTGGATTACAATTTAATGCGCATTTTGATTTAGTTTTAAGGCTTCTTTATCTGTCGCTACTTGGTGTCTTTTCATTATTTATTTCAGTTAATTTTGTAGGAATAATTAAGATGGCAAAAGACTTAAAGCAAGGGGTAAGCTAAATCGGTTTAAATTTACTATTTTTACCACTTAATTTTTTTGAATGAATAAACATTTAAATACAATGGAAGATAATTACTTTGATTCTTCAAATTTGTATGTTTTTCTTTACAAATATAAACTTCACTTAGGAGTGCTGTTTGTACTGAGCGCCTTAGTAAGTTCTTTAGTCTCTTTAAATATTCAAGAAAAATATAAATCTGTAGCTGTTGTATACCCATCTAACACTAGTTCTGTCGCTAAGGCTTTAATTAGTAGTCGTTTTGGAGGTAAGACTGACATTATGGAGTTTGGTGAAGATGAAAAATCAGAGCAACTATTAGAAGTTTTAAATTCGGATAAAGTAAGATCAAGACTTGTTGATCAATACGATTTAATGGCCCATTATGATATTAAATTAGATGAAACTTCGACTCCAAATTACGATTTACACGAGATTTTTTCAGAAAACATTTCTTACAGTCAAAATAAAAACATGGCTGTCGAGATTCAAGTTTTGGATCACAGCCCCGATACTGCAGCCTTGATTGCCCAATCAGTGTTGGAGATTTTGGATAATGTGATGAATGATATTCAAAAAGAGAGAGCTGTGCAAGGTTTTGCAGTCGTCAAAAAAGCATACAATGATTTAAACTCAGATATTCAAAAAATGGAAGATTCTCTTGCATTTATAATGAGTAAAGGTGTTCTAAGTATTAAGTCGCAGTCGGAAGTTTACGGAAATGCTTATACAAAGGCTATAGCGAAAGGTAATATGAAAGCGGCTGAGTTATTACAAAGCAAGTTAGATGTATTAGCAAAATATGGAGCTAAGTATATAAGCTTAAAAGAAACTCTTGAGAATGAAAGGTTAAGACTTTCGGAGCTTAGAGGGAAGTATGATGAAGCTAAAGTAGATGCTGAAGCAAGAATTCAGAATTATTTTGTGGTAACAAATCCATACGCTGCAGAAAAAAAGAGTTACCCAATTAGATGGTTAATTGTATTATTGAGTGTTGTAGGAACATTATTAAGTGGAATCTTGGCTATTTTCTTTTATGAGCAAGCTCAAAAGATAAAAGTACAATTATAATTTTTTTGATATGAAAGAATATTTTGAAAGCGATGATATTTTAGGACTTCTTTGGAAGTGGAAAAAACCTTTAATAATTGTTGTACTTGTAGCTACTGTTGGATCAGCTGTGTTTTCATCACCGTTGTTTATTAAACCAAGGTTTAAGTCGTTTGCAAAAGTTTACCCAACAAACTTAAAAAAATACTCAGATGAATCTCCTACTGATCAAATGATTCAAATGTTGGAATCGGATGCTATTAGAGAAAGTCTAGTTACGCTTTATGAATTAGATACGCTTTATGATATTGAGAAAGACGAACCTCATTATAAAAACTTATTATATAAGGAGTATGCTGACAATGTTCAATTTAAGAAAACAAAATATGAATCTGTTGAAATTTCAGTTTTAAGTACCAATCCTGAAGTAGCTTATAAAATGGTTAATTCCATTGTTGATCTGTATAATTTTGAGGTAAAGAGATTACAAGATGAGAAATTAGTTGAAGCTGTTAATACAGTTAAATTAATGATGGAAAGAGCGAAAAAGGAGAGAGACGAATTAGAAGAAAAGGTAAACGCGATTAGACGTGATTATGGGATACTGGATTACGGAAGTCAAGTTAAAAACTTATCCAAGGAATACTATAGATTATTAGCGAGAAGTAGTGTCGATCCAAATAAAATTACAAAAGTAAAAGAGGAACTTGATAATTTGAAGGAAAAGGGTGCTGAATATGAACACTTAACCAATAGACTATGGAGTGTTCGTGGGTCTTTTAATGGTTTTAAGCTTCAATACGAAGAACATTTAAAAGAATTAAGTCGTAAAAAAGAATATACAGTAAGTATTGTTAATCCCTATATGGCGGATAAAAAAACCTATCCTGTTAGGTGGCTTATTGTTGCTGTTTCAGCTGTTGTAGCGTTTTTTACTGCACTGGGTGTTATTTCTTTTATAGAAAGAGTTGAAAAGAGAAAGACTGCCTAATTGTTAGAATCTTCGAAAAAAATATGGTTTTATGTAATTAGCTTGTTTTTTGTACTTGCTAATGCTGTTTTGCTTTACAATGAGCGTTTTGAACTACTAGGGTTTCCTGTTCTTATCTTATTAGCATATTTAGCACTGTTTAAGCTAGACGTACTTTATTACATTGTTATCTTCTTAGTACCTCTGTCTATTAACCTTGATGATATGGGTGTTGATTTAGGTGTTGGCATTGCCTTGCCTACAGAGCCGTTGATTGTTGGGATGATGCTTATTTTTATACTCAAACTCTTCTACGATGGTAAGTTTGATCGAAAGGTATTAAGCCATCCAATTTCAGTTTTATTGTTATTGCAACTGGCTTGGATTGTTATGACTACGATAGCAAGTTCAAACCCACTTATTTCTGTTAAGTTTTTGTTAAGCAGACTTTGGTTCGTGAGTGTTTTCTACTTTTTAGCATCTCAATTTTTAAAAACGGAAAAAAATCAACGTCAAATGTTTTGGCTTTATGTTTTAGGGTTTGTTCCTGTATTACTTTATACTTTTGTAGAACATTCAATGCGTGGATTTAGCCAATCGAGTGCGAACTGGGTTATGAATCCATTTTTTAATGATCATACTTCTTACGGTGCTTGTTTAGCAATGGTTTTCCCTTTCTTATTATGGCAATCATTTAGTCCGAAAATTACAGGTGCAAAGAGAATAATCGTAATTTCATTAATGCTACTTTTTGTTCTATCAATTACATTGTCTTACACAAGAGCTGCCTGGGTTAGTTTAATAGGTGCTTTAGGTGTTTTTGTTGTGTTGAAATTCAAAATCAAGTCTTGGGTTATTTGGGCTGGGGTAATTTTGATTGGTGGTTTTCTGACGCTGAAAATGGACGATATTTTAGAAGACTTATCTCGAAATAAACAAGATTCTTCTTCAAACCTTTCTGAACATATTGAATCAATATCTAACGTAAGTTCTGACGCTTCAAATCTTGAGCGATTAAACCGTTGGAAATCTGCTTGGGGAATGTTTAGCGATCGTCCTGTTTTTGGTTACGGACCGGGAACTTATGCTTTCGAATATGCGCCTTATCAGCGAAGTAAGGATAAAACAATTATTAGTACAAATGCTGGTGATGGAGGTAATGCACACAGTGAATACTTAGGTCCGCTTTCTGAGCAAGGTGCTTTAGGAACGGTGTTTATGCTTGGGTTTATCTTTGTTGTGTGTAGAACTGCTGTAAGAGTGTATAAAAGTAATTTAGCTAAAGAGTCGAGAATGATTGGTTTAACGGCTTTTATGGGGCTTATAACGTATTACCTTCATGGTATTCTAAATAACTTTCTTGATACAGATAAGGCATCTGCTTTGTTTTGGGGTTTTTCAGTTATTATTCTTATTCTTGATAATAAGGCTAAGGATTTAGATGACAAAAAATTACTGCTTAAATCGAATCCTAATAATTAGTCCAATTTTTTGACTCTGATAAGTTGGTGTCCAAATCCTCTCTTTTTTGTAAATAAACGGAAGCCTTAGCCTTATTCGTTATTTTCTAAAGCTTCTTGGCTTAATACTCGATTTATATTTATTCAATAAGTGTTATTGGTTTTTAGGAATACCCTTAAAGTTCGTGGGTACATTTAGTATTTTAGTTTGAATAGCATTGCTTATCCAATGAATTGATCTAATGAGTGGATAGTAGGAAAGTTAACTTGAGAAGGAAGAGTGTATGAATTGTTCCAATTTGCAATACGTCAAACGAATTAGGTTATAATTCGGATTCGATATTGTTATTTTAATCCGTAATCCATTACGATTTTTCCTTCGTTGTAAGGTTCTGTAGAGTTGGAAGGGGCATATTTTATACTTTTAGCTTGGCTAATTGCTAAATTGACTAGGCACTCATTTTGGGTAGTTCCTCCAACGTCCGAAGCTGATACAACTTTTCCAGAACGGTTGATTTTCACTAAAACAATAATCTTACCTGATACTCCACATGAGTTAGTATGCGTTCCAATGTAAACAGGAGACCTTCCTTCAACACTCCACTTTCCATCACCTTTATTACCTGTTCCCTTTAAGTCTTTCCCTCCACCATTTGGGTCTCCCTCAATACCTTTTTCTTCACCTTCTCCTTTTCCTCCGTCAGATTTAGGGCCTTTTTTCATTCCACCAAGTGCTGCTAATACTGCTGGATCTACGGTCGGGGTTGTTTCTTTAGGCGAGTCGGTTTTTGAAGGAGAAGTTTTATTATTGACAGTAACATTTTTTGGTTTGCTAATTACTGGAGTTTTTATTGGAGAGCTTTTAACGGCGATAAGACCTGCATCTTCGGTAATTAATTGCTCTTCTTGAGCAGCCGATGCTTGAGCGGCATCGGTTAGTTTTGCAATATCATTTGTTTGATTAGGGTTTTCAGAAGTGACTTCTTTATTATTTTCCCCACCAGCATTTTCAACCCCTTCAATTTCCCAGGCAGCTTCAAATCCACTTGGTTTTGGGTCGATAACTTCAAACCCAAATAAACAAAAAAGTAAAAGAGCAATTGCATGTACAGAAACTGTAATGATTAATCCTTTCTTTTTACGGTTATTTGATTCCTTATTTCCCACTAATTGTTTTTAGGTTGAGTAGCTATAACCACTTTTTCGTAGCCTAACTTTTTAATGTCGGCAAATAGGGCAATTCCTCTTTCTAAAGGTATATTTCCATCTGCAGCCAATTTAATGGCAGGTTGTTTCATCGATCCAGCACTAGACTTTAATTGCGCTAACAATCCGTCGTAAGATATTTCTGTACCATTGATAAAGTATTTATCGTCAATAGTAATGTTTATCGTAATTTTAGGTGAGGTAGGAACTACACCTGCGGCAGCTTTGGGCAAATCAACAGGAACTCCAGGTGGAGATACAAATGTTGATAGCACGATGAAGAATATCAATAGCAAGAACACAATGTCGGTCATACTCGACATGTTAAAGGTTGCGTCTACTTTTTTTCTTGATCTAACTTTCATCTTAAGCTGCAGGTTCGTTTAATAAATCCATAAAGTTTAAAGAAGCATCTTCCATCTTATGAACTACTTTGTCCACTTTTGACACTAAAAGGTTATATCCTAAATAAGCAATAATCCCAACAACTAATCCTGCTACAGTCGTTGCCATAGCATACATTATTCCTTCAGAAAGATCTCCAATTTGAACGCCAGATTCTTCCGATCCTGCTGACATTTTGTGGAACGTATTCATCATTCCTAATACTGTTCCTAGAAAGCCAATCATTGGAGCAGCACCTGAAATTGTTGCTAAAATAGAAAGGTTTTTCTCCATGTTGGAGATTTCTAAATTGGATACATTTTCAATGGATGTACTTATATCTCTTAAAGGTCTCCCTAAACGTGAGATTCCTTTGTGAAGCATTCTTCCAACTGGTGTGTTAGATGCTGCGCACAATTTTTTAGCTTCATCGAGCTTACCTTGAGAAACATTGTTTTTTAAGCTAGCCATGAATGATGAATCAATTTTACTTGCTTTTTGAATAGCAGAATAACGTTCAGCCCAGATATAAACAGCAATAATTGAAAGAACGAATAAGGGCAACATTATTGGCCATGAATCGATTATTAAATCGATTATCAATAAATCACTTGACGCTCCATCGGCTAATTTTTCATCTAGTCCTTCGGTAGAAATAGAATCAGAAGGAAGTGAAGTACTTTCTCCTTGTATTATTTGTAAGTTGAATAAATTTCCAAACATAATTTTTTGTTAGTGTTTAGTTCAACGGTGTGAACCATGAATTATTATGTGAAAAACAAAATGTAAGTAGCAGCACCAGAAATATATCCGACAATAGCTAACAAACTGATTTTTTTCATGTACCAAACAAAATCGATTTTTTCTAATCCCATTACAGCAACTCCAGCTGCTGAACCAATGATTAAACAAGACCCACCCGTACCAGCACACAATGCTAAGAATTCCCAGAAGGTACCATTTGGTAAGAACTCTGCAGATAGCGTTCCTGAAGCGACAGCTTCAGGGCTAGCAATTGAGTACATTCCTTGAGAAGCAGCAACTAACGGAACATTATCTACTATTGAAGATAAAAAACCGATAGCAATATTAATTGCATAGTTATTATGTAATGTTTCAGTTAGGAATTCAGCCATTACTTTTAAATGACCAACCTCTTGTAAAGCGGACACAGCTAATAATATACCAAGGAAAAATAGTACTGATGAAGTATCAACTTTTTTCAAAACAGAAATTACTGATAGATGGTATTTGTGATCATGCTCTTTTTTCTTGTGCATCAATTCCGTGACTGCCCAAATAACACCTAGTGATAACATCATCCCTGTAAACGGGGGGAGGTGAGTAACTGTTTTGAAGATCGGAACAAACAATAATCCTGATATTCCTAAGATTAAGAGTGTTAATTTTTCTCCACGAGTAGTCTCAAATTTATTTCCACCACCATTCTTCTCAAGTACTGGTCTTTTGGTTTCTCCTTTCAGGGTGAAGGTTAAAATTAAAAGAGGAACAAGTAGCGCAACAAATGAAGGAATTATTAAACTCGGAATTGCTATGACAGTAGGCTCAATTAGTTGTCCTTTGACCCATAACATAGTTGTTGTGACATCTCCAATTACGGACCAAGCACCTCCAGCATTTGCTGCTATAATTACCATACCGGCAAAGAGCCATCTAGTTTCTTTATTTCCAACTAATTTTCTTAGTAAAGATATCATTACGATAGCTGTAGTTAAGTTGTCAAGTAATGCTGAGAAGAAGAATGATAGAATTGCAATTATCCAAAGTAATTTCACTTTGTTAGTTGTTTTTATTTTATCGGTAATAATTGTAAAACCTTGATGTTCATCAATAGTTTCAACAATTGTCATGGCTCCTAAAAGAAAGAATAAAATATTTGCAATATCAAACATATGATGCATTAATCCACCTGATTTATTTGCTCCATGTAATAGTGTGTTGTGCGCAATCTCTTGTAACTCTTTAGTATCTGCTCCTTGGTATAAATAAAAAGAGTAACCAGCCCAACATACCATACCCGCGATTAATGCAGTGGGTGCTTTGTCAATGTGAATATTGTGTTCTAGGGCGATCATTAAGTACCCTACAATAAACACTACAATCATCAATATTTCCATAAAGAATTAGTTTAAAATCTGTTTTCAACAGACTAGTTTAAGTTTTAATTTTGCGCAAATTTAACATTCAAAGACCACTACAGGAAATTATACTCTCTTTTTTTACAACATTAATTATTTTAAAAGGTTAAAAAACGGTATTTCGCCTATCTTTACTAGTGTGAAAGGAGAAGCACTTAAAGTATTAAAGACGGTTTTTGGTTACGATGATTTCCGACCACAACAATGGGATATTATAAAAGAAGTTCTTGATGATAGAGATGCGTTAGCACTAATGCCAACAGGAGGAGGTAAGTCCTTGTGTTTTCAAATACCAGCGCTACTTAAAGAAGGTGCTGCTATTGTGGTTTCTCCTTTAATCGCTTTAATGAAAGATCAGGTTGAAGGATTAGTAAGTAATGGTGTTAAAGCTACTTTTTTAAATTCATCTCAATCTCCAGAAGAGCAAGACCGAGTAATGCGAGAATTGGAGGCAGGTATGATTAAGATGCTTTATGTTTCTCCGGAAAAATTAGTGAACGATCACTTTTTATCCTTCTTGCAAACAATAAAAATAAGTTTAATTGCAATTGATGAAGCGCACTGTATTTCATCATGGGGACATGATTTCCGTCCTGAATACGCTCAAGTTGGTGCTTTAAGACATCGTTTTGAAGGTGTTCCTTTTATTGCCTTAACAGCTACTGCTGACAAATTAACCCGAAAGGATATAACAACACAATTGGCTTTAAATAATCCTAAAGTATTTATTTCCTCTTTTGATCGTCCAAATTTAAGTTTAGCAGTTTTACCAGGAAAAAAAAGGTTTGAAAGAATTGTTGAGTTTTTGTTAACCAGACAAGAAGAATCTGGAATTATATATTGTTTAAGTAGAAAGTCAACTGAAAATTTATCTGCTAAACTACGAGCCCAAGGGTTTTCAGCTACAGCATATCATGCAGGTTTAAGAGCAGACGAAAGAGAAAAAGCACAAGAAGATTTTATAAACGATAAAGTAAAAATTGTTTGCGCAACAGTTGCTTTTGGTATGGGAATCGATAAATCAAATGTTCGATTTGTCATTCATTTTAATTTACCAAAAAACATAGAAGGTTATTATCAAGAAATAGGAAGGGCAGGAAGAGATGGAGTTGCATCGGACACTATTCTTTTTTATAGTTATGCTGATGTTGTTCAGCTAAATCAATTTGTTGAAAATAGTGGTCAAAAAGAATTTCAGCAGGCCAAGTTAAGAAGGATGCAGGATTTTACAGAGGCAAGAATTTGCAGACGTAAAATATTATTGGCCTATTTTGGAGAAGTTCTTCCTGAAAATTGCGGGAATTGTGATGTATGTAAAAATCCACCTAAATTATTTGATGGGACTGTTATTGCTCAAATGGCTTTAAGTGCCATTGCCCGAACAAATGAACAGGAAGCTTCTGGTGGGATTATTGAGATCTTAAAAGGAAGCTCTCGTCCTGAAATGTACCAAAAAGGGTATCATGAGTTAAAAACCTTTGGTGTAGGAAAATCATATACGTTTAAAGATTGGCAAAATTTTATGCTTCAATTGTTGAGCTTAGGCTTTTTTGAGGTGGCGTACGATGATCATAATAAACTACGCTTAACGCCATTAAGTAAAGAGGTTTTGTTTAGTAAAAAGAAAGTAGATTTAGTTGATACTGCGGAAATGGAAAAGCAGTTTGAAGATGCTAAATCAGTGGTTAAGCCTAAAAGTATATCCACAAATGAAGAGCTGTTCGAAATCCTTCGCCAAGTTAGAACGAAATTGGCGCGTGATGAAGGAAAGCCACCATACTTAATTTTTAGTGATGCTACCTTAAAATCAATGTCTTTAAGAAAACCCACTACTCAACCTGAAATGTTAAACATTAGTGGAGTAGGAGAGCATAAGTATGATTTATATGGAGATAATTTCACTAACGTGATTTTGGATTATGTAAATAAAAACAAAAAGAAAAAAGGGGATACTTTTAAGGAAACAATGGTGATGATAGAGAAAGGAATGACTGTTCCTGAAATATCAGACGTTAGGGTTTTAAAGGAAACAACAGTGTATTCCCATATCGCTCAACTCTTTAAAATCGGAAAATTAACGGATATAAGTAAATTTATTCCTTTTGATGAATTTAAAAGGTTGGAAACTTATTGTTCGGAGAACCCAAAAGAGGATAAGCTTAAGCCAATTTATGATGCACTTGGTTCAAATATCGATTACGGTAAGATTCGATTGGTACTGGAGTATATAAAAATAAAAAAGTGAGTTGAAATTTATTCCAACTCACTTTTTTATATTTTATTTTAATCTACCTTAGAAAGGTAAATCGTCATCGTTTCCTCCACCCATTGAAACGGCTGGTGGAATATCTGAAGCTGTTGGAGCAGGCGCTGAATCAGCACCTTCGATTCTCCAAGCATCCAATGAGTTGAAATATCTTACTTCCCCTTGAGGTGAAGTCCATTCTCTACCTCTAACGTTAAAGTTAACAGTAACCTCACCTCCAACTTGAAAACCATCCAACAAAGAGCATCTATCTTGTGTTGCTTGAAATTGAATGTGCTGTGGGTATTGAGAAGACTCATCTGTTAAAACAAATTCTCTTACTGCGAATTTATCAGATACTTGTCTTGTGTCTTTAACTTCTTTTAATCTTCCTTTTAACTGAAACATATTAATTGTATAAAAATTGGATCACAAATGTAAGTTACTAAAAGTCGAAATTATGTAAGTTTCGATTAAAACTTATTAACTTTTTATTCACTTTGTCAATAGTTTAATTTTTTTGGAAAAAAATGGTTAATTGTTTCATTCTTAAAGAAAAAACGATATATTTGTACTCCAATTTTTTGAAAGAAGCGGGTGTGGTGAAATTGGTAGACACGCTAGACTTAGGATCTAGTGCTTCACGGCTTGGGGGTTCGAGTCCCTTCACCCGCACTTTTTTCTACTGTGATTCCACTCCAATTTAATATTTATTAGAATGAACATTGTACAAGAGAACATTGACGGTTTAAACGCAATCCTTAAAGTTGAGATTGAAGAGAATGATTATGCAGGAAAAGTAAGCTCGTTTTTAAAGAAACAGCAAAAAACTGCTCAAATGCAAGGTTTCCGTCCTGGAAAAGTGCCATTTGGAATGATTAAGAAAATGTATGGTGTTAATGCTAAGGTTGAAGAAATTCAAAAAGCGGTTAACGCACGTCTCTTTAAATTCATAGAAGAAGAAAAATTGGATGTTTTAGGACAACCAATTCCAAAAGAAGACAAGCAAGTTATAGATTGGAGTACTCAAAAGGATTTTACGTTTCAATATGAAGTTGGGTTATCTCCTGAGTTTGACGTTAAATTAACGGCTAAGAAAAAATTTACTTCATACGATATTCAACCAGATGAGAATTTGATTGATAAATATGTTGAAGAAATCTCAATGAGATACGGAACTGTTGGTTCAGGTGATGTTGTTGAAGAAAAAGATATTGTTGTTGCTGATATCGCTGAATTAGAAGGTGGTGAAGCAAAAGAAAACGGAGTAGCCAAACTGGCAAATATTTCTGTTGAAAAAGCTTCTGATGCTTTTAAAAAGCAATTAGTTGGCGCTAAAGTTGATGCTGAATTCACTGTAAATATTAAAGAGGTTTACGAAGGTTTAGAGGGAGGTGCTTCCTTAATGGGTGTTGATGTTGCTGAATTAGAGGCTGCAGGAAATGAATTTTCTGTTAAAGTTGTTTCTGTTTCAAGAATGCAAGCGGCTGAATTAAATCAAGAACTTTTTAATAAAGTATATGGTGAAGGGACTGTTTCTTCAATAAAAGAATTCAGAGCTAAACTATCTGACGAGGCTAAAGGAATGTTAGACGGTCAGGGGAAAAGTAAATTAAGAAACGATATTGTTGAATATTTACTTGAATCTGTAAAGTTTGACTTACCAGATTCATTCTTGAAACGCTTTATCCAATCAACAGCTAAAGAACCTGTTACTTTAGAGCAAATTGAAGCAGACTATGATCAGCATTCTAATACGTTCAGATGGCAGTTAATTGAGAATAAATTAATTACTAGTTATGAACTTAAAGTAGCTGACGAAGAGGTTAAAGGGAAAGCAAAAGAAATGATTGCTGCTAATTTTAAGCAGTATGGTCAAGAAGTAGCTGATGAAGATTTAGATACTTATGCTGCTACTGTTTTAGCTAAAGAAGATGAGAGACAAAAGCTGTATAACGAACTTTACTCAGATAAGATTCTTGACTTAGTAAAAGAAAAATGTAAGATTGATGTTAAAGGTGTAACTTATGATGAGTTCATTAAGCTTTCAGCTAAAACTAAATAAGCTTTAATTGTAATTTAGTTTACAATTAACGATATAGTTTTAATTTCTTTTGTAGATAATATTTAAAGATGCGACATTTTTGTCGCATCTTTAGTTTGTGCCCTATCCTATAGTGGCAATAAATAGATTAAAAAACCATTTATAAAAAATAAAATATGTTCGACGCAGGAAAAGAATTTAGAAAATTTGCGATTAAAGATCAAGGTATCTCTAGCATGCATATGGATAGTTTCATTGAATCATCAATGACGCCTTATATTGTTGAAGAACGTCAAATGAATGTTGCTCAAATGGATGTTTTTTCAAGATTAATGATGGATAGAATCATTTTCTTAGGAACAGGTGTTAACGACCATATGGCCAACATTATTCAGGCTCAATTATTATTCTTAGAATCTTTAGATTCTGATAAGGATATTCAAATTTACTTAAATTCTCCTGGAGGTTCTGTTTATGCAGGTTTAGGGATTTATGATACAATGCAGTATATCAATCCAGATGTAGCAACAATTTGTACAGGAATGGCGGCATCTATGGGTGCTGTTTTGTTATGTGCCGGTGCTGCTGGTAAAAGAACGGCTTTACAACACTCAAGAGTAATGATTCACCAACCGTTAGGTGGTGCTCAAGGGCAGGCTTCAGATATTGAAATTACTGCAAGAGAAATTCAGAAATTGAAAAAGGAATTATATACTATTATTGCTGATCATTCTGGACAAACGTATGATAAGGTTTGGGCCGATTCTGATAGAGATTATTGGATGATTGCTGAAGAAGCGAAAGCATACGGAATGATTGATGAGGTTTTAGTTAGAAAAAAATAGTTTTTAACTAAACGTATAAAACATGACAACCGCACGAGCTACAGCTCGTGCGGTTTTTGTATATTTGAATTATGGACAAAAAGAGTCAAGTAAAGTGTTCCTTTTGTGGAAGAGAGAAAAAAGATACTAATGTATTAATTGCTGGTATTGAGGGGTATATATGTGATAATTGCGTTACGCAAGCACAAGGGATTGTAAAAGAGGAAGGTTCAGAGAAAATCAACGCCAATTTGGATAAAGAATTGAAGTTGATGAAGCCTACAGAAATAAAAAAACATTTAGATCAATATGTGATTGGGCAGGATAAGGCGAAAAAGGTTTTATCGGTTGCTGTTTACAATCATTATAAAAGACTTTCACAATCGTCTAAGACTTTAGGTCCTGATGATGAAATTGAAATTGAAAAGTCGAACATCATGCTCGTTGGGGAGACAGGGACAGGGAAAACATTGTTAGCTAAAACAATAGCTAAAATTTTAAATGTTCCTTTTTGTATCGCTGATGCAACCGTTTTAACTGAAGCAGGTTATGTTGGTGAAGATGTTGAAGCAATACTTTCGAGGTTATTACAAGCTGCCGATTTTGATGTTTCTTCAACTGAAAGAGGTATCGTTTTTATTGATGAAATTGATAAAATTGCTCGTAAATCTGATAATCCGTCTATCTCTAGAGATGTTAGTGGTGAAGGTGTTCAGCAGGCCATGTTGAAATTATTAGAAGGAAGTGTTGTAGGTGTTCCACCGCAAGGAGGAAGAAAGCATCCAGAACAAAAATTGACGCAAATTGACACTAAGAATATTTTGTTTATTTGTGGTGGTGCTTTTGATGGTGTGCAGAGATTAATTGAAAAGCGTGTTAAATCACAATCATTAGGTTTTCAGGCAAGTAAAAAGATGAGTATGTTGGATAAAGACAATTTACTCCAGTATATTTCTCCTGAGGATATTAAGTCTTTTGGAATTATACCTGAGTTAATTGGTCGTTTACCAGTTTTATCCCACTTAGCTCCTTTAGATGGTTCTGCATTAAGAAGAATTTTAACAGAACCTAAAAATGCTTTGGTTAAACAATATGTAAGATTATTTGAATTGGATGGAATCAAGTTAGATTTGACTAAGGATGCATTAGATTTTGTAGTTGAAAAAGCATTGGAATATAAGTTAGGAGCGAGAGGGTTAAGATCTATTTGTGAATCAATTATGATGGATGCAATGTTCGAATTACCATCAAATGGTAAAGAAGAACAAATGTTTGAAGTGACGCTTGATTACGCTAAAAGTAAGTTGTCTGGAGATAACTTAAAAAACTTGAAAGTTGCTTAATTTTTTTTACTGAGTTTATAGATATGAAAGATTATATTGAAGGATTTATCAAACAGTTAGAATTAGCATTTGAAATAGGAAGTGCAGCTAAGTTTGATGTTGGAGGGAAGAGAATAAAAAATGTTCTAATTTGTGGACTTGGTGGCTCAGGTATTGGAGGTACAGTTGTTACAAAAGCCGCTTTGGTAGAAGCATCAGTTCCTGTTATAACTTGTAACGATTATCATATTCCAAATTTTGTTGATGAAAACACATTGGTAATAGCGAATTCTTACAGTGGTAATACTGAAGAGACGCTCGCTGCAGTTAAAAAGGCTCAGGCTCAAAATGCTCAGATAGCATGTGTTACTTCAGGTGGTGAATTAAAAGCTATCTGTGAAAAAAACAACTACAATCATATTGTTATACCAGGTGGTAATCCTCCAAGAACATGTATAGCTTTTTCAATTACTGAACAGTTATTTATTCTTGTGAAGTACGGGATCCTTCCAGAAACTATATTGACTGAATTAAAGTCAACTATTACGCTGCTAAAAGAAAACGATTCCGAAATGAGAATTGAGGCAAAGACTGTTGCAAAGGCATTAGTTAATAAGCTTCCTGTTATATATTCTACAGATAAATTTGAACCAGTAAGTATTCGTTTTCGTCAGCAATTAAATGAAAACAGTAAAATGCTTTGTTGGCATCATAAATTCCCTGAATTAAATCATAATGAAATAGTTGGTTGGGCTGAAGGTAACTCAAACATAGCTGTGTTGATTTTTAGAAATTCTGATGACTTTTACAGAACTCAGGAGAGAATGGAGTTTACTAAAAAAATGGTTACTGAAAAAGGAGCTTCTGTTACTGAAGTGTATAGCAAAGGAAAGTCATTTATTGAAAAAGCTTTCTACCTGATTTACTTAACTGATTGGGCATCTTTATATATAGCGAACATCAAAGACATTGATCCGATTGAAATAGAGGTGATAGACGCTTTAAAGAATCATTTAGCAACCGTTAATTAATTGTGAATAAAAATGTTAAGCTAATCAATAAAGGCTTAATTGATTACAAAGAATGTTGGGACTTTCAAACTGATATTTTTGACGCTATTGTTCAGAAGAAAATATCTATCCGAAAAGGAGAAACTAAAAACGAAATTACTGATAATTTTTTGGTGTTTTGCGAGCATCCTCATGTTTATACATTAGGAAAGACTGGTGAGAAAACAAATTTATTACTAAACGAGGATCTTCTAAAAGAAAAAAAGGCTACTTATTATCACATAAATAGAGGAGGAGATATAACTTATCATGGGCCTGGACAACTTGTTGGATATCCAATTTTTGACCTTGATAATTTCTTTACGGATATTAATAAATATTTAAGATTACTTGAAGAAGCCGTTATTTTAACACTCCGTGACTATAATATTAAATCCGGTAGAGTAGACGGCTTGACTGGGGTTTGGATTGATGGAGATGATCCTGTTAAAGCCAGGAAAATTTGCGCTTTGGGTGTTAAGTTGTCCCGATGGGTAACAATGCATGGTTTCGCATTGAATGTAAATACAAATCTAGATTACTTTTCTTATGTCGTTCCTTGTGGGATTGTGGATAAGGGAGTTACCTCTATAGAAAAAGAGTTAGGTACACCGCAAGATTTAAACGAAGTTCAAGAGAAATTGACACTTCATTTGTCTTTGTTATTTGGATTTAAGATTATTTAATTACTGCTTTAAGCAACAATTTAAAACTAGAGTACGTAGCTACTTTGTGAAGATCTTAAAAAAAATAGGTTTAGGCTTTCTAGTTGTTTTAATCTTAGCGAATATTGCTGTGGTTTTATCTGGGAATAATCATTTATATAAAGGGTTAGCAGATACTTACTTTCAGGGTCGTACAAAGCCATCAATTGATGATCCCGATATATTTTATGCTCGAATTCTTAAATCCAAATCTCCAAGACCTTGGGAGGAATCAAAATCAAAAAATTCTGTATCGTTATCGGATACTGTTCAGCGTATAAACAAAAGATTAGAAACAAAGGCACTGTTGATCATTCATGGTAATGAAATTATTCATGAATCATATTATGATGGCTATGATAAAAATAAAATTTCAAATTCGTTTTCTATGGCGAAAACCATCTTAAGTATTGTCACTGGGATAGCAATTAAAGAAGGGAAGGTTTCTGTTGAAGATCGTGCTGTTGACTATTTACCGGATTTTATTCAGAAAAAGGATTCGGCACTTAAAGTAAAGCATCTTCTCACGATGACTTCAGGTATGAATTTTAAGGAAAGCTATGGAAATCCATTTGGTTTTATGGCTAAAGCTTATTACGGAACTGATTTAAAAGCTTTAGTGAAAGGTTATGAGTTGAATAAAGAGCCAGGAGTTGAACATAAGTATTTAGGAGGTAATAATTTACTCTTAAGTTTTTTACTTGAAAAAGCCATTGGAGAAAAGGTAGGCGACTACGCGTCAAGGAATTTGTGGGAGAAACTAGGAATGGAGAACGACGCTAAATGGGTGTTAGACGACGAAGGTGGAGACGAAAAAACGTTTACTGGTGTATTTGCTACTGCAAGAGATTTCGCTAAAATTGGAAGATTATTTATGAATACTGGTTTTGAAAATGGTGAGCAAATAGTTGATAGTACATATGTTAGAGAGTCCTTAAAGCCTATTAATGTCTTAGATCATGACGGGAAATTGGCTGATTACTATGGTTATTCTTGGTGGTTTGCGTCTTATAAGGGAGAGAAAGTCTTTTATATGAGAGGAATTTTAGGTCAATATGTTATATGTGTACCGGGTAAAAATCTAATAATTACTAGGCTAGGTCAGTTTAGAGAAAACACAAAATTAAAAGATGGTGCCACTCCAGATGATATTTGGGTTTATTTAGAGGAAGGTTTCAGACTAATTGAGTAGTTTTGTTTTCAAAACTTATTTGATGAAGAAGGATATTGAAATGCCTGAAGTTAGCGGCGTTTACGTTGCTATTGTACATGAAGATAATAATGAAGGTGTAAAAGTTTGGAATGCTTACGTTATAAACGATAAACCATCTCCGATTGAAAACGTTTTTGTTTCATCAAAAGGCTACCTAGAAGGGAGTGATGGTGTAGGGGCGAAATCGTCTACTTTGCGTCATTTTTATAAAGTTGTTTCTGCTAAATCTTTTCAAAAAGTTGAAGCTGTAATCGAAGACGTTTTTAAATTAAACAATGAATACTTTGTTTCCTTTTATCTAGATGGTATCTTGTTTGACAAGAAATTTATATTTGCTTCTGATACAATAAGTGCTGATCGTTTAACGATAGTTCCAGTTGTTGAGCAAAAGGGTATATTGGTAAAGTAATTATTTAGAGCCCATTTTGTCTAATACTCCAAAAATAGGGTGTCCAGAATCATAACAAACGCTAAAGCTGTCTCTCGCTTTTTCAACGTTATCTAAGGTTTGGTTTTTATTATTGTTTAAATCGTAAGCTTGTGCAATGTGTAAATATACATGGCCTCGGAATTCCATATCATAAAGCTCTTTTTCTAGTCTTAAGTTATAAAAGTTAATGAGTTCATTGGTGTGGTTGTTTTTAACGAAAAACTCAACGATGTCCATATTGATTGTATGCGATTTCCAGTCTAAATAAAACATGTTTTCAGCAGTAATCAAAGCCTCATTCATTCTACCTAAAGAAAGGAAGGAATTTAAAAGATAATAGTAGGTGTGGTAAGTATTCGGGATTAGTTTGTCGCAATCTAATAATATAGAAAGAGCTTCATTGTGTCTGCCTAATTTACCTAATAATGACCCTGTCATTTGACCGGCGTCATTTTTGTAATTAATGTATTTATAGTTTTGATAAGCTTTCCAAGCATGATATAAAGCAGCTTCATTGCTGTCTCTTTCTGTATAGAGATAGGCTAAATTGTAATGAGTAGGAGCGTAATTAGAATCTAGTTTAAGAGATTTATTAAAATACTCGATAGCTTGATCACTTTGTTCGTTTAAGTTATGAAAGTAACCTAAAGCATAAAGCGAAATATAATCAGTCACTCCGTTCTTTTCAGCGACTGAATATCCATTATACATTCTTCTTAAGACTTCTTGTTTGTTTTTGATCCAATCTTTTCCATAAAGAATGAAGATGTCATAGTAATAATCACCTTGAGCCTTCATTAATCGATAGTCTTTAGGGTATTCATTAATTAAAGAATCTAGGATTAAATTTATCTTAAAAGACTTAATAGGAATCATTTTTTGCTCAGCTATTCGCCTTTGGCTTAACAAGCTTTCGTTTTCTTTAAGATTGTTAAATGCGAATGCTTGATGTGAAATCGTTTTCGTGAAATATTTGAGACAGAGATCAATTTTTGTTAAATTAACTTCTATTTTATTGTTTTGAGACTCGATAGATTCAATATGATTCCAAGCGCTTAAATATTGTTTGTTCTTTATTAAGCTATCAAGCTTATGGCTTTCTTGAGAAAAAACTTGAAGACAAGAGATAAACGATATTATGTATAGTAATAACCTCATGTTATAAATTTAAGAAGAACTTAATGAACTTAGCTAGGCAAATATAAGACTTGTTCAATTACCTGAAATTAGTAAAAATAATCGCTAACTATATTTTTATTAAATTTGAGGTAGAAAGTTATTGTTATGTTTAAAAATAGTAAATCAGAAGAAATGAGTTCTCCACAAAGTTTTGATACAAATGCAATCGATAGAATTGCAGAAGGAACAACACTAGAAGGAAGTGTTAACTCAGCAAAAAGTATTAGAGTTGATGGAAAGGTTAAAGGTTCTATCGTTTGTGCTGGAAGAGTTGTAATTGGTAAGACTGGAGTTGTTGAAGGTGAAGTTGATTGTGACTCTGCTGATGTAGAAGGAACTTTAAATGCGACGATTACTGTTAGCGGTTTATTAGAGTTAAAGGCCACTGCTGTTATTAACGGAGATTCACAAGTTGGGAAATTAAAAGTAGATCCAGGAGCTGAGATTAATGGTAAAATTGATATGGGAGGGACTTTAAAGTCTATTTCTAATAATAAAAGAGAAACCATTGTCGAAAAAACCGCTTAAGAGCTTCTTAAAGTATTCTGGAATGGGCTTTTCAATGTTAGGTCCTATTTTAGGAGGTTACTTTTTAGGCCAGTATTTAGATGAGAAGTTCAATGTTGAATCTGGATGGAAGGCTGGACTTACGTTGTTTGGCGTTTTTGCGGGTTTGTATTTAGCTCTAAAAGATTTCATATCACCAAAGAATGATTAGAGATATCTTAAAGTATACAATATTAGGTGGCCTTCTTTACGGGGGCCATTATTTTTTAAATGCTCTTTATCCAGAGCGCGCATTGGGTGAGAATATGATCAAGTCTCATGTTTTACTTTTTTTACTTTTTGTTCAATCGCACTTTATTGGTGATTTACTTCATAGAAAATTTGATATTTTAATAGGTCAAATATTTATGGGTTTTAGTGTTTTTAAAATGATTCTATTGGGACTTTATATCTTCTTTTTAAAGAAAACAGGAATAAACCCAATTTCAAACTCATTTATACTAACATTCATGGGCTCTTATTTTATCTATCTGTCAATGGACGTATACCTAACACTTAAGTCACCAGCACTCAAGGATTAATGTGTGTAAAGCATTATTCAAGAGGGTGTAAGCTGTTATAATTAAGCATACAGGTCTGTGAGCTTTGTCTCAGAATTCATTTCTATATTAACTGGGGAGATTGGGAGAGTTTTTCAGGACTATTAACTTTTTTTAATACTGAAGGCTCCTTTTGTACCTATTGTCATTAAAAATCAACTTTGTTTGAGACAGTATAGCTGTTAAATTTAAGAAATAAGCTTACTTTATTAGTTCTCATTTTAAAGTACTTTATTATTACTCTGTTAAATTCCCACCTTTTTTATCCTTTTTAAAAACGTATCAAAGAAAACAGGATAGCTTTTAGCATTCTAAAGTATATTTCATGGCATTGTCTGATATTTCAGAAAAGTCTACATGAATAAATAAATTAAGGACTTTTTATTGTTAATCTACAATATTACTGATTTCGTGATGTGAAAAATGAATTTGATCAGCTTATTTAATGATGAAATTAAGCTACCATTTTGAATTTCTCGAAAAGATCAGACCAGTTCCAAATGTAGTTTTTTGTAGCGTCTTCAATAGATTTGATGATGATAGGATTTGGAGTATTCATTTTTTGGAAATGATATACCTGACAATCATTTAACCCATATTTGTTAAAAAGAGCTGTAGCCATTGATTTTGGAAGGTCGTCATGACGACGGTCTAAACCAGAAATGTATTCCTCGTAATTGTTAATTTGCTCAAGTGTTAAATCGTGATCTCTACCTTCTAAACTTTCAATAAATTCATCAATAACCAAAATCCTCATTCTATTAAGTTGATTTGATTCAAAGTGAAACTTTAAGTTGTAAAGATTGGCACTAAATATAATGTATAAAAACCATTCAATTTGACTTGATTTTATTTTTGGACTTTGCTTTAATTCAGGTACTTCATTTAAAAATTCGGCTAAAGTAGGAAATGACTTCTCAGCTAGCTCATTTAAAGTGCTTACAAATACGTTTGCAACGTGTTTTTCTTTGAGCCTTTTTTTTCCGAATAATAAAAATGCCATTTCAAGTTAATTTGAGTTAAGTAAATATACTTGAGAGATTAATGGTAGATTCGAAATCATTACCGTTTTTATTAACTAAACAAAGTGAATTACAATTATGATATTTTTAATTCCTTTTCGAGTTCACTTGCTTTTTTGAAAAGTAAATTATCTTCCAGTTCGTGATGGGCTTCTAAATCTTGATCAAATTCTTGAAGTTTGAAGTATAAAAAGTGAATTGAAGGATCGGCATCTTTATCAGCAGTGAAGTTATTTGTGATCTCTTTGATTTTTTCCATGATATCATGTGAGTCATCATGTTCTTCTTCCATCATTTCTATTGGCCGTTCGAGATTCCCAAATGTTGCTGGTTCAATTTTGGATCCAGCAGATTTACTTTCTGCTAATTTTTTAAAGTAGGGAAACAAAACTTCTTCTTCTTTTACAAGATGAATTGCTAAATCGTCTGTAAATTCTTTGAATAAGGATTTTACTTGACTAATAACCTTTTGTTGTTTTGTAGATTCAAGTTTGTCTATTAATTTGAGAATAAGTGGATAGTTGGCTTTTAAATAAGCATGGTGAGTATTAGTTATATGATCAACTAAATCATCTAAATTCCAAGAATTTAGCATTTCAACATATCCTTCAGACTTAATCATAATAGTTCTTATTTGTTGTGAATTTCGTAATAATTATGCTAGAATAAAATTTTTAATACAAAATACCTTTAATAAGTGACTAACTGTGCTTAAAATTGAGTTTTTAATTCGGTATTAAATTTCATTTATGTCTTGCTTGCTCTTGTGTATTAACA
>CAJJCC010000032.1 GCA_905182585.1 uncultured Flavobacteriales bacterium
TTTAAAATCAAGCAATGTTAGGAGGTTTGACGAAGTAGGAAATTTAATTGAAGACTTGGACTATAACTCGATTGGTGATGTTGTTTTAAGAATATTGTATTCGTACAATCAAAACCAATTAGATCAAATAACGCGTTTCAACGAGTCTGACGAAGAATTTGAGCGAATAGAGTACCAAAGGTATTAAGGATGAATGTTAAGGTTTTAGGATCGGGAAATGCTTTTAATCAGGACGAACGATTAAATTCTGCTTATTTAATTAATTCTCATAACAAGAACATATTAGTTGATTGTGGTTTTACAGTTCCTTATGCGCTTCAAAAGTTGAAATTTCCATTCTGTGATTTAGATTATATATTCATCACTCATTATCATGGGGATCATTATGCGGGACTATCGGCTTTGCTTTTGGGATTGAAATACATTTATCCCTTAGAGAAAGAACTCACAATTGTTGGTCCTGGTGATGTGAGAGGTAAGGTGTTGGAGCTGCTAAAGGTTCTTTATGGAGGAACAGAGAAAATATTGGATGAGCTAAATCTAAAGTTCGTCTCTGTTGATCAAAACGGTGGTAAATATAAAGAAGGGGATTTATGCTTTGAAAGTGTTTTGATGAAGCATTCCGAAAAGGCTGAGCCTGTAGGTTATCTTTTAAGGTTAGAAGGAAAGAATATTGGTTTCTCTGGAGATACGTGCTGGCATGATGGAGTTGAGCCTTTTGTACATGCTTGCGACAAAGTGTTTTTGGAATGTAATTTTGCGGATAAAGTTGGCGAAGGTCATATAAGTGTTGATGAGCTAGAATCGAGTCAGGTTATTCAACAATTAAAGTCACAAATATACTTAAGTCATTTGTATGAAGGTTCGGCATTGAAAGCTAATTCTTTAGGATATAATATCTTGTCTGATGGAGATGCGTTAAATTTTAAATTCTAATTCGCTAATCATTGTTTTAAAAGCATCAGAGGATTTTGTATGAATATTCAAACTAGCTAAGGTTCTTATTCGTGAAATCAGATGAAGTATTGAATTCTTTCGAATTGTTGTTGCTTGATCAATTTTAACCTTCTAAATCTTTAAAAACATCTTGACTCATATCCCAAAACTCGTGCAGAGCAACGATGTTTCTTTCGATGAATTGATATAACTCGCCCCATTGTGCTTCATTACTCATACTAAACTCATCTGTTTCAGCGTAAATTCTAGAAATTGCAAAGCCAGATTGAAGATATTGGTCCTTAACCCATATTAATTCATCCATCGAATTAGAAAGTAATTTTTTGAATTCCTCAAATTGCTCAAAGAAAAGTTTACGAACACCTTCATTCTCATTTGTAATATCAATACAAACTTTGGCTGTTTTATTATCAACTTCAATCCTAAATTTAACTGAATTCACCCCAGTTCGATAATTCACCCAACGCATTTTGTTACCATATTCTTCGTTGTGCTTTTTCATATACACACCAAAATTGGTAAAAAATCGTACTCTTCTGTCTTTTGCTTCTTGTTTGCTCCACATAGTGGGGGTAGTGTTTTTGGCTAGGCAAAACTAAGCATTTTAGAAATCATGTGAAGATTAAAACACAGTTTACTTAGAAATGTGTATTTTTGGTGCTCAATTCAAAATAAATAAGATAATGAGCGACACAGCTGTAAAAATCGGATCTGGTGTAATAACTGGTGACGGTGTTCAAGAAGTTTTCAGAGTAGCAAAAGAAAATCAATTCGCTTTACCAGGGGTAAACGTTGTTTCTTCTAACAGTATTAATGGAGTTTTAGAAGCTGCTGTAGCGGTTGATTCTCCTGTAATTGTTCAATTCTCTAACGGAGGTGCTCAATTTGTTGCTGGAAAAGGTTTAGGAAATGAAGGTCAAAAAGGTGCTGTCGCAGGTGCTATCTCAGGAGCAAAACATGTGTGGGAAATGGCTGGTAGATACGGAGCAACTGCAATGTTACATACTGATCACTGTTCAAAGAAATTATTACCTTGGATTGACGGTTTATTAGACGCAGGGGAAGAGTTTTATGCAGCTAACGGAGTTCCGTTATTCTCATCTCATATGATTGATCTTTCTGAAGATCCTTTGGAAGAGAACATGGAAATCTGTAAAAGATACTTAGATAGAATGTCTAAAATGGGTATGACTTTAGAGATTGAATTAGGAATCACTGGAGGTGAAGAAGATGGTGTTGACAATTCTGATGTTGATGAATCTAAATTATATACTCAACCAGAAGAGGTTGCTTATGCATATGATGAGTTAAGAAAAGTTTCTGATAAATTCACAGTTGCTGCAGCATTCGGAAATGTTCATGGTGTTTATAAGCCAGGTAACGTTAAATTAACTCCGAAAATATTAGATAACTCTCAAAAATTCTTGGAAAAAAGAGATGGTTTGGCTGATAAGCCAGTAGATTTCGTTTTCCACGGAGGTTCAGGTTCTTCAGTTGAAGAAATTAGAGAAGCTATTTCTTATGGTTCTGTTAAAATGAATATCGATACTGATTTACAGTGGGCATTTTGGGATGGTATCAAAAATTTCTACGGAGAAAACCAAGACTTTTTACAAAGTCAAATTGGGAATCCAAACGGAGCTGATTCACCTAACAAAAAATACTATGACCCAAGAGTTTGGTTAAGACAAGCTGAGGTTTCTTTCATTGAAAGATTAAAATTAGCTTTCGGTGATTTAAACAACATTGGAACAATGAAGTACTTTAAATAAAAAGTAACTTTTAAAATTATATTGAAGTCCTACTGATTTATCAGTAGGACTTTTTTGCGTTAAAGAAAAATACTAGGTAATTAGAACTTAAGAAATCCTTTATTGTGTTTGGAAGGACACAATAATATTAAGATATAGGAGAGGGAGCTAAGTTTGTAGCTTATTTTAATACGGGTAACTTTTAAAATAAACCTACACTAAATTTTTAATTATTCTGAGTTTGTGAGAATAAGAATTAGTTTCGGGATTGTAAATACCATTATGATCAAGTGTGTCTATTCTAACTTTACCTGAAGCATGTATGATTTTACTTTTCCCAACTAAGATTCCAACATGAGTAATGCGTCCTTCCTTATTATCGAAAAACGCCAAATCACCAGGTTGAGCCTCTTCTACAAATGAATAACTTTCTCCAAGTTCAGCTTGTTGGTATGCATCTCTTGGAATAACGATGTTATTGATTTTGTAAACTAATTGAGAAAACCCGCTACAGTCTATCCCAAAAGGGGATTTACCACCCCACAAATAAGGCGCATTTAAAAACATTAAAGCATCTTCAACAATTTTATCTTTCGTTCCGATTTGAGTTGGGATGGTTATGTTTCCATCAAATTTAATCATTTGATTCCCTAACTTGAAAGTTCCATTTTTATAGTGAGGTAATGAACTTCCTTGAACAATAGGGAGTAGGTTCTGTTTGTATGTAATTACCTGAACTAAATCAGTTGTGCAGTGGTAAGGTGAATTGGCAATTTGTGTGTATTCTGATGAATTAATTGGAAGGTATTGTTTCTTGCATATCCAGCATTCGTAATTGTCATAATGAACAAGAACCTTAATAAACGTTTTAGCTTCCTCTAACACGCTAAAAACGTCCCCAAAAAGCAATTGAGTAGTCATTTCACTTTTATCAGAAGGATCTGCTCTTCCTGGTACAACACTTAAATCTATAATCCCGTATTTCATACGGAATAAAGATAAATAGTTTCGATAAAAAAAAAGAGGAAGTTGTTAGCTTCCTCTTTAAAGTTTTAAACTTTTTTTAATTATTTACTTCCTGAAGTATCATCGCAATCCCAATCTGGAGCTGGCCATCTTTCACAATCGCAATTAAATTCAGCATCAGGAATTTCTAAATCGTAAGCAGCGTTATCAATTTTCACCGAGAATACCTTCGCACTTGTTTTTTCAAACAACTCAATTTCTTTTATTTCATGAGTGGTGTTATTAACAAATAGTGTAATTCTTCTATAAGGTTGCTTATTATCAGCATCTGGGTATAAATCGATCAACTCAAGAGTTTCTCCATTTATTTTTTTTTGTCCCATGAACCGGTACTTATAGCCTTTTTCATAAATGGTGAACATTTCTTGAGGAGAGAAATTATCTGGGTCATTAAAATTTGCTAATCCAATCGTTACTTCTTTATCTTCTACAATAATCTCCGCTACTTTTTTTCCATCACTAATTTTAGTGGTTCCAAAAATATCGTACGAATAAGAATTCCCTTTTATCTGAAGCTTTCCTTTTTGAGATTCTTTCATATCACCATTTTTAATCGTGAATGTAAAATCTAATGTAATCGTTTTTCTTGTTTTCGTTGTATTTGTAACTGCGTTTAAAATTGCTGTTGCTTCAGGATCTTTTTGTGAAGTAGTAGCAGCGTTTGAAATCATGCTAGATTCCGAAACACTAGCTGTTTCAAGTTCTATAACTGGAGCTTCAATATTAACGATTACTGGAGTTGCTACAGGAATGGTTTCAACTGGTAAATCGTTACTAGAAATGGATGCTGCAAAAAGTAGTGCGAATATGCTTTTCATAATTCTAAAATATATCGTTCAAAGTTAATTAAATAGTTTTGTTATTCAGGTTAATCAATTTCTGTTCCAAACTTACTTCATCAGGAATTAAAACTTGCCGAGCCTTGCTTCCTTCAAATTGTCCGATGATTCCAGCAGCCTCCAATTGATCAACAATTCTACCCGCTCTGTTATATCCTAACTTCAATTTACGTTGGAGTAGTGATGCTGAACCTTGTTGGTGCAATACTATTATCCTTGCTGCTTCTTCAAACTTTTCATCTCGATCGTCAAGGTGAACATCTGTCGAACCTGTTTCGGCTTTAGGGTCGTTAAACTCAGGTAGAAGGTAAGCATCTGAGTAACCTCTTTGTTCACCAATAAATTCGCAAATTTGCTCAACTTCAGGTGTGTCAACGAACGCACATTGAATTCTAACTAGTTCGTTACCTGTGCTTAAAAGCATGTCACCTCTACCAATTAATTGATCAGCTCCACCAGCGTCAAGTATTGTTCTAGAATCAATTTTAGACGTAACTCTAAAAGCAATTCTACATGGGAAGTTGGCTTTAATAGTACCTGTAATAATGTTTACAGATGGACGTTGAGTTGCAACAATTAAGTGAATTCCAATTGCACGAGCTAATTGAGCCAAACGAGCAATAGGTGTTTCAATTTCTTTTCCTGCAGTCATTATTAAATCGGCAAACTCATCAATAACTAAAACAATGTATGGAAGAAACTTATGTCCTTTTTCAGGGTTTAGCTTTCGCTTTTTGAATTTAACATTGTATTCTTTTATGTTTCTACAATGTGCATTTTTAAGTAGTTCATATCGCTCATCCATCTCTACACAAAGAGAGTTAACAGTATTAACTACTTTTTGCGTGTCGGTAATAATTGCTTCGTCCTCTCCTGGAAGTTTGGCTAAGAAGTGGCGAACAACTTTGTTAAATAGCGTTAATTCAACTTTTTTAGGATCAACCAAAACAAGCTTTAATTCAGAAGGGTGTTTTCTGTAAAGTAAACTAACCAAAATAGCGTTTAATCCAACTGACTTTCCTTGGCCAGTTGCCCCAGCCATTAAAAGGTGCGGCATTTTAGCTAAATCAATCGTATATGTTTCGTTGGTAATTGTTTTACCTAGTGCAAGTGGCAACTCCATTTTAGCTTCTTGAAAGGCTTTTGATGAAATGGCTGTGTGCATTGATACAATATCTGGGTTTGGATTTGGCACTTCAATACCAACAGTACCTTTTCCAGGAATAGGAGCGATAATACGAATACCTAATGCTGCAAGTGATAATGCTATGTCATCTTCTAAGTTTTTAATTTTAGAAATTCGAACACCAGGAGCAGGGATGATTTCATATAGTGTTATTGTTGGTCCGATAGTAGCTTTAATAGAATCGATTTCGATTTTATAATTTTTAAGCGTTTGCACAATGTTGTTTTTATTTCGCTCTAAAATAGCAGGGTCAACAACCTGTTTTACGCCAGCATCATATTTGTTTAATAGTTCGATTTTAGGGAACTGGTAGCTTCCAAGATCAAGAGTTGGATCGTATTCACCAAATTCTTTTACTTTTTCATTTATTTCTTTCTCCGTTAAAAGTTCTTCTTTTTGAGTTGTCTCTTCTACTTCAAAAGAAAGTTCTTCATTGCCTTTTGGTTCGTGTTCTGGAACTTCTGTATTTGTTTCTAGTTCGATTGCTGAGTTTTCTGATTCTTCAATTCCGTTAGTTAATTCTTGAATAATCTCTTCGTTCGAAAGCTCTTCTTTTTCTTCTTCTATTTCACCCTCAGTTTCGCCAGTTATTGCTGGTGTTTCTTCTTCAGTTGTATTTTCTATTTCTAAATGAAGATTTATTGATAGTTCTTCAGGTGATTCAACCTTTTCTACAATTGTAGAAGTAATGTTCAACTCAATATCCAACTCTTCGGGACTTTCTATTTCTTCTTCCTTAATCTCTATTGCAGGTTCTTCTGTTATTATTTTTGAAGCTTCTGTAGTTTCTTGTATTTCAGTCTCCGGTTCAGGATGAATTGTTTTGAATGATGTTTGTGGGTTGATAAAACTGTTTTCTGAAGCTAGTTCGTTTTCACTTGGTTTGGCTTGGGTATTGAACAATGATTGAATTAATTCATCAATTTTCACATTGAACGTAAATCTTGAAATAATAAAAAGAAAGAAAAGAAGTATAAAAATAATCCCCCAAGTACCTGCTATATGATCCAACCAAATGTTTAGCTGACTTCCTAAAGCACCTCCATAATTGAACGCACTATTTTTTAAGATTAAGCCCAAAAATGTTGCAGACCATAGCATTATTATTAGAGTGATTTTGAAAGATCGCCTTAACGGTAAAAGATTCTTTTTAAAAGCAAACTTCAATCCTCCAATTAATAAAACAAATGGAATTCCAAAAGCAGCAATTCCAAATCCTTTATGCATAAGCATATGAGAAAGTTTAGCACCAATAGTTCCCATTTTATTTTGAGGTTCTTTTTCGTAAGAAAAGTCATCCTTAAAAACTTCAAAACCTGTAGTGCTCCAATTTTCAACTTTATCTTGATCAACCTCCCAAGTAAAGAAGTAAGAAACAAAACTAAAGGAAAGAAAAGCGGTTAGAGTAAGACAGGCTAATCCAATTACATATCTATTTCGTTCGTTTTCTAAAAAGGAATAAATAGGATCGGTAATCTTATTCAATGAAATATTTTCAGCAACAGTACTTTTCTCTTTTTCCACCCCTTTTTCTTTGGGTGGTTTAGGAGTGCTTTTAAATGTATTTCCTTGTGATTTATTTTTCTTTCCAAACATACTCTGGTCGTATTCTTCTTAACACATAAAAATAGAGGAGAAGACACTTAGTTTCAGGTGAAAAACCAAAAGTTATAAACGAGAAACTATTGAGAAGTGGAATAAACAAAAAAAGCCCATCCTGTTTTAGATGGGCTTTTGAAAAAATATTGTGTTTTTATTTTAAAAACTGATCAAAACTAACCCAACCTTTTCTTTGATATACCATATTGGGTAAGTCAGGGAAGTTTTCAGGTTTTACATCGCTTGAAATAAATTTATCCAATTGAGCTTTATTATAGATGTTGTTTGCTTTTACTAAAGCTGTAGCGTCTTTATAACTCATGAAATTTCTTCTGTCTTTTCTGTGCTTAGCACTCCATAAAAAGTCTTTAAATCCTTTCCATCCTTTTTCGTCATATTTCCGAACAACATTAGCTGGGATGTCAATAGGTTTTTCAGGTAAATGATCATATTCACCTTTACAATAAGAAACCCATTCTACAGAACTAGTAAGTCCAAGTGAACGAACAAATTTTCGAGCTTCAGTAAACTTCCTATATTCTAAATGAGCGTAAGGGAAAGCTTCAGAACCAATCCAATCACCAATTCCAATCCAACCTTTGTCTTTGTAAACTCCAGATGGGTTTGCAGGGACATTTTTCGGCTTTTTAGGTAGGTTAGGTGATTTTCCTGCAATGTATTTATGCCAGCCTTTGTAATCGTTTATTTTTAAGGAGCTTACGAATTCCTTTGCTTCCTCATAAGGAAGGAACTTGCTGTATTTTTGACGGTGGATATTACTTTGTAAAAAGTCTTTATATCCTTTCCATCCAAGGTCTTGGTATTTTCGAGCAACATTTGTAGGGACATCAAATGGCTTTTCAGGAAGTTTGGGAAGATCGCCTTTGCAGTATTCAATCCATTTTTCCGAAGAAGTTAATCCAAGTCCGCGTGCAAATTCCCTTGCGCTTTCAAAGTCTCTGTATTTCCTTTTAAAAGGAGCAATAGTAAAGGTGCCAAACCAATCGCCGTAACCTTTCCAACCATGTCCTTTATAAACTAATTCTGGAGAGTTTGGAATATCAGTAGGCTTAGGGTCTTGATTGGGGAGTTGTCCTTTTATGTATTTCAACCATTCTTTAATAGTCTTCAGGTCAAGATTATGAACAAAATTCCTAGCGCTTTCAAAATCCCTAGCATTTGTCAATCTGCGTACTCTTCTATGCTCTTTAGCATTTAAAAAGTCGTTCATTCCGTTCCAGCCTATATCTCTATATTTTCGAGCAACGTTCGTTGGAATGTCATTTGGCTTTTCAGGTAAATGGGGGAATTCACCTTTACAATAGCGAAGCCAGTATTCAGATGAAGTTAAACCCAATTCTTGAGCAAATTTTCTTGCGTCTTCAAAAGGTCTGTATGATTTCGATTTACGATTGTTTTCGGTCCCTAACCAATCGTTGTATCCAATCCATCCTGAATTTTTGTAATAAATATGAGGAGAAGCAGGTATTTCTGGTGGTTTTAACCCGAAATCATTTGGATTCCAATTACACCATTTTTTCCATTCTCCGGTATTTTTAAATCCTTTTTCACCAACTTTATTTTTTGCCTGTTCATAAGGTAGAAATGGAACTTTTTCAAAAGATCCAAGCCAGTGTTTCCATCCATTCCAAGCTTTATAAATTTCGTCTGGATTAGAAGGGATATCAGAAGGCTTTAGTTTGTCAATAGAGCAGTATATAGCCCATTCGTAACGGTTCTTCAGCCCCTGTTTTAATGTGAATTCTCTTGCTTGAACGAAATTTCGGCACTTAATTTTTGTCATTCTAAAAAAAAAATAGTTCCCCTCAAAAATAACGATTTTTTCACATTAAAATGGATGATATTTTCAAATTTCTAGGTAAGATGTTCTTTGCCTGACTAAAGGAAAGATTCCTTCGATGAGCTAGTTGATTTATCTAATTATGACTAAGTTTAGTTTGTAAAAAACCGAAAAATGTAAACGTTAATGCTCATTTATAGAGCAGAAAATAGATAGTCTTATCCTATTTGAATATTTAATGTAATTTTGCATCAAATTTCCAGCCATGTCTATAGAGTTATCTTTATCTCAAAAAATCAGTGAAATTGTAAATAAATTATACAATGCAGATGTAGAGTCATCAGTTGTTCAAATTCAAAATACACTTCCTGAATTCACAGGTGATTTAACCTGTGTTGTTTTTCCCTTTTTGCGGTTTTCTAAAAAGAATCCAGTTCAAACTGGAGAAGAAATAGGAGCTTTGATTGTTGAGGAAATGGAAGAATTCACTGGATTTAACGTAATTAAAGGATTCTTGAATTTAGAGCTAAGTGCTGATAATTGGGGAGGAATTCTAAATTCTATTGCATCTAACGAAAGTTACGGAGCTATTAAGTTAGACGTTCCTAAAACTATTATGGTTGAATATTCTTCACCAAACACAAACAAACCACTTCACTTAGGACATATTCGAAATAATTTTTTAGGATATGCAGTTGCAGAAATTTTAAAGGCGAATGGTAATAAGGTTTATAAAACTCAAATAATTAATGACCGTGGAATTCATATTTGTAAGAGCATGATAAGCTGGCAGAAATTTGGAAATGGTGAAACACCAGAATCTGAAGGTTTAAAAGGAGACCACTTAGTTGGTAAATATTACGTTGAGTTTGATAAGCATTATAAGGTTGAAATGGCTGAGTTAATAGAGAAGGGCTTATCTAAAGAAGAAGCAATGCAAGAAGCTCCTTTGTTTAAAGAGGCTCAGGTAATGTTGAAGAAGTGGGAGGATGGAGATAAAGAAGTAACAGAGCTTTGGCAAAAAATGAATCAATGGGTTTATGATGGGTTTAAATCCACTTATGAAGCTATGGGCGTTGATTTTGACCAGTTATATTACGAATCCAACACTTACCTTTTAGGGAAGAAGGTTGTTGACGAAGGATTAGAAAAAGGTGTTTTTTATAAACGTGAAGACGGATCTGTTTGGTGTGACTTAACAGCGGATGGATTAGATGAAAAGTTGGTTCTTCGAAAAGATGGAACTGCGGTTTACATGACGCAAGATATTGGAACTGCTATTGAAAGAGATAATGATTTCAAAATAGATGGAATGATTTATACTGTAGGCAACGAACAGGAGTATCATTTTAAGGTATTGTTCTTAATTCTTAAAAAATTAGGATATGATTTTCATGAGGGTTTATTTCACCTTTCTTACGGAATGGTTGAATTGCCATCAGGTAAAATGAAAACTCGAGAAGGAACAGTTGTAGACGCCGATGACTTGATGAAAGACATGATACAGACGGCTACTAAGGCAACTGAAGAGAAAGGGAAGTTGGAAGGATATACTGAAGAAGAAAAGGTAGAAATTAACAGAATGGTTGGTATGGCTGCTCTAAAATATTTCCTACTAAGGGTTGATCCAAAAAAAGGAATGGTTTTTAATCCTGAAGAGTCTATTGATTTTAACGGAAACACAGGGCCTTTTATTTTATTTAACTGTGTTCGAATCAAATCTTTAATTAGAAAGTATAATTCTTCTGATTTTGAGGGGGTTGTTGTGCGTGAAGTGTCTGATAAGGAAAAAGCTTTGATTAGTAAATTGAATGATTACGAGAAGGTTTTAGAACAAGCCGGTGAAAATTATAATCCTGCTTTAATTGCTAATTATTCTTATGAATTGGCAAAAGAATACTCTCAGTTTTACGCATCTCATTATATCCTTAACGAAGGAAATGGAGACTTGAAAAAGTTTAGATTAAACTTGTCTAATCAAGTTGGACGATTTTTGGAAAAAGCTTTAAATATTCTAGGAATAGAAGTCCCAGAAAGAATGTGATTTTCCCTAAAAAATAGTGCGAAAAATCAGGTCTAAAATAATTTATGTAACGTTTTTTTTATTTGTTTTATCGGTAATGACTAATATTCTATCTGATACATGAAAAAAAATGATAAGTAAAAGGTTAATAGGTTGTATTAAACCTTTTTTAAATTGACATTTGCACCGGCTATTTTTTTTGTGAAATTAAATGAATAACTGATCATCTTATCCTAAGATTTTAATTACTAATTATTGTGCATGGCTACCCATATTTTTTCAAGTGTTATTGAAGTTGATAATTCAAGGTTAATTTCAAAAATTAAGTCTCAATTTAACGTGAAAAAATGGAGTGTCTTCTTTTTTATATGTCTATTTGGATTTTTTCAAAATTCACTCGCTCAAGCGCCACCTACTTGTACAACAATAATTGAGTTAGATGGGTGGACATCCGTGCCATCTACAACGGTTTCGTCTGGTGAAGTATATTGTATTAAAGGAACAGGTACATTATCAGGTTCTGTTGTTGTTAGGTCTGGTGCTGCTTTAATTATGTGTGGTACCGGTACTGTACATGGTTCTGTAAATATTAATTCAGGAGCTGATTATTGGAGAACTTCTTCAACTGGATTTTCAGGATCCTTTACAATGGCGGGCACAGAGCATGTTCATGGTGATAACTGCAATGATGTTTTGGGTACTTCTTGTCCAGATACGGCTATAACTCAACCTGGAGATGTTTGTATTGGCTTAACAGAAGACTTGTCGGCACATGAAGCTGGGGACGCAGGGTATTGGTCCATTACTAACGCTCCTGCAGGATCTAATCCTGCAATTATTACCGGAGCAGGATTAGATGTTTTTAATGCTTCGGCTTCAAGTACGGATCCTGGTATATATACGGTTACGTTTAAAGTTGATGTTATTGATGTTACATGTGACTCAATCTCATCTAGAACTATAGTTGTTAATTCAAATTTAGATGCCGGCTCAATCGGAACAGCGCATACAGTTTGTAACAATGGAGATCCAAGTACTTTAACAAGTACATCAGGTGCAGGAGGTGGAGATGCTTCTTACGTTTACGAATGGTTTTGGTCTGCAAACGGAACAACAGGTTGGACTGCAATTGCAAGTTCAAATAGTGCTGCTTACAATCCTCCAACTGGATTAACAGCCGATAGATGGTACCAAAGAGAAGTTTCTTCTTGCGGACAATCAGATACAACAGCAACAGTAAAAGTAACTGTAAATGGAGCTTTAACTCCCGGATCAATCGGAACAGCGCATACTATATGCAACAATACTGATCCAAGTAATTTAACAGATGTATTAAGTGCAAGTGGTGGAAATGCTTCTTATGCTTACCAATGGTATTGGTCTGAAAATGGAACAACAGGTTGGAATTTAATCGTTGGTGCAACAAGTGCTGCTTTCAATCCCTCAACAAACTTAACGGCTGACAGATGGTACCAAAGAGAAGTTTCCTCTTGTGGACAATCAGATACAACCGCAACAATAAAAGTAACTGTAAATGTTTTACCTACAGTAACGGATACAACTTCAGCATCTCGATGTGGAGGGGGAACTGTCACTTTAGGAGCGACTACAAGTTCAGGGACAATCGATTGGTACGATGCTCTAACGGGTGGTGCATACGAAGGAACAGGAACAGTATGGTTAACAGGAAGTCTTTCTTCAACAACTACTTATTACGCAGAAGCAATCAGTGCCGAAGGCTGTACTTCAGCCGTAAGATTACCAGCAATCGCAACAATCAATGATAATCCAATGGTTAATTTACCAGTTAATCAATCAATTTGTAAAGACGATTCTTTAACACTAGATGCAGGAGCAGGGTATGACTATTTATGGTTGCCAAACGGGGAGATTGTTCAAAAAATCACTGTGGACACAGCTGCTATTTATAAAGTAGTTATTACAGATGGATTTGGTTGTACTGCTTCTGATAGTATTATTCTTTCTATAGATACTTTACCCTTTGTCTTCTTAGGAAATGATACTTCGATTTGTATAAATCAAACGATTGACTTTAGAGCCAACGAAGGATATTCATATAGTTGGAGTCCCAATGGCGAAATTACTTCTTCGATTTTAGGTATTAATACCTCTGGTGTTTATAGAGTTTTAATAGAAGATGGAAACGAATGTAAAGGTAAGGATAGTTTAGTTTTAACAATTGATACATTACCAATCGTAAAATTAGGGAACGATACCGCTATTTGTTTTGGGGACTCATTAATCTACAATGCTGGTGCTGGGTATATTTATGCTTGGAACCCAAATACTGAAACTACACCTACAATTACCGTTAAAACTCAAGGGACTTATGCTGTCTCAATTACTGATGGGAATGGTTGTATAGGTGTTGGCGCAGTTGATGTTATTGTGGATACAATACCAAATTTGTTTTTAGGTAATGACACCTCAATTTGTGAATCTAAAAACTTAACATTAGATGCCGGAGCAAACTATGCATATATATGGAGTCCAAATGGAGAAGTTTCTCAAAGCATTACAGTAGATACAGTTGCAACTTATTTGGTGTTAATTATTGATGGGAATGGATGTGAAAGAACTGACTCAATTAATGTTTCAATCGATACATTACCAATTGTCACACTAGGTAATGATACTTCAATTTGTATTGATTCGACTTTAAGACTTGATGCTGGATTAGGAGTAAGTTGGTTCTGGAGTACAACTGAATTAACGCAAGACATTACTATAAGTACTTCAGGTGAATACAGAGTTACTGTGATTGATGGGAATGGCTGTATCGGAAGAGATACGATTGCATTATCGATAAATGGTTTACCAATAGTTGAGTTAGGAAGTGATACTTCTATTTGTTTAGATAGTTTGATCGTATTGGATGCAGGAAACAATACTGCATCATGGTTATGGAATACTACCCAGTTAACACAATCGATTTCAACCAATTTACCTAATACATATGACGTAGTAGTAACGGATATAAATGGATGCGTAGGTTATGATACTTTAGTATTATCTATTGACACTATACCAGTTGTTTTTTTAGGAAATGATACTTCGATTTGTGCAGATTCAACCTTGTTACTAAATGCAGGGAATAATGGTGCTGCAAGTTATGTTTGGAATGATGGAGCAAATAGCAAATTAAATACTGTTAGCACAACCAATGTTTATGATGTGATGGTAACAACCATTAAGGGTTGTGTCGGTTATGACACGATTATGGTTTCCATAAATGAATTACCGATTGTAGCTTTAGGTGGCGACTCAAGTTTATGTACTGGAGATTCAATGGTTATTTACGGAGGGTTATCCGATGTTACTTATTTATGGAATCCAACAAATGAAACTTCGGATTCAATAATTGTAAATTCACTAGGAACTTATGATGTGATTGTAACTGATACCAACAATTGTGTAAGTTATGATACAATCAAAATAACAGTAGATGTATTGCCAATTGTTAGTTTAGGGATCGACTCGAGTTTGTGTGCAGGAGATAGCATGTTGATAAATGCTGTAAATACAAATGCTAGTTTCCTTTGGAATACCTTAGATACTACTCAGACACTTTTAGTTCAAATAGCCGGCGAGTATATCTTAGTTGTTACAAATGATGCTTTATGTTCAGCTGCTGATTCTGTAACGGTAACAGTAGATAGTCTTCCAATTATTAACCTAGGAAATGATACCGTAATTTGTAATTTGGACAGTATTATTTTTAACGCAGGAAATGCAGGAGCTAGTTTTGATTGGTCAACAAATTCAAACAATCAGTTTATTCAAGTAAGGACTTCTGGAGAATATATGGTTACGGTAACCAATAGTTATTTATGTAGTACTCATGATACTGTAAACCTTGACATTAATACCTTACCAAATGTAGAATTAGGAGAAGATAGAGAAGTGTGTAGACATTTAAATTTAGGTTTAGGAGTTGAAGAGGAAGGAGCGAACTACGTATGGAATAATGGAACTTATGCAGACTCAATTTCGACTAATCTTCCTGGAACTTATTACATAGATGTAGTTGATACGAACAATTGTTTTAAAACAGATACAATCGTTTTAACATCTGGACCAGATTTAGTGATTGATTTAGGAGATAATTCTAATTTATGTACTGGAGATGATGTTAATATAACAGTTGATGTTACCAACTCGGTGGGAGCTTTAAGTTATGACTGGAGTACTTCCTCGACAGGTAATTCAATTAACGTTTCAGAAACTGGTAACTATTCAGTTATCGTAATTGATGCTAACGGTTGCTGGGGAGAAGATGAAAAAGTGATTACACTTCGACCATTGCCAATAATTAGCTTAATAGCTGATACTAATTCAATGTGTAGTATGGACGAATCAGATGACGTAGTTAGAATTAGAGCTAACTATAATGGTGACTATGTAGAATGGGGGACAGGTGAAATTGCTGATGAATATGTAACTCAAGCATCAGGGTTCTTTGAAGCGGTAACTTATAGCCAGTATGGATGTGAATCATATGATACGATAACAATCGCTGAATACTGTCGTCCAGTTAGACTTACCTTTCCAAATGTTTATACTCCAAACGAAGATGGAATAAATGATTTATTTGTGCCATTTGAATTGTCTTATGAAGATGAAGATTACTTGAGAGCGAGATTAGAACACATTACTTTCAAAGTATACAATAGGTGGGGTATATCTATTTACTCTATCAGCAAAGAAGTCATACCAAAATGGAATGGCTATACTAATAAGGGATATCAGGCTACATCTGGAACTTACTACTGGGTATTGGAGTATAAAATGATTGATTCAGAAGTTATTCGAAATAATGGATTTGTTGAATTAATAAGATAAAAGATTACTAATTATATCTGATAATCTAATCGAAAGCCATTCCATTTATTTGGAATGGCTTTTTATTAATTAACATTTTTTAATTGATGTTTAATATGTTCATGAACAAAAGTAATATTAGAAGTATTGTGAACTTAACTTCTGATATCCATTCTTTTTTCGGAAATTTGCGATTCAATAAAATCAAATGAAAATAGTTCTTATTGATTATGGTGCAGGTAATGTCCAATCTGTTAAGTATGCGCTTAACAGATTAGGGATTGAGCCCAGTTTAACCAAAGATCACGACGAAATAAAATCTGCCGATAAAGTTATTTTTCCAGGAGTAGGATCTGCAAAGGCCGCAATGGAACAATTAAAAGCGTCAGGTTTAGATGCATTAATTCCAACACTTACACAACCTGTTTTAGGTATTTGTGTAGGGATGCAATTAATGTGTAAACATTCCGAAGAAGGAGATGTGCAGTGTTTAGGAATTATCGATTCGGAAGTAAAGAAATTTAAACCAGGATTAAAAATCCCGCACATGGGGTGGAATAATATCTCCAATTTGAAATCACCTTTATTTCAAGGTTTACCAACTGAGCACCAAGTTTACTTCGTACACAGTTATTACGTGCCTGTAAATGAATATACGATTGCAACTACAGACTATTCAAATGATTTTAGTGCCGCAATCAAAAAAGATAATTTTTATGCCGTTCAATTTCACGCTGAGAAAAGTGGCGATATTGGAGAGCAAATTCTTAAAAAGTTTTTAGCGTTATGATTATAATTCCTGCAATTGATTTAATTGATGCCAAAGCGGTACGGTTAACAAAAGGTGATTACAACCAGAAAAAAATATACAATGAAAGTCCGTTAGCTGTTGCTCAAGAATTTGAAGCAGCTGGTTTTACACATTTACACTTAGTTGATTTAGACGGTGCTAAAAGTGGACACATCATTAATGATAAAGTACTAAGAGATATTACTTCAAACACAAATTTGAAAGTAGATTTTGGAGGTGGTGTTAAAACCAATGAAGACATCGCTTTGGCATTTGAATGTGGAGCAGTGCAAGTAACCGGTGGAAGTATCGCTGTTAAAAACAGAGAAGTTTTCGAAGGTTGGTTGAAAGAGTATGGTGATAAGATCATTTTAGGAGCTGATGTAAATGAGCGAAAAATAGCAGTATCAGGGTGGCAAGAAACGACCGATATGGATTTGTTTACTTTCTTAGCAGATTATCACGCTAAAGGAGCCGAATATGTAATCTGTACAGATATCGCCAAAGATGGTTTGTTACAAGGAAGTTCAAACGCATTGTATGCTGAAATCATGCAAGAATTCCCGAACATCAAGTTAGTAGCATCCGGTGGAGTTACGACTGAAGATGATTTGAAAATATTAGAAGATATGGGTGTTTACGGAGCAATCGTTGGTAAAGCGATTTACGAAGGAAGACTTTCATTAGAAACATTGATCAAATACCACAACGTTTAAGATATGTTGTCAAAAAGAATAATTCCTTGTCTGGATATAAAAGATGGTCGCACCGTAAAAGGTGTGAACTTCGTAGGTTTAAGAGATGCAGGAGATCCTGTTGATTTAGCTGAATTATATTCGAAAGAAGGAGCAGATGAATTGGTGTTTTTAGACATTACTGCAACGCACGAAAAAAGAAAGACTTTATTGGAATTAGTAACGCGAGTTGCCGAGCGAATAAACATTCCTTTTACAGTAGGTGGTGGTATTTCCGAAATTGATGATGCTTATGCATTATTAAAAGCAGGAGCTGATAAAATCAGTATCAATTCAGCGGCCGTAAAACGCCCAGAGTTAATAAACGAATTAAACGCTCATTTCGGCGCTCAATTCGTAGTTGTTGCTATTGATGCGAAAAAGACTGAAGACGGCTGGAAAGTCTTCTTAAGAGGTGGAAGAGATCGTACTGAGTTAGACCTTTTTGAATGGGCTAAGGAAGTTGAAGAAAGAGGAGCAGGAGAAATTTTGTTTACATCAATGAATCACGATGGAACAAAAGCCGGATTCGCAAATGAAGAGTTAGCACGTTTATCCGAATCATTAAACATTCCAATCATCGCATCAGGTGGTGCTGGCACCATGGAGCATTTTAAAGATACCTTTATCGAAGGAAAATCAGATGCCGCACTTGCCGCAAGTATATTCCACTTTAAAGAAATTTCAATCCCTGATCTAAAGGGCTACTTGAAAGAAGAAAAAATTCCAATAAGATTATAATAAAAAGACCGATTTAAGATCGGTCTTTTTATTTAGCAACAACTTGTAGACTCTGTGCTAAGATGTGCAGTTATAATTGCAAGCTTCCCTGTTACAGCAGTTTTTTTGACTTTTTATGTTTTTGATTTTTAATGGTTTGTAAATTACTTTCACTATTAAAGACGGGGCTAAAATGGTTAACACCATGAGTAATTCTATAGTTGCTAAGTTCACCATTGTTATGGGGAATTCTTACGGAGCCGGGAAGGACGCAGGTTTTATTTTTTTTTGGGAGACGATTGCTTTTTGTACGCAGATTTGCTCAAAGTTTATTTTAATTGAAGGAGCTAACGCATTCTTCGTTTCGGAGATTTTGCAGATGTTGTTTCTTGATTGGTGATAGTTGATTAATGGTGAATGTCTGGGACGATACCTATGTGGTTGCCGATGACACCTCCAATGCCGTTGCCGTGATTGTGGCTAATGTTTGCGTATCTCAGGCAAGATTTGTCATCCCGTTCTTGAAACGGTATCTCACGGTATCACAAGCACAACTGCGGAATTATTTTCAAGAACTGCATGACAGTACTTCAGAAAGGGATTGCTTTTGATTGTCGCGCGGTTCCCCGTCTTCGCTAGGATTATGTTGTTATTATATAAGTCTGTCATTCACGCGAAGGCAAGGATCTGCGACTGTTTTTTTGGCTAAAATTGTTTGGCGAAAGTTGTACTTAACAATCAACATCTTTATTATCGGGCAATGATGTCTTTTTCACCATCAGATAACTCTTGGATAAAGGGCTTTAAGAAATTGGTGAGATCTGTTCCTGTATTATTGATTACACCAGGGAGTGATTCTTCGAAGTTTAACTATTTGGTGTCGATCTTTCTTTTTCGGTAATTGAAGTAAAGCTTCTGTGAATCTTAATGAAAACTTCCAATTAAAAACAGAAGAATGAAACAATTTCATAGCTTCCAAATCAGAAGCTGTGAATGAAACGTAATTAATATGAATTATCAAATAAAGTTTTTGGTAGATTTTAAGTTTGAATAACACCAGGGTTAAATTGCTTTAGGATAGGAGCGTGGTTAGCAGCTTCGATTCCCATACTAATCACCTTTCGAGTGTCTTTAGGATCGATAATCGCATCAACCCATAATCTAGCAGCAGCATAATAAGGAGACGTTTGAGCGTCGTATTTTGCTTGAATCGAGTCTAGCATTTCTTTTTTATCTTCTTCGCTAACCGTTTCGCCTTGTGCCTTTTTACTGCTCATTTGAATTTGCAGTAAAACCTTAGCAGCTTGAGCACCACCCATAACTGCAATTTTAGCAGTAGGCCACGCAACAATTAAGCGAGGATCAAAAGCTTTTCCACACATCGCATAATTTCCAGCACCGTAAGAATTACCCATAACAATGGTGAACTTAGGAACTACAGAGTTACTCATGGCGTTAACCATTTTAGCACCGTCCTTAATAATACCAGCTTGCTCGGATCGAGATCCAACCATAAAACCAGTAACATCGTGGAAAAAAACCAAAGGAATTTTCTTTTGATTACAACCCATTATAAAACGAGCTGATTTATCTGCTGAGTCATTGTAAATAACACCACCAAAATGCATTTCCCCTTTTTTAGTTTTAACGACTTTACGTTGATTCATCACAATGCCAACACTCCAGCCGTCAATACGAGCATATCCACAAATAATAGACTTTCCAAAACCTGCTTTATATTCAGTGAATTTGGAATCATCCACCAAACGCATAATTATTTCTTTAGAATCGTAAGGTTTGGCACGATCAGAAGGAAGTATTCCGTATAAATCTTGAGCAGGGAATTTAGGGTCTTTACTTTTTTCTCTAGAGAATCCAGCGTTTTCAGGAGCTCCAAATTTATCAACTAAGTCACGAATTGTTTCTAAGCACTCTGTATCAGATTCACATTCGTAATCCGTAACGCCCGAAATTTCACAATGCGTTTCTGATCCACCTAGTGTTTCGTTATCGATTGTTTCACCAATAGCAGCTTTTACTAAATAAGAACCCGCTAAGAAAATCGTCCCTGTCTTTTTAACAATCAAAGCATCATCACTCATTATTGGGAGGTAAGCACCCCCAGCAACACAGCTTCCCATAACAGCTGCAATTTGAGGAATCCCCATTGAGCTCATTATGGCATTGTTTCTAAATATTCTTCCGAAGTGCTCTTTGTCTGGGAAAATTTCATCCTGCATGGGTAAGAAAACACCTGCAGAATCCACTAAATATATGATTGGGATTTTGTTTTCCATCGCAATTTCTTGCGCTCTTAAATTCTTTTTACCAGTGATTGGAAACCAAGCTCCAGCTTTAACTGTAGCATCATTTGCAACAACGATCACTTGTCGTTTTTTTACATAACCTAAAACAACAACAACTCCACCACTAGGGCAACCTCCATACTCTTTGTACATTTCATCACCAGCAAATGCACCAATTTCCTGTGAACGTGATTTTTTGTCCAGTAGCTTTTTAATGCGTTCTCTGGCAGTTAGTTTTCCTTGACCGTGTAATTTTTCGATTCGTTTTTCACCACCGCCTTTATGAACCGTGAAGAGTTTCTTTTTTAAATCGGAAACCATCATGCGCATTTTGTCTTCGTTTTTATTGAATTCAATATCCATAGCGGTGGGTTTTAGATCGTTTTATGTAATTGTTTGATATAAGGTTTCGCATCAATTAAGATTCGTAAGGAACTCTATTTAAAATACTTTTAGCTAGCGTCACTTCATCCGTGTATTCTATCTGTTCTCCAAATGAAACACCTCTAGCAATAGTAGTGATTTTCACATCAACACCATTTAATTTTTTATAAAGAAAGAAATTGGTCGTGTCACCTTCCATGGTGATTCTCAATGCTAAAAGAACTTCCTTGATTTCAGGATTGTTCTTAACGCGATCAATTAAAGATTCTATATTTAAATCGGTTGGTCCAACCCCGTCCATTGGAGAAATCACACCACCTAAAATGTGATACTTACCTCTAAATTGATGTGTGTTTTCAATTGCTAGTACGTCACGAATATCTTCAACAACACAAATTAATTCGCCATTTCGAGAAGGAGAGGAGCAAACACTACAAATTTCTAACTCGGTTAAATTATGACATATTTTGCATTCGTGAATGTTGCTTTTTAGTTCAGCTAATGTTTTACCAAAGCCTTTTAAAAAATCATCATCTTGCTTTAATAATTGTAAAGCATAACGTTGCGCAGTTTTTCTTCCAACACCTGGAAGGGCGTTGAAATAACTTGCTAGGTCGTTGATGAATTTTAATGACTGCGGATTATCCATTTAAAGAGTTAAAACACCTTCTTTACTAAGTGCATTGTATAATTTATTTAAAGGAAGTCCCATAATGTTATAGTAGCAACCATCAATTTTTTGAATTTTAGCTTGACCAATCCACTCTTGAATTCCGTATGCTCCCGCTTTATCTAAAGGTTGAAATTTGTTCACGTAAAAACGTGCTTCAGCTTCGGTTATTTCATCAAATGTTACTTTAGATGTACTGCTAAATGATATTTTACGATCATGAAACTGCAAGCAAACACCAGTAACAACATCGTGTTCTTTGCCGCTTAATTCCTGAATCATACTTAATGCATCCGTTCCATCAGTAGGTTTTCCTAAAATACGATCTTGATAAATAACAACCGTATCAGATGTGATAACAACCGTGTCTTCTGCCACTTTTCCGTTATAGGGATCTCCTTTTAAGCGAGCCAAGTATTCAGGAACATCAAATGGAGATATTTCAGGAGGGTATGTTTCATCAATGTTCAAAACTTGAATATCAAATTCTACCCCCAATTGTTTTAATAACTCTTGTCTACGAGGTGATTTACTTGCTAATATTACTTTTTTGTGTTGAACCATTATTAAACGTTTGTTGCGTAAAGAACAGTAGTTATAACTCCAGTAAGCATGATGATTTTCACCAAATTACTTGCTGTTTGATAATCATCATTCGACCGAGCTTTGTTTAAATCGTAAATTAAAAAGACTGATGGAATTATAATTAATAAATAAGCGTAAAAGTAAAAAAACCAAGTGTTAAAAGGATTGAAATCCAACTGAGTATGCAGCAAATAAGCACATGATCCAGCAAAAACAATAGCTAATAAGTAAACAATTGCTTTAGTTACTGTTGTTCCTAAAGCAATTGGGGCCGTTTTTCCACCAACAGCGTAATCACCTTTTTCGTCTTGTAAGTCTTTAATTATTTCACGAATCATAGTAAGTAAAAAGGCAAAGCCAGCCAATATGATTGAAAAATAAAATAAGACTTGTAGTGGGCCTTCTAAAATACTTTGTTTGAAAAGGTTGATGTACCCAAGTCCCTCAAAAACCAAATATACTAAAGGAATGAAAGCTGATGCAATCGCAACTAGAAAATTCCCGATTAATAAAGAGTTCTTAAAGTAAGTTGAATAAATCCAAAGAATTGCTGTAGTAAAAACATGGATTAAGGCCAATTGGTAGTCACCTTGTTTATCTCCAATATAAACTGCGATGATAATTCCTGCGATGTTAAAAATCAAGTAAAGAGCATGCGCTAACTTTTCAGAAACCCCTTTGTTTATGATGACCTTATCTGGCTTGTTGATTAAATCGGCTTTAATATCATTTAAGTCATTAATAATGTACCCAGCACCCCCAATTAAGGCAACACTAATACAAAGTAAAAGCGTGTCCAGTAAATCAAGGGTAGAATGACTCATCGAAAATAATCGTCCAATGGCTACTTCAAAAACACAATACTTCAACACTAAAATCGTAAGTGCAGAGATTGCTAAGTTTCTCCAGCGAATTAAATTTAGAATCGATTTTACCATATGTCAGCTTGATCTTTAATCTCAGGATTAAACCATTTCTCTTGAGCACGCATTACTTTTTCTATAACGTCTCTTACACATCCTTTTCCTCCATCAATAGGAGAGATGTATTGGGATATTTGTTTAATTTCAGTAGCAGCATCTCCAGGGCAGGTTGGTAAACCAATTGTGTTCATAATCTCATAATCAGGAACATCATCTCCCATGTAAAGAATTTCTTCGTCCTTTAAATTATAAGTTAATTTTAATTCGTCAAACGAATCCCATTTGTGAGCAGCGCCCATGTAAACATCGTGAATGCCTAAACCTGTAAAACGTTTTCGAACGATCTCATTTTTACCGCCAGAGATAATTGCAACTCTATATCCTTTTTTAACGGCTAATTGCAATGCAAAACCGTCTTTAACATTCATTGTTCTTGATTGTTCGCCTGTTGGCTCAAGAATTACGGAACCATCTGTTAAAACTCCATCAATATCAAAAATGAAGGTGGTGATTTTTGTTAAATTTTCTGGGTATCTCATGTAATTAAAATAAGTAGTTACAAAAATATGACATTAAAAATGCTGTAAAGGGATTTACAGCATTTTTAATTCAATTTATATTGTGGAAATAATGTTTTAAAATCAACTTTTTTTCACGTATTTCGTTAAAATAACTATGTATTGACCTTCAACTCTTCCTTCAATGTATTCAGCATTGTTAGGGTCTAGTTTAATGTTTTTAACAGCAGTACCGCGCTTTGCTATAAAATTCCCACCACCTTTAACATTTAAATCTTGCGTTAAAACAACAGCGTCACCATCCGTTAAAGTATTCCCATTACTATCTTTATGAATAACAATCTTCGCAACCGATTCATCCAATAAACCTTTTTTAGCCCATGCTAATGCATCGCCTTCAAGATAAATCATATCCAATAAATCTTGTGGCCAACCCTCGGAAGCTAATTTCGAAAGCATTCTGTAAGCAACAACTTTAACCGCGTCAACTTCACTCCACATACTTTCATTTAAACATCTCCAGTGGTTTGAATCTGCCGTTGCAGGATTGGTTAATTGATCGTTACAAGTTTTACAAGTCATAATGTTTTCGTACCCTCCACGGTTAGATGTGGGGTTCACTTCATAAACAATTAAGTCATTAGTTGCTGTACATAATTCACATTTATAACCGCTTCTTTTTTGTAATTCTTGTTCGATCTCCATTTTGCCAATTTTGCATAAAGTTAGCGCGAATAATCAAATATTCTATTGATTAATTTTTCTCCAACAATTTCATTAGATTTACGTAAGAGAGTCGTAGTTAACTCTTCTTAAAGGCTTCAGAATGGAAGGACAGGTATTAGACGCAGCAGCAAAAGCATTATCAATTAATTTAGATAAAACCATTTATGGTGCTTTTGCAGAGATAGGAGCAGGACAGGAAATTGCCCGAAACTTTTTTGTAGTTGGTGGTGCATCTGGAACAATAGCAAAGTCATTAAGCGCTTATGATATGGCGATGAGTGATGCTATTTACGGAGAACGGCCAGGAAGGTATGTTTGTCAGGGTCGTTTAGAGCAAATGCTTACTTATGAGTATAACCGCTTAATTACGGAGCTTGGACCTAAAAAACCGGAAAAAAGGTTTTTTGCAATTGCGAATACAGTTGAAACAATTAATTATGACCGATCCAACAAGTCTCACGGATGGATGGGTGTTCGTTTTCAGTTAAATCCAGGGGAAGAATATAATGATGTCATCATTCACATTAGATTATTAGATAGAGAAAACATTCTACAACAAGAAATAATAGGAAAGCTAGGAGTTAATTTGCTATATGGTTGTTACCATTTGCATCATTCACCAGAAAGTATTTTAAAGCACATGAACGATGGGTTAATCCCAGGGCGTATGCAAATTGATATGGTGAGTATGAAAGGACCACTTTTCAAAAATGTTGACAATAGGTTACTAAGTTTATGGTTGGTTAAAAACAAAATGGCTGATGCTGTAATGTTTCAACCGGATGGTAAACCAATTCACCCAACAGAAGTTCTTTATAAAAAAGAAATCCTAGCGATGCGTGGAAGATTTCGTCCGGTAACGAAAGTTCACTTGGACATGCTTAAAAATGGAATGAAGCAGTTTGAGAAGGATGAAAGAGTAAAAAACAAAAAGAGAATTACAGTTATTACCGAATTAACGCTTAAAGATTTAAGTGGAGAGGAAGGTATAGATGAAAAGGACTTCTTGGATAGAGTTGATATTTTAACGGCTTTAGGTCAAACAGTATTGGTTTCTAATTTCCAAGAATATTATAAGTTGGTTCAGTATTTAACACGATATAACACAGGTGCGCAGTTGGCTTTAGTTTTAGGCGCGAATTCGTTAATTAATGTATTTAACGAACGTTTCTACGAAAAGCTGAATGGCGGATTAATGGAGGCCTTTGGCTACCTGTTTCATAAAGATGTACGGTTGTATTTGTATCCTTACAAGTTTGGAGACGAAGTGATTAAGGCTGATAATATGATTATCCCTGAAAAATACGAAGAGTTGTATAGTTTTTTAAAGTCCAGCAATAAAATTGTGGATTACGAAAATTACGATGAGGAAAACTTGCATATCTTTTCTCATAAAGTCTTGGAGAAGATTACGGAAGGGAATACAGAGTGGGAAAAAATGGTTCCGCCAATAGTAGCCCGTATAATTAAGGAGAATAACTTCTTTAATTACCGAAAAAAAAAATTCTCTAAATCAAGAATGAGTTTTCGTTAAAAACAGATAAATTCAAATTGAATAATATTATTAAAAGACCGATTTTCATCGGTCTTTTTTTGTTAAAAACAATCTATCTTTGTTGCTATAAATTACTATTATGAAAATTGTATTCCTTGGAACTCCCGATTTTGCTGTTGCATCTTTAAAAGCAACTGTTGAAGCTGGTTTTGATGTCGTAGGTGTTATTACAACGCCAGATAAAAAAGCGGGTAGAGGGATGAAATTACAGGAATCTGCAGTGAAAAAATATGCTATTGAAGCTGGATTGAATGTTTTGCAACCCACTAATTTAAAAGATGAGGGCTTCTTATTGGAGTTAAAATCTTTAGAGGCTGACATTCAGGTTATTGTTGCTTTTAGGATGTTGCCAGAAGTAGTTTGGGGAATGCCTAAATATGGAACGTTTAATTTACATGGTTCGTTATTACCTGATTACAGAGGTGCTGCACCAATTAACTGGGCGATTATGAACGGTGAACAAGAAACAGGTGTTTCTACTTTTTTCTTAGATGCTAAGATTGATACAGGTGAAATCATTGATAATACGATTGTTAAGATTGGAGCAGATGAAACGGCCGGAGAATTACACGATCGATTAATGGACGTTGGAGCTGATTTAGTCGTGAAAACTATTAAGGAGATTGAATCGGGAGATGTATCTACAAAAAATCAAGATGAGATTTTAAATGGCCGTCAACCTAAATTGGCATACAAGATTTTTAAAGATACCTGCGGGATTAACTGGTCTAAATCAAGCGAAGAAGTGCACAATCACATTAGAGGGTTAAGTCCATATCCAGCAGCGTTTACTACATTGAAATTTCCTGACGGAAAATTATTAGGCCTTAAAATTTTTAAAACTCAGAAATCTGATGAATCAGTAGGAGAGAAGTTGCTACAATCAGATGGTAAAAAGGAATTGTTTATTGGTTGTAAAAATGGTGCCTTAAAAGTATTGGAATTACAGTTGGCGGGTAAGAAGAGAATGCCTGTTGCAAGTTTTATTCAGGGCGTTAACCTTGAAGGCGTTGAGATTGTTTAAGTAGGATTACTGTTTTAAAATAAGCTTGCCTTTTTGAAGAACTTTTACCTTTTTAGAATTCTCATAAGATAAAACATACACGTAAATACCCGATTTACAGGGGTTTCCTGTATTTTGTTCCCTACCGTTCCATTTTTTATTCGCATTATTACCATTGAATACTTCTCTTCCTGAAGAATCATGGATGATAAATTCGTTTATAGAAATACTTTCATTATTAATTCCAAATGTGCTTTTATTGTTTCCAGACACTGGTTGAAAAAATGGAGGTAAAGGAATTTTGTATTCTTTGTTGGCTTTGATTTTTTGCTGGCTACTATCTATGCATCCATATTCATTAATTACTTTTTGTTTAATAGAGACTTCTTGGTGACTAGGAACTTGAATAAAGCCGTTTTGTTGATTAATCAATTGATCGTTAATTAGATATAACAAACTATCCGATTTGTTGTGACTATTGATTTTGATTACTGCTGGGTTGGTAAGTATTACATTATTAATATCGAATCCAGTTTTAGGGTTTTTAATTATTTTTACAGACTGAGAGATAGAGTCCCAGCATCCGTTTTTGTCTAATACTTTTAAGTGGATATTTGATTTTTCGTCTTCTGAAAATTGATGTTCTGGGTTTTGCTCTAAGGAATATTCACCATCACCAAAGTCCCATATCCAACTTTTTACGTTAGCTGATGTAGCATAGGTGTTATCTGTAAACCCAACCTTTTTATCACATAGATTTTTAGGGTTGAAAAAAGCAAAAGGAGCTGCTTTGATATCGATTGATTTAAGTTTTGAATACGATTTACCTTTTACAGTTTGAATGGTAAGATTTACATTGTAAACCCCCGATTCAGAATAAGCATGAACAGGGCTGTTATCTGTAGAAACACTATGATCTCCAAATTCCCAAAACCAGGACACTACCTCATCATCAACTGCAGTGCTTAAGTCTTCAAAATAAATAAGGTTGTTGATACAGTGGTTGTTATAGCTAAAGTCTGCAAGATTAGCAAAAGAAATACTACTGATTAAAAGTAAGAAAAGCGCGAGTACTTGTTTCATTCGACTTTTAACTACGCGAAAAGTCTTAAAAAGTTTTAAATACCAGTTTAAGTTATTAACAATGAATGCGATTAGGCTACTCCAGTGAAATTGAATAATTACTTTTATCAAAAAAAATGAAATGAGAAATTTATTGGTTTTACTAGTGATTGCTATTATTTTTGGGTGTTCAAAGGTTCCAATATCTGGGAGACGACAAGTAAGCCTAATTCCCGAAAAACAATTAATTACGATGAGTCAATCGCAATATGCTACGTTTTTAAGCACGGCTAATGTTATTCAAAATACAGATCAGGCTCGTTTAGTAGAAAAAGTAGGTTTAAATATATCTAACGCTGTAAACATGTATATGCAAAATCATGGGAAGCTAAATAGAATCAAAGGTTTTGATTGGGAGTTTAAATTGGTAAACGATCAAACAGTAAACGCTTGGTGTATGCCTGGTGGTAAAATTTGTGTTTACACAGGTATTTTGGACATCACGCAAGACGAAACAGGCTTAGCAGTTGTGATGGGTCATGAAGTTGCACACGCAATTGCAAGGCATGGAAATGAAAGGATGAGTAAAGGTTTGTTAACGCAAATGGGTGGAGTTGCATTAAGTGTAGCGATGTCGAGTAAAGGACCAGAAACGCAACAGTTATTTCAAGAAGCTTACGGAATGGGAAGCGGTATTAGTGGTTTAGCGTTCTCTAGAAAGAATGAATTAGAATCGGATAAATTAGGATTAGTATTCATGGCGTTAGCAGGTTACGACGCTAGTAAGGCATCGGATTTTTGGAAAAGAATGGCTTCCAACGGTGAGCAGCCACCTGAGTTTTTATCTACACATCCAAGTGATGAAAGAAGGGT
>CAJJCC010000033.1 GCA_905182585.1 uncultured Flavobacteriales bacterium
GAGCACAGGATCCACAAACAAAATAATTAACGTTAGTGAAGCTGGAACTTATATTGCCACTGTTACGGATTTAAATGGTTGTGAAAACCGAGATTCAATCACTTTGTCGTTTTATTCTCTTCCAAATTTTGATTTAGGTCCAGATACAACAATTTGTTCTGGAGATAACAAGCTATTAAATGCAGGAGAGGAATGGGAGAGTTATTCTTGGAGCACAGGATCAACAACAAAAACAATTAATGTTAGCGAACCTGGAACTTATACTGTTATTGTTACCGATTCTGACGGTTGTCAAGGCTCTGAAAATGTTAACATCTCAGTTTCAGTACAAGATTTCGATTTAGGCAATGATACAACTGTTTTTAATTTAGATTCTTTTTCATTGGATGCAGGAGAGGGTTGGATTAGTTATGTTTGGGCTAATGAAGAAACAACTCAGGTAATTACTGTTGAATCAGGTGGCGTTTATTATGTTACTGTAACGAATTCATTTGGATGTGAGTTGAGTGATAGTTTAACTGTTACGTTGAGTTCCGAAGGAAATTGTTTTGCCGCTTTTGGTTATGAATCTGATAGTACTCATGTTTCTTTCACCAATAATTCGCAAGGTCTTTACACAGGCGTTCATTATGATTTTGGGGATGGAACTTCATCTAATCTTGATAACCCTGTTAAATCGTATAATCAATCAGGAACATATTCAGTATGTATAAATATTTTTGATAGTCTTACAGGGTGTGTTTCCGACTCTTGTTATTCAATAACAGTTTTGAAAGATACAAGCGAAGCTTTTTGTCAAGCAGACTTTGAATTTACTTCAATAGGAGCTAAAAAGTTTGCTTTTTACAATACATCTATAGGTGATGGCACTGATGTGAAATGGGAATTTAACGGAGGAGAAAATATAGTTAGATCGGATAGTACTGAATTCGAATTTCCGAACTCCGGATATTTTGAAGTTTGTTTAAGTGTTTACGATTCTTTTTCAAATTGTTTTAATTCGATTTGTAAAACAATTGAAGTTGTTGATACAAATAGTGTGAATTGTCGTGCGGATTTTGATTTTTTCATTCAAAATACAGGAGAGGTTTTCTTTAATTCAAAAGCATTAGGTTCTTACAGTTCTGTTTATTTCTCTCTGGGAGACGGGATTTCAAAAGATACCTCAACATTTGGTTACAGTTATCAAAACTCTGGTCATTATGAAGTATGCATGTCTGTTTATGATGCGCCTTCTGGTTGCCAAGATCAATACTGTGAACTAGTTGTCGTTAATTTGGATACATCTTCTCTGTTTTGTGAGGCAAAGATGGATGGTTTTGTAGATTCTGAAAATATTGCACATGCGATAAACCAATCTATCGGAGATTATACACATGCACATTGGGGTTTTGGAGACGGTAGCCAATCGTTTGAAAACAGTCCAACACATGAATTTCTTGCGTCCGGTTACTACAACATCTGTTTAAACATACACGATTCAGTATCAGGCTGTCAATCTTCCATTTGTGAAGAAGTAAACATAGAATTAGATTCATTGGCTGTTAACTGTTTAGCGGATTTTGAATTTATTGTAATAGATGAAGAGGTGACCTTTAAGAACATTTCTTTAGGAGGTAATTCCCACATGCATTGGTCATTTGGCGATGGATCGTACGATGATGGATCACCCGTTTCGTATAATTACAGGGAAACAGGCGTTTATGAAGTATGCTTATCCACTTGGGATAGTATTTCCGGTTGTCAGGCAACAGTTTGTAAACAAGTTTCCATTGTAAAAGACACGAATACTGTGTTTTGCTCGGCTAGCTTCGATTACATTCCGTTATCCAATGGAGAGATACAATTTAAGGATGCATCGATAGGGAACTATACGAATGTTCATTGGGATTTAGGAAATGGTATATTCTCGGATAGTACTTCTCCAAAAGGGATTTATCCAAACAATGGTGTGTACCCTGTAACGGTAATGATTTGGGATAGCATTTCAAATTGTCAATCGTCTTACAAAAAAGAAATAGCGATTGCTATTCATGAAGATTTAGTTGAATGTCATGCGAAATTCGAATTCTTCCCAATAAATGATTCCCTTGTTAAGTTTAAGAGTGTTTCACAAGGAGCTCATACAAATATCAATTGGGATTTTGGCGATGGAACTTTTTCCGAAGGGCAAAGTGAAGTTGAGCATATTTTCCCTCATGGTGGTTTCTTTACTGTTTGTGTTGGTATTTACGACAATCAAACAGGTTGTCATGACTTAGTGTGCGATAATGTAGTCTTGTTAAAAGATACAGCAGTTGTTGATTGTCATGCTAATTTTGAATTTTTCCCAACCAATGGTTCAGAAGTAGTATTCAATAACGTTTCAGAAGGAACGTTTACGAAGTCTTTCTGGAAGTTTAGTACAGGGGTGTCAAGTTATGATGAACACCCAACGGTTAACTTTAAAGCTGGAGGGTTATATGGCGCTTGTTTAACCGTGTTTGACTCCGTTTTAGGATGCCAGGATAAGTATTGTGCAGAAGTACCAATTATTGATGATACTACAAGTTATTGTGATGCACATTATGAATACTATATGGATTCCAGAACGGTTAATTTTTACCCAGAAATAAAGGGTGATATTACAGGCTGGATTTGGGATTATGATGATGGATTCAACTCAAATGATTCCTTTCCATCGCATACTTATGAAGAGGATGGGGTTTATCAAGTTTGTTTAACAGTATACGATTCTTTAACCGGCTGTTTTAATACCTACTGCGATGCGATTTCAGTACTTGGAGATGTTACTCAATTGGATGACTATGTAAATGCAGACTTCACTTACTTCTTAGATCCAATTGATGGTAAGGTGTACTTTAAAGATGAGTCCGTAGGAAATCCAAGTAGTTGGTATTGGGATTTCGGAGATGGAGATTCGGCAGGTGTATATCAAAACCCATCATATGAGTATACTGAGGATGGATTTTATGAAGTGTGTTTAACGGTTAAAAATTCAAATAGTGGACAAGAGTCTAAGTGTGAAGTAATCTCAGTAGGAGATGTTTCAGATGCTTGTTATGCTAAGTTTGATTTTTACGCAAATGCTGTAACAGCTACAGCTCACTTTGATAATAACACACTAGGGAGGATTACGGGTTACGATTGGGATTTTGGGGACTCAATTACATCTTTCCAATATCAGCCCGTCCATTCTTATGCGGACACAGGGTTCTATCCAGTATGTTTAACAGTAAGGAATGATTCAGGTTGTATAAGAACATTCTGTAATGAAATAAGAGTAGGTAATGCTTTAGAAAATAAATGTCTTATTGGATGTGTATGGCCTGGAGATGCTAACTTGGATTTAGAGTCAAATCATTATGACATTTTACCAATGGGATTACATTACGGTGAAACAGGTCCAAATAGAGAAGAGTCATCAAATGATTGGAGAGGTCATGAATCACAAGATTGGTCATCTAATCTTTGGGGTGATGTGAACAATAAACATGGTGATGCAAATGGTGATGGGATAATTAATTTTTCAGATATTGAAATTATCGAAACTAATTTCGCTTATTCTCATCCTTGGCAGCCAAGAGCTCAAGCTGCTAATCAATTATCTATCGATTGGGATGTGGATGACATTGATGTTGGTGAAACAGCTGTTTTAACGGTATCTGTTCCGGATTCAATTAATGTAACAATGTATGGTTTAGGATTTGAAATTGATTTAGATCCAGCAGTATTTGATTACGGAACAATTAGATATGATTTCGAAGGTTCTTGGCTAGGTACTGAGGGTGATGACTTAATTACATTCGGGTTAGAAAACGAAGACCTAGGTCAAATCTATATTGCTGAATCTAGAAACGATCACAATGAGTTAAATGGAAATGGTGAACTAGTTAAGATTTATGTAACCGCAAAAGCGAATTCTTCAAATACTGGAGCAATTTTAACAACTGAAGGTGGAATTACCGCGGAGGGAGATACGGTAAGTTTTGCAGGTGAAGTTGAAGAAGCAAGTGTAAACAGTATTGAAGAAAGAGGTGACTATTTAGTTAAGGATTTAAAAGTTTTTCCAAATCCAACTACTAATCAAATCTTATTTAATTTACCAATAGGAACAACTACAGAATACATAATTGAGTTGTATGATAACGTTGGAGCATTGGTTTACTCAACTTCACAAATGAATGGAGGTTTAGTAACACAGAACCTTAAAGATTACCACTCTGGAGTTTATACAATTCAGGTTTCAAGTGATAAAGTAAAGTATATGCAAAAAGTAATTGTAACGAAATAGCATTAATCAAAACGTTGAAAAGCCTCTTGTCATTTGACAAGAGGCTTTTTTTTTACTCGTAATTTATTAATGCGAGAAATGGTGTTTAAGAGACTTCTGATCGAGTATAAAGTATTTTTAATAAAGTGTGTTTTGGTAAATTAAAAGTGCTCGTAAGTTTATAATATGAAAAAATTTAGGTCAAACATATTGTTCGAAAATGGAATTTTTACGATTTAACATATAAAATATAGGAGGTTTAATAACCTCTCGTTTATGAAACTAATTCCTCGTTTTTCAACTCCGGATAATGGCGGATGTATTCTATTTTAGAATGTACCGTTTATCAATAATCCTTTCAATTATTTACTTTTAATTAAAGGTTTATCAAGTAAACTTTAGTTCAAGCTGTAAAAAAATGGTCAACAGAAGTGTTGGCCATTTTTTTACGGAATTACTTTAAACCAATGTCATTATTTACTTCGTCTAAAACTTCTATCAAGATTGAAGCAGCCTTTTTTAAAATCTCTGGAGTGTGTGCGGCGCTAATAAAGCCAACTTCATAACCTGAAGGACCTAAGTAAACTCCTTTGTTTAACAGTCTACCGAAAATAGCTTTAAAGTATTTTCCAACTTCCGCATCAATTTGATCTGGATTTTGAATTTTACCTTCTTCTCCGTAAGTGATCCAAAAAATAGACCCAACTGTTGGGATTTTAAGCTTGTAACCGTTACTTGAAATGTGATCTTTTAAAATCTGTACAAAATCTAACGTTCTTTTTTCTTGATCTTTATAAAACCCGTCTTGAATTAAAATATCTAAAGTAGCTTTTCCAGCGCTCATAGCAACTGGATTTCCACTTAGTGTACCTGCTTGGTAAACATCTCCATCTGGAGCGATACAACTCATTATCTCAGCTGATGCTCCGTAGCATCCAACTGGCATCCCACCACCAATTATTTTACCATAAGTTACGATGTCGGGCTGAATGTTATATAATCCTGCAGCACCTTCAAACCCAACTCTAAATCCAGAAATTACTTCATCAAAAATAAGTAGAGCGCCATTAGCTTTTGCTGTGTCTTTTAAGAATTGAAGGTATTCTTTATCCTGTAGTAATAAACCATTATTTGCTGGAATAGGTTCAATAATAATACATGCAACCTGATCCTTGTAATCTTCAAAAGCTTTTAGAACAGCTTCTTTGTTATTAATGGTTACTACAAGTGTTTCGTTTACAAATGATTCAGGAACACCTGCAGACGAAGAAGATCCGAAAGTAACTAAACCACTTCCTGCTTTTACTAATAGGTGATCAGCATGACCATGATAGCATCCTTCAAATTTTATTATTTTATCCCTTCCTGTATAGCCTCTTGCTAATCGAATAGCACTCATTACAGCTTCAGTTCCAGAACTAACAAACCTTATCTTTTCAACAAAACGGTTATTATTAATTAGTAATTCGGCCAATTCATTTTCTTGAATTGTTGGCGCTCCAAAAGATAAGCCATGCTCTGCTGCTGCAACAACAGCATCTTTTATTTTTTTATTATTGTGTCCAAGTATAAGTGGGCCCCAAGAAGCACAGAAATCTATATATTCATTTCCATCAGCATCAGTAACAAAAGCTCCATTTCCTTTTGTTATAAAAACAGGAGTTCCGTCAACACTTTTAAAAGCTCTTACTGGAGAGTTAACACCACCAGGGAAATACTTAGAAGATGTTTTATATAATTCGGATGATTTTGATTTGTTCATGATGTTTAATTTTTAAATTAAGAATTAGTTGGAGCTTCTTTTGGGTATTGTAAAATAGGGTTAGTGTTTTTTTCTGCACCTATAGTTGTTTCTCCCATATGTCCAGCGTATATTAAATATTCATCGGGTAATGAGAACAGTTTTTCTTGAATACTTTTTGATAATGTATATACATTTCCTCCAGGTAAATCGTATCGTCCAAAACTTCCTTTAAAAAGAACATCTCCGTTAATTATGAATTTATCTTCATGAGATATAAATGCGATATGGCCTGGTGAATGGCCTGGTACAAAAATAACATCCAAAATAGAATTTCCAAATTTGACTTGATCACCTTCATTTAAAAACACTTCTATTTCGGGAGATAAATCCCCTTTTATTCCATATTGTAATCCCCATGTAGGACTTTGCTCCAATACAGGGACTTCCAATTTATTAGCTTCTAGCTTTAAATTAAATTCTTTGGAAATAATATAATTTCCTTGAATGTGATCGATGTGGCAATGTGTATTAAGAAGTTTAACGGGCTTGAAACCGTTTTCTTTTATAAAATTAACAAGGTGAGATTTTTCTTCAGGACCATAACATCCTGGATCAATTACAACACATTCCTTCGTTTCATCGTAAAGAAGGTAAGTGTTTTCTTGAAAAGGATTAAATGTGAATTTTTCAATAGTAATCATACTCTAAAGTTAATTCTTAATTACACGAATTGGTAACAATATTTGTAAAACATATTTGTTACTTTAGATTTTGTTATGCAGAGGTCAAAAGGGTATATAATTATCATACTTATTCTTTTAGGGAATTTATCGAAGGGTCAGTTTTATAATGGATCTCAGGTTGATTTTGGAAAAAACCGCGTGCAGTTTAATGATTACTTATGGAGTCATTATAAATATGAGCAATTCAATATTTATTTTTATGAGGAAGGAAAGAATATAGCAGACTATCTGGCTCGATCAGCTCATTTGCAACTTTCTTCACTAGAAGCTCAATTCGAGCATAGATTAAAACGAAAAATTCAGTTTGTAATTTATAATACACAGAATCAATCTAGAGAAAGTAACATCGGAAACTATCCAGATGAAAATTTAAACCCTGGGGGCTTCGCTCGGATATTAGGAAATAAGGTGTTTGTTTATTTTGATGGAAATCATAAGAATTTTGATAAACAAATAAGAAGTGGGGTTGCCAAAGTTTTAGTAGATGAGATTGTTTACGGAGATGAGTTATCTGATGAGATAAAAAATGGAGTAATTATAAATTTTCCGTCCTGGTTTAAAGATGGATTAATATCCTACTTAAGTGAAAAGTGGAGTATAGAGACTGAAAATAAAGTAAAGTCTTATATGAAGTTGAATAAGTTTAAGAACTTCAGTTGGCTTGCTGGTGAAGAGGCTATTTATGCGGGACACTCAATTTGGTATTACATTGCAGATGTTTACGGGAAGCAAGCAGTTTCCGATGTTTTGTATATGTCAAAAGTGAGTAGAAACACCTCGGATGGCTTGCTTTTTATACTTGGAAAAAGTACTGATAATTTAGTGACGGATTGGGAAAACTATTTTAAATCAAGATTTATATCAGATAATAAAGGAAAAGAGATCATTCAAAACGATAAGAGTGCTCTTGTTCGAGTAAAAAAATCAAAACGATATGATAGACTTTGTCTTAACTCAAAAGAAAGCCACCTTGCTTTCACAACCAATAAATTAAGTCAGCAAAAAGTTATTGTTTCTGAATTTGGAAATAAAAAAAACCAAAAGGTAATATTAACACTTGGTCAAAAATTAGATGTCGTTCCCGATTATTCTTTTCCTGTATTATGTTGGCATCCGATTGGAGATGTTTTAAGTGTTTTTTACGAGTATAGAGGCGATTTGTATTGGATGACTTACAACATAGTAACCAAAGAGAAAATCAAAACGAAACTCTTTCAATTCGAAAAAATATTGGATGCAAACTATTCAGGTAATGGACGGAAAATTGCTTTGTCTGCTGTTGTTAAGGGTAAAACAGATATTTATGTTTTGGATGTAAGCAGTCGTTCGCAAGAGCAAATAACTAATGATTATTACGATGATCGATATCCTATATTTATTAATAACTCAAAAGATATTGTGTTTTCGAGTAATCGAGAGGATAATTCAATGGAAGTAGGTGGGGATAGGAATGTAGTTTATGCACATCCTAGTGATTTATTTATGTATTCCTATAGCAACAAGAAAAACTTTTATTACTCACCGCAGATTCTTCGTAGGGTAACCAAAACACCTTTGGCTAATGAGAAAATGCCAGTGGAGTTAAGTGAAAATAAAATCAGGTATTTAAGTGATGCGAATGGTATTTACAATGAATGGGAAGCTATTTTGGACAGTGGAGTAGCATTTGTTGATACGGTAATTCATTATCGTTATTTCTCAAGATTAAAGGCGACTTCTAATGTAAATTCAAATATATTATGGCATTCATCGAATGGAAAAAAAATTGCTCGAATATTTAAGGATGGAGATCGAAATCAACTTAATGTTAACTCCTTTGGGGAGTTAGAATACAACTTAGTTCCAACTCAGTTTAAGAAAACTTTGGGTGCCGAAAAAGTTGAAGTTGATAAAGGAAGTGAAAGTTTAAAAGTGATTACTATTGATAGTATCCGTAATAGAATTAAGAAAAATCCAGACTTTGTTTACACGGATTTTTATTTATTTCAAGATGAAATGGAAGGGCGTTTAAAAGATTCGGTAATTCAGGTAGATAAGCCAAATCGAAGTTCATCTTTTCAATTACTATCTAAGTTTGGATTTCCAACATCAGACTCCATAGCTCGGAAGGTGAAAATGAGAAATTATGAGCTTTCATTTAAAACAGCAGAGGTTTCCTTAGATTTGGATAATCGTTTTTTAAACCCTCAATATCAAAGGTACTCAGGAGGAACAGCTTATCCAATGCCAGGTATGAATGGTTTTATGAAGTATTCTGTGATTGATTTACTGGAAGATCATTTAATTACTGGAGGAATCCGAATGGCTGATTTATTGAGCAATGAGTTGTTTTTGAGCTATAGTGATCGGGAAAAGCGATTGGATAAGCAGTATTTGTTATACCGAGGGACGAATACAGACGTAAGCGAATCGACCAATTATATTAAAAATATAACGTACGAAGGTATTTATAGGCTTACTTACCCTTTATCTATTGTTGACAGGTTTTCTACAACATTTTCTTTACGATATGATCAATTTATTCCATTAAGTGCAAGTAAAGAGTTATTGTTAACTCCAATAGTAAACGAGTTTTGGCCAAGTATACGAGCTGACTATATATTTGACAACACAAGATACCTTGGTAAGAATATATTCACGGGTTTGAGGTTTAAACTATTCTCTGAGGTTTATCAAGAAGCTCCTCAATGGAATAATCAAATGTTAACATATGGAGCTGATTTTAGATATTACCTTAAGTTACATCGATCTTTAATCTTGGCGAACCGGTTTTCAGGGGGATCGTCTTTAGGGAGTCAAAGGTTAATATATTATATGGGAGGTGTGGACTCTTGGGCGACTCCTCAGTTTAACCAAGAATTAGATCCAGGTGAACTTCCAAATCAATCAGACTATGCTTTTCAAACTTTAGCAACTAATATGAGAGGTTTTACTCAAAATATAAGAAACGGTACTTCTTTTATGTTGTTAAGTTCTGAGATTAGATGGCCAATTGCTTCTTATTTATTTTCAAGACCATTTTCATCTGACTTCATAAATCATTTTCAGTTGAATTTTTTCGGGGACCTTGGAACAGCTTGGTCAGGAAGTAATCCATTTTCGGAGCAAAATTCGCTGAATACAAATGAATTGATAATTGGAGGAGAAGCACGGACTGGAGAGATTACGTTAAGGCTCAATAAAGAGCCTATCATTGGAGGTTATGGAGTTGGGGTTAGAAGCTCATTACTGGGATACTTTATTCGTATTGATTGGGCGTGGGGAATTGAAGATGGTATAAATCAAGGTAGACAGTTTTATTTGTCCTTGGTCACTGATTTTTAATTAATTAAATTGTGCCATACTTCAATTAATTTTTATGAATAAGTTTGGACTTTATTTACTTTTCTTTCTTTTTATTACGGCGACTTTTGGACAAGGTCCTTTTAATATAGAGTTTAATAATCTAACAATTAGGAAAGACTTAAAAGTCGAGTTGAATCAGCCTTCAGGCCAATTACAAATCCGATCGTATGGTGATATATGGTTTAGTCTTGCTTCTGATTTAGTTGAGATTGGCGAAATTCCAACTGGATCTTTATTTCCAGTTTCTATTTTCCCAGACTCAACAATAATTTGGGGTTTCGATCAACTTTCTGATCAACCTATATTTGCCGGTATTCATGGTTTAGCCGATGTGATTAACCCTTCCAGAACACCAAGTGGTTGGTTAGATGAATGGGGGAATACAGTAGTAGATTCGATTCTAATCCCCTATCTGTATCTGCGAAATTCTAACACTTCTGTTGTTGATACGATTTTAATAGACTTTTTAAAAAATGAACCTTTATCTTCTTATTTCGATATTAACGGAAATGGAGAGTACGATGATGGAGAGTTTGCTCATATGTCGATTAAGCATACCGGAACAACAGACGCTATTGTGAGTGATCAGATTTTTAGAACTGATACAGTACTGTTAACGGTTAATGATTCTACTTATGATGTAAATATTAAAGAGTTAATTATTGATGTAAATGATTCGGTAGATGGAGGCGATAGATATGGTGTTTATATTCGGTTTAATCCAGGTTATGAATGGAAACCCAATGATGATACACTGTCGAATTATAACGATTTTATGATGTTAGCAAGAGAACAAGTTACGGGAGAATCACCTAAAATGATTTGGTCTGAAGATGCAGGGTTTTGTTCATATATAAATGATATTTCAACAAGATATAATTTTGGTTCATTTGCTTCAAATTTGATTCCTGGGGTAATTCAATATCCAAGCTACCCTATCGAACACATTCAAGTGGCTTATAAATTAACAACAACAGTTTTGTCAGTTAATGAAATAGATGGGTTTATAGAAGGCGTTGCAATCTTTCCTAACCCTGCTAAGAAATCAACTCAGTTAAATTTCAAACTAATAAAGACTAATCAAGTTGACTTGAAAATTTACAATTCGTTAGGTACCTTAGTATTACAAAACGATTTAGGATTGTTAAATACCGGATCTCATATTCACGAGGTAAATGTTTCTCAATTATCAGATGGATTTTATATCCTTAGAATTAATAATGTTAGTCAGAAACTAGTGGTCAAATAGTAAAATTAATATTTTATCTTGATTATTGTCATTCTATCCTTTTTTAACCTTCGTTAGATTTGCTTAAATGTAAAATCTATTTTTAAGATGAATAAAATATAGGAATTGGAGATAGCATTTTAAGAATCGTTATTGGTCTTGTAGTGATTATTTGTAGCTAAAACTTTAACAGGATTTATTAATTTAGCATTTGTCTCTGGATGAACAATCTTTTCACGAACAGCTTTTGTTAATATTTGTTCTATTTATAGGTTAATTGGAGTTGAAACTTATAATTACTAGTGTTATTATCCTCCAACGTATTTTTTAATTTCATTTAGCTTCATCAACGCCTCTACTGGTGTAAGCGTATTGATATCTAAATTTTTTATTTCATCTCTGATTTGCTCCAAAACAGGGTCGTCTAACTGAAAAAAGCTTAATTGAACACCTTTGTCGGATGTTTTAGCGCGCGCTTTTCCATCTGTTTTGATTTCTTTGTTTTTCTGTTGCGACTCATTTTCTCCTCTGCTATTGTTTTCAAGAACGGCCAATACTTCATTCGCTCTATTAACAACGCTATTTGGCATTCCAGCAAGTTTCGCAACATGAATTCCAAAAGAGTGTTCACTACCTCCTTCTACAAGTTTCCGCATGAATAAGATTTTGTTAGCGACCTCTTTCACGGAAACATTAAAGTTTTTAATTCTAGGGAATTGCTCCGTCATTTTATTTAACTCATGGTAATGAGTCGCAAATAGTGTTTTTGCCTTAAATAAAGGGTGCTCATGCAGGTGCTCGCTAATTGCCCAAGCAATTGAAACACCATCATAAGTACTGGTTCCTCTACCAATCTCATCTAGTAAGATTAAACTTCTTTCAGAAAGATTATTTAATATATTGGAGGTTTCATTCATCTCTACCATAAAAGTAGATTCTCCTGTAGAAATATTATCAGAGGCTCCAACTCTTGTGAAAACACGATCAACATAACCCAATACTGCTTTTTTAGCTGGAACGAAACTACCCATTTGAGCCATTAACGTTATTAATGCTGTCTGTCGTAAAAGAGCTGATTTACCAGACATATTGGGTCCAGTAACCATTATTATTTGCTGGGTAGAACTATCTAGATATAAATCATTCGCAACATACTCTTGTCCGATGGGTAAATTTCTTTCAATAACCGGATGTCTTCCTTCTTTAATATCAATGATAAGCGAATCGTTAATTATCGGTCTAGAATAGTTAAAATCATTAGCTATTTGAGCAAATGAAAGTAAGCAATCTAACTCGGCAATTTTCTTAGCATTATGTTGTAGTTGAGGTAAGAATTCACAAATAAATTCTATAATAGCTTTAAATGCTTTAGCTTCAAGTATACTGATACTATCTTCTGCGGATAAAATTTTAGTTTCTAATTCCTTTAATTCTTGGGTGATATATCTCTCCGCATTTACTAAAGTTTGTTTTCTTATCCACTCCTCAGGAACTTTGTCCTTATGTGCATTTCGAACCTCTAAATAATATCCGAAAACATTGTTAAAAGCAATTTTTAAAGAAGGAATCGCTGTTCTTTCACTTTCAGTTTTTTGGAGATTTAGAAGAATGCTTTTTCCGTTATTAGAAATTTCTCTAAACTCATCAAGTTTAGCATCAACTCCATCAGCAATTAAACGTCCTTTCCCAATTACAGCTGGGGCATCTGGATATATCTCATCTTCAATTTTTTGAATAACTTGATCCAAAGAGAAAATGTCTTTTGTAAGAACATTTACGACTTTGTCGGTTTTTGCTATTTCAACAATTTTATTGGCTGCAATAATTGAATCTTTTAATACAATTAGTTCTTTTGGAGAGACTTTCCCAACTGCAATTTTTGAAATTATTCGCTCGATATCACCAAATTCAGAAAGTAATTCCTGAATAGGACACATTGTTTTTTCGTTGTTAAGAAAGCCTTCTACAATATTATGTCTGTTTTCAATCCCTTTAATGTCTTTTAAAGGTAGTATTAACCACTTTCTTAACATTCTCCCACCCATTGGAGTGATCGTTTGATCAATCACATTTAACAGCGTTATTGCATCAGGATGATCAGACGACACTAATTCTAAACTCTTTATCGTGAAGTTATCAAGCCATACGTAATCGTCTTGTTCAATTCGAGCTATTCCACGTATGTGAGAAGTTTTGTTGTTTAATGTTTCCCCAAGGTAATGAAGAATCACTCCTGCTGCTGTAGTGGCTAAGTTTAACTTTTCAATACCAAAACCTTTTAGCGATTTAAGATCAAATTGACCTTGTATTTTATCTTTTGCAAAGTCGAGGTTAAATACCCATTCATCTAAACCATAAGTATAGAATTTGGATCCAAAACTTTCCGAAAATAAATCGTATTTCGATTTATCAAAAAGAACTTCAGTAGGTGAGAAGTTGTCAATGATCTTTTTAACATATTCTATTGTTCCTTCTGCTACTAAAAACTCTCCTGTTGAAATGTCTAAAAGTGCTATACCTGCTCTTTTATTTCCAAAATGGATAGAACCTAAAAAATTATTCTCTTTTCGTTCTAATACTTGGTCATGCATCGCAATTCCTGGAGTTACCAAATCAGTAACACCTCTTTTTACAATACCTTTAGTTGCTTTTGGATCTTCAAGCTGATCGCATACAGCTACTCTGACACCAGCTCTAACTAATTTAGGTAGATACGTGTCTAATGAATGATGTGGAAAGCCTGCTAATGCATCATCTGCAGATCCATTTGCACGCTTAGTAAGAACAATGCCTAGTATCTTTGAGGCTTTACGGGCATCGTCATTAAAGGTCTCGTAAAAATCCCCAACGCGAAACAATAACATAGCATCAGGATACTTTGCTTTGATTTCGTTGAATTGACGCATCAATGGCGTATCTTTAGACTTTGTTTTATTTGATTTTATAGCCACAAAAAAGAGTTTGTTTTAAAGGTAATAAATGCCATGATTAAGCTAGTTAATTAAGTCGAATAGATATGCACAGCTGTTGAAAACACGTTGCAGAGTAAGTGGATACGTAAAAACCTTATGATGAGAAAGTTAAAACTAGATGAGTTAAATAGAGTTTCTGTTTCTGAGTTTAAAGTACAAGAAAAGATTCCCTTAATTGTTGTGCTAGAGAATATCAGAAGCTTAAATAATGTAGGAACTATTTTTAGAACCTCTGACGCTTTTAAAGTGGAAGCTATTTACCTAATTGGTATAACTGCAAAACCACCGCATAGAGAAATACAAAAAACAGCTTTAGGTGCAACTGAATCTGTTGCTTGGGAGTATTTTGATACTTCTCAAGAAATGATAGACAAATTGAAAGCAAATGATTTCTTTATCGGCTCAATAGAACAAACAGAAGGTTCTACTGATATCCATAAAATAGCAAGTTTACCGATTAAAAAACTGGCTATTATTATGGGGAATGAAGTTTCTGGAGTAGAACAAACAACAATTGATCAGAGTGATGCTTGTATTGAAATTCCGCAATTTGGCACTAAACATTCTTTAAATGTAGGCGTTTGTGCCGGTATTGTAATTTGGGAATCATTTAAACTATTAAACCAACGCTAAAAAGGGTTTGAAAAAAGATACCCATTAACTGGGAATTCCTTTAGTGTTGTATTCTGTTATCATTAAAAGCTAATGTGGGCTTATTAAAATCGTACGCTTTTTTAATTTATTTTGGTTGCGCCAATTTTTTTGGATTTTTACACAAAGCTTTCAAAAAGTAAAGATCCATTTCATAAACTTATGGGAATTTTATAGAACAATGTCTTTAAGATAAATAGCCTTTCCATGTAGAATATTTAGAGGTGAAAATGTTTAAACTATTAAGACTCTTCCTTTTTTGTTTCAAAAAAGTTAAATACAGGCTGTTGTTCAAATCCGTTTTTCCTTAGCAATCGTTACTTTCTACTAATTTAATTGAGTTTTTCATAGGAAAGTACTGAGCAAAAAAAAGCCCTTCGAATTTCGAAGGGCTTTAATATTATAGCATTAATCCTATTTTGTGAATAAGAAGTCAACTCTTCTGTTAGCTTTAGCAGCTTTAGCTAAAGCTATTCCGTTTGAAGAACCTTCAGACGATGCCGTTAAGTTAGAAGCATCAATACCATAGATCTTAACTAAATGATCGATTACAGCCTGCGCTCTTTTAGTTCCTAGTTTCTTATTGAAATCTTCAGAACCTGTTGCATCAGTGTGACCAACTACAGTTAATTTAACTCCTTTGTTCTTCTTCAAGAATTTAGCAACTTCTGTTAAAGCAGTGTAGTTTTCGTATCCTAGCTTTGTAGATGACATTGCGAAATATACAGAGGGTAAACCTGCGTCAGCTGAAGCATTATCACTTGTTGATAATCCAGCCAAAGCAGAAATAGCTTTTCCTGTAACATCAACTTGAGCACCTGATTCAGTATTTGGTTCAGAATCCTTACAGTTAGGAACATTATCTCCATCCGTATCTAAAGCAACACCATTTTCATCAACTTCAGTACAGATAGATAATCTTTCTTGGTCAACATAATCAGCAACACCATCACCATCTGTATCCATTGCCATACCGTCTCCTGTAGTTTTAGCACCTTCAGGAGTTTTATTGTCTTTATCGTAGTTATCCATTACACCGTCATTGTCAGTGTCAATGAAACCTTCTAAGATTGAATCAACTACAGCAAGCTTGTCGTTAAATTGATCTTCTGGTCTTAACCATTGTTTGTCAGATAATTTATAATTTAAACCCAAAGCAGTATAAGTGTAAAATTCTCCAGAAGAAGTACCACTTACTTTAGCATCTAATTTATCCGTTTGAACAAGACCAATTCTTTGGTCAAATAAAACCTCAATTTGATTTGTGATTTTGTACGCAACTTGAATTCCTATTGGAATAGAAATTTCTTGAGTCCGATTATTTTTAGTTTCATAGTCATTCTCAAAACCAACATTTGCACCAATATCAGATTTTACACCTTCAGATATCTTAGTCCCTTCGTCAAGTAAATAAAGTCTAGATCTAAACATGAACAAACCTGCTCCAGCATAACCACTAACTGCAAGTTTTCCAGATCCTTTTTTGGCTCCTGTGAAAAATAGGTTTGTGAAATTTACTTTTAAATTTAAACTTGGCTCAAAACCACCACCAGTAAACCACTCATTATTAGCTCTGTTTGTACCATTAATTCCTATACCAGCTAATCTTCCTTCAACAGAAAAAGCTGAGTTAATAGTGTAACCAATAAAACCTTCGCCGCCAAAACCAATTTCATTTCTGTATTTCCTCACGGGGTACAGGTCATATTGCTTCACATCCGTAATAGTTGTAGTAGCACCAATAGATCCTCCTAAGTATACGTTCTCCATCCAGACAGGAAGCTGAGATTTCTCAGCAGAATCGTCTTGAGCGTTAGCAACACCAGCTGATAAAGCTAATGCCATTCCGCATCCAAAAATTGATTTTGTAATTTTCATAATAGTTATAAAATATAAATTGCCTTATTTCTAATTTAATACAATGATAAATAGATTTTACCTATTCTTCGACATCTTAAACATTTATTTTCTTGATTAAGAACAAGAATACGATGTTTTGTTACAAATGTTCTGCTTTTTTGAGGGTTTTTAGTTTAAATACTGTTTTTAACTGATGTTCATATTCAATTTTAAAAATCGAATCGGGGTTTAAAACTTCAAGTAAAGGTTGTAAAACAAATAATCGTTCTTTATTTAGTAAGTGAGGGATTCTTAATAAAGGTTTATTTATCGTTACATCACCATATAGTAAAATATCTATATCAATTAATCTTGATTCGTAGCCCACTTTAGTTTTTACTTTTCTTCCTATTAATGTTTCAATCTTTTGAATTTCAATTAAAAGTTGATCAGGAGTAAAGGATGTTTTTATTTCAATTACCATATTGTAAAATGAATCCTTTGCTTTGAAACCCCAAGGTTCTGATTGATATATCAATGATTTATTTGTAATGATTCCCACGTTTTGAGAAAGCACATCAATAGTTTTGTAAAGGTTTTCTAGCTTATTTCCAAGGTTTGTCCCTAAACCTAAGTATACTTGATTTTTCATTGTTTAAACCGTTCGTGTAATTTTACTATGTATTAATTACAATTAAGCTTATTTTTGTTTAAAATTCTTAACATGCATTTTTTAAGAAACCTCTTTGCTAATCTTATAAGTTTAGTAGTTTTTAGTATAATCACTGTTTTAATTATTTTTATTTCTCTTGTTTCAGGAGGTGATGATTTTGAGGTTAGTGATAATTCTATATTGCACATCAAAGTCAATGGTCATTTAAAAGATCAATCAAAAGGTACCGAAATATTTAAGGAATCAAATTGCCAATCAGATAACCAAGCCATCGAAAAAGCGATTCAACTTGCTATTAAGGATACGCTAATAAAAGCTATTTATTTAGAGGTTGGATCTGTTGATGGAAGCTTGGCAAATATTGAAAGCTTACGAAGATCTTTACTAGAATTTAAAAAATCTGGACGAAAGATCATTTCCTATTCTACCGCAATGTCTCAAATCGGATATCATTTATCATCCGTTGCAGATTCTATTTATCTTGGAAATATGACTGGGTTCGAGTGGAAAGGTCTTGGCGCGCAATTGCTTTATTTTAAATCAATGCTTGGCAAAATAGGGGTAAAGGCGGAACCGATCAGAGTAGGTAAATTTAAAAGTGCCATAGAACCATTTATTATGGATTCAATCAGTAATGAAAATGAGTATCAGGTAAAAGAGCTTCTTACTGATGTTTGGATGAATATTTGTTCGGACATAGAAGAAAGCCGTGGCATCTCTAAAGAAGCCCTGGAGTTTGTAGCTAATGAATTAGGTGTTTTAACTCCAAAAGAAGCTTTAAGGTATGGATTTGTTGATGCAATTAAATACGAAGATGAAGTTAAAAATGTTTTTAAAAAACTGCTTTCTGGTAAAGAGGAATACATCTCAGTAAAACAATTAATTAATGCAAATCCACCTGCTTCATTTACGGACGATAAACTTGTTGTTGTTAACGCTGAAGGTAGCATTATAGATATGTCTTCAGAATCTGATATCAGTGGATTTCAATATGGAAAAATATTTGACGACATTTTAAAGGATAAATCAGTTAAGGCGATGGTTCTTCGAATTAACTCTCCGGGAGGTAGCGCTAAAGCATCGGAAGAATTATGGAGAAAGATTAAATTAATCCAAGAAAAAGTCCCTGTTATCATTAGTATGGGCAATGTAGCCGCTTCAGGAGGCTATTATATGGCCACTGCTGGTGATATAATATTTGCTGAAAACAACACGATAACTGGTTCGATTGGTGTGTTTGGATTAATGTTCAACGTTTCAGAGTTAACCAAAAAGATAGGGGTTAATGTTGAAAAAGTGAAAACGCATAAAATGAGTGATTTCCCATCTTTTGATCGCTCTTTAACAACAAAAGAAAAAGCTAGAGTTCAATTGGGAATAAACAAAGTATATGATGTTTTTCTTGATAGAGTAGCTAAAGGTAGAGACTTAAGTAAAAAAGAAGTTGATAAATTAGCTTCAGGAAGAGTTTGGACTGGTAGGCAAGCAAAAGAAAATGGGTTAGTTGATTCTATTGGAGGGCTTAATATGGCGATTGAAACGGCAAAAAAAGCGGCAAATATTAAAACATACAAACTAGTTGAATTACCAAAGGTTCTATCTCCTATTGAGCAAGTTGTTAAACATTTTTCCAATCATGAGGTTAGATTGCCAGAGCCATTTGCGAACTATAATTACATGATTCAAAATCCTGATTTTTTCAAAACATTTCAGACGCCGCAAGTACGATTGCCATTTGTAATTTCAATTAAGTAGTAATTGGCTAGTAAAATTAGATTATTTTTAATTTGATTATTTCTTTATGGCATTTTTAAACTCGTTAATAACTTGGAGAATGAAGAAGCGATTCCATCAAATGGAATTGTTTTTAAAGTTTCCTCATGAAGTTCAAGGAGATTGTTTAAGCAACCTTTTAAAAACAGCTTCTAATACAGAATGGGGTAGTCGATATGATTTTGCGTCAATAAATAGCTACGAAGAATTTAAAAATAGAATACCATTACAAACTTATGAAAGTATAAAGCCTGATATTTTTCGAGCAAAAAAGGGTGAGAAAAATATCATGTGGCCCTCAGATATCAAATGGTTTGCTCAATCCTCCGGAACAACCGAAGATAAAAGTAAGTTCATACCTGTAAGTGAGGAGTCTTTGTTTGATTGTCATTATAAGGCAGGGAAGGACATGTTGTCGTTATATTGTAATTGGCATGAAGATACTCAGGTCTTTACAGGCAAGACCGTTTTAATGGGCGGGAGTAGTCAGATGGATCCAAATATAAATGGCTCCATTGTAGGAGACCTTTCTGCCATACTTATTTCGAACTTACCCTTCTGGGTTACCCGTCAACAAGCCCCTAGCAATGACGTAGCATTGATGGGGAACTGGGAGGTGAAAATCGAACGAATGGCCGAAGAGATTATTAAAGAAAAAATAACATCTATAACTGGAGTTCCTTCCTGGACACAAATTTTATTTGAACGAGTTTTACAAAAGACCGGTGCCAATGATTTAAATGAAGTTTGGCCTAAATTGGAAATGTATATTCATGGGGCTGTAAATTTTGATCCTTTTAAGGAACGATTTAAACAATTGGCGCCTAAGTTAAATTATCTTGAAATTTTTAATGCAAGTGAAGGGTTTTTTGGGATTCAATACGAAAAGGGTGTTTCTGATTTTCTATTAATGTTAGATTACGGAATATTTTATGAGTTTATTACTAAAGATCAATGGGAACTAGAAGACCCAAAAGTATTAAGCTTGGAAAGTGTGCAAACTGATGAGGAGTATGCAATGGTTATTTCCACTAATGCCGGGTTATGGCGTTACCAATTAGGAGATACTGTAATGTTTACCTCAATTGATCCTTATCGATTAAGAATAACCGGTAGAACAAAGCATTTTATGAATGCTTTTGGAGAGGAGGTCGTAATTGATAATGCAATAAAAGCAATTAAAATAGCGTGTGATAACACAAATGCAGTAATAAACGAATGGACAGCTGCCCCAAATTATTTAAGAGAGAATCAAAACGGTTTCCATGAGTGGTTAATTGAATTTGATAGAGAGCCTAACGATTTGAATTTTTTTAGGGCGTTTTTAGATGATGCTTTGAAAAGTTTAAATTCAGATTATGAGGCCAAACGATTTAATAATATGATTCTTGGAATGCCTATTGTTAGAAGTGTACCTAAAGGAACTTTCTATAAATGGTTAAAGAGTAAAAATAAATTAGGAGGTCAGCATAAAGTTCCGCGATTAAACAACGATCGAAAATACGTTGAAGGAGTATTATATTTTTCTAAATCATGAAATTAATTTTACTTACATTTTTCACAAGTATTTTTGCATTTCAGGCAACTGTTATTCAAGAAGAAAAAGTTGTACATACAAACTTCTCATCCTTTGAACTGGACGAAGAGGGTAATCTCTACGCTATTAATAATCAAAACCATTTATTAAAGTTAAACAGTGACTTGGACACTTTATTCACTTTTAATAGTAAAGTAATTGAGGTGGATTTAGTGGCGCCTCAAAACATGCTTAAAATTCTGGTTTTCAGCAAAAGTCTAAACTCTATTCAATTTCTTGATAAAACACTGTCTGAAGCTTCATCAACAATAAACTTAGATGATTTAGGTATTGAGTTATCTAAAGCAGTGGGAGTAAGTAGAGATAATAATTTTTGGATATTTGACGCTGTGAATCAGGAATTAAAAAAGTTTGATAAGAATTTGAGTATGATTTCGTCTTCCGGAAATTTGATAAACTTAACAAACCAGAACTGGGATATAACTAGTTTAAAGGAAAGTGGAAACAAAGTGTTCTTGTGCGACCCTAAAAAAGGTATATTAGAGTTTGATTTTTTTGGAAGTTATTTAAGAACTATAAAAATTAAGCCTAAAGGAGAGTTTCAAATTAAAGGAGACAATATTCTTTTTATTCGAAACGATTCAATGATCGTTAAAGATTTAATCCTTCAGGATGAGAAAAAACAAGCATTAGGCGTGAAAAATATTGTTGATTTTGCCTATTACAAGCAAAAGATGTTCTTGCTTACTAAAGAAAAGTTTTATATTTATCATCTTAGCTTTTAAAGTCAACTACTTTTTGATTATTATTGGACTTATAAATTAGAAGATTATGCAAATTTCAGTTGCTGGAAACATCGGGGCAGGTAAAACAACGTTAACATCACTCTTATCGAAACATTATGGATGGGAGGCTCATTTTGAGGATACCCAAGATAATCCGTACCTAAACGATTTTTACGAAGACATGCAAAGATGGTCTTTTAATCTTCAGATTTATTTTCTTCAAAACAGATATAATAATGTAATGCGTTATCGTGAAAGTGGGAAGAATGTAATCATGGATAGAACTATTTATGAGGACGCTTATATTTTCGCCCCTAACTTACATTCAATGAATTTAATGTCGAAAAGAGATTTTGATAATTATATTCAACTTTTCGATTTGACAAATAGCCTTGTAAAGGCTCCTGATTTGTTGATTTACTTGCGTTCTAGCGTTCCTAATTTAGTAGATAATATCCAAAAAAGAGGAAGAGAATACGAAACTTCAATTCGTTTGGATTACTTGAATAGATTAAATGAAAGATATGAAGCTTGGATTAGTGAGTACAATGAGGGAAAGCTTTTAATCATCGATGTGGATAATAATCATTTTCCCACTGATAAAGAAGATTTAGGAGAAGTTATTTCTAAAATCGATGCTCAAATAAACGGGTTATTTTAAGATAAATTAAGTTTGCTAAACACATTGCTTTTAGATGTTAAAAGCGTTTATATACAAGAACAAAAAGCTTCTATTGGAAAACAGGAGCTTTTTTACGTTGTTAAATATTGATAAGTATAATAACTACATTTCACAGTACTTGCTTTAAACTAAACGTTTAAAACTTGTTTTAGCAAAAAGAATTATAACGATATTGTCTTAGGGCTGAGTGCAATAAATCGGGCCAATCTGTAGTTGATCTTAAAAACTATAACTCCTTTTTAAGATTTAGTAAAAAGCTTTTTACTTTCTCTAAAGAATCTACGATATCAACTTCTTTCTTAGTGGTACCTTTCCCTTTCTTCAGTTTTTCTTTAGCACCTTGTAGTGTGAAACCTCTTTCCTTTACTAAATGATAAATCATTTTTAAATTCTCAATATCGTCTTTTGTAAACTGACGATTTCCTTTTTTGTTTTTTTTAGGTTTAAGAATAGGAAACTCTTTTTCCCAAAATCGAATTAAGGAAGTATTAACGTTAAGAATTTCAGCAGCTTCTCCAATGGAGTAGTAAAGTTTTAAAGAATCGTTATTTTCGAAAGCCACAGCGCGTAAATTAAGATTACAACGAATATAATAAAGAAATTAAGTTAATTCAATAAGGAACACTTCTTTTGATGAAGAATCTTAATCAAGAGAAGTGTTGATTTGAGTTGAGATTTTAAGCATCTCTTGGTATTGGTCGTAATTTAAATCATTAAAAAAGAAGTTAGCAGGGTCTATTTTTCTTCCATTTCGAATTACTTCATAATGTAAATGTGGACCAGTTGAAGTTCCTGTATTTCCTACAGCACCAATAATATCACCTCTTTTTACTTTTTGTCCTTTCTTAACTTTGAAGGTACTCATATGAGCATAGAGGGTTTTGTAACCGAAACCATGATCGATAACAACGTGTTTCCCGTATCCCGTGTAGGACTTTGTCACTTTTTCAACAACGCCATCTCCAGTAGAGAATATTTCGGTACCTGTTTTAGCAGTGAAGTCAATTCCTGAGTGTAGTTTAGGTACATTATATACAGGGTGCATTCTCATACCAAAACCAGAAGCTGTTCTAATTAAATTATGGTTGTGAATAGGCTGAATACCCGGTACATGAGAAAGTTTTTCTGATCTTGTATTTGCAAGGTTAATAATACGATCAAACCCTTGTTTGTGAATTTTCACTTGAGTTTCTAACGCTTTTATAAGACTAGCTGAGGTTAACATTAATTCGCTATTGTTGTAACCTCTCAGCTTTTTAAATTCATCAACTCCACCAGTTCCTCCTAATCGTAAACTCTTCGATACTGGTGAAACACCAAAAATACCAGCATAAACAGAGTCATCTCTTAACTTCAGAATTTGTAATTGAGAAGCCATTGCTTTCACTTTTTGATTCATTAAAACGTATTCAGATTCAAGAGTCTGAATTTGTTGCATCTTTTCATGGTGGCTATAGCGAGATACTAAAGGGTATGAGCCAATAATAACAACTAAGGCTAAAACAATAGAAACGCCCAAGTGTAACCCTACTTTTTTTAGTCGGGCTCTCAACGAAACTTCTACCTTTTCGTATTCGAGTGTTTTATCGTTAAACTTAAAATTAGTCTTGCTCATAATTTATTACCTTTGCCTCTCAAAAATGGCTAGGAGTACTAAACAAAGATAACCAAATGTTCGGGTAATCAAATTGTGTGCTGTTTGGGCTAGTGTTAATGATTATTAAAATAAGATTATGAAAGCCAAGGAAATACGTAAAAGCTTTTTAGAGTTCTTTAAAAATAAAGAACATGAATTCATGGCATCTTCATCAATGGTGGTTAAAGATGATCCAACATTAATGTTTATTAATGCGGGAATGAATCAGTTTAAAGATATGTTTCTTGGTAATGCCGAAGTTAAATACCCTAGAGTATGTAATAGTCAGAAATGTTTAAGAGTTTCTGGAAAACATAACGACTTAGAAGAAGTAGGAGTTGATACTTATCATCACACCATGTTTGAAATGTTAGGAAACTGGAGTTTCGGAGATTACTTCAAGAAAGAAGCAATCTCATGGGCTTGGGAGTTTTTAACAGAGGTTTGTAAAGTTGAAAAGGATTGGCTTTATGTCACCGTTTTTGAAGGAGCCGATAATGATGGATTAAAATTAGATAAAGAAGCTTTTGATTTCTGGAAAGAAATTGTTGCGGAGGATAGAATTTTAATGGGTAATAAAAAAGATAACTTTTGGGAAATGGGAGCATCAGGACCCTGTGGGCCGTGTTCTGAAATTCATATTGATATTCGTTCTGCTGAAGAAAAAGCTAAAGTACCTGGTGCTGATTTAGTAAATATGGACCATCCTCAAGTTATTGAGGTTTGGAATTTGGTATTTATGGAATTTAACAGGTTAGCTAATGGAGAGTTAGAAAAACTACCAGCTCAACATGTTGATACAGGAATGGGGTTTGAGCGATTAGCAATGGTACTTCAAGGAGTCCAATCTAATTACGATTCAGATGTTTTCATTCCTTTGATTGATAAGGTTGTTGAATTAAGTGGAGTTAAATACACAAGTCAAGAGAAAAGTGAAACTGATATTGCGATCAGAGTTATTTCTGACCATGTAAGAGCAGTCGCTTTTGCTATTTCTGATGGACAGATGCCTTCAAACACAGGAGCCGGTTATGTTATCAGAAGGATTTTAAGAAGAGCTGTTCGTTATGGTTATTCCAAATTAAATATTTCGGAGCCTTTTATTTATAAGCTAGTTGACGTTTTAGGTGAGCAAATGGGGGAGTTTTTCCCTGAGTTATCAAAACAACAAGAATTAGCAAAAAAAGTAATTAAAGAAGAGGAACAAAACTTTTTAAGAACCTTAGAAAAAGGTATCGAGAAATTTAATGTCTATTCAAAAACTGTTACCGAAACAATCGAAGGTAAATTTGCCTTTGAGTTATTGGATACTTTTGGTTTCCCAATTGACTTAACAGAATTGTTGGCGAAAGAACAAAACCTAGTTGTTGATCAAAAAGGCTTTAAGGCTGCATTAGAAGAGCAAAAAGCAAGATCAAGGAAAGCTACAGTGATTGAAGTTGAAGACTGGGTTGTTGTTAATAAAGGAGAAGGCATTTTTGTTGGATACGACAATTTAGAAACAGAATCAAAAATATTAAGATACAGAGGGATTAGAGCCAAAGGAAAGGATCTGTATCAGGTTGAACTGGATCAAACCCCATTTTATCCTGAAGGTGGTGGACAAATTGGAGATGTTGGAGTTCTGTTTTTAGGAGAAGATAAATTTCCAATTCAAGACACTAAAAAGGAAAATGGAGTTATTCTTCATTTTATGAATCAATTACCATCTGATCCATCAGCCACTTATAAAGCAGTTGTAAGTAAGGCAAGAAGATCGGCTACAAATGCAAACCATTCAGCAACCCATTTACTGCACCATGCTTTAAGAGTTGTGCTTGGAGAGCATATTGAACAAAAAGGATCTTTAGTAAACGATAAGAATTTAAGATTTGATTTCTCACACTTTCAAAAAGTATCTGATGAAGAGCTTAGAGAAGTTGAGGTTTTAGTGAATGATGCTATTCGTTCAAATTATGATTTAAATGAAAATAGAGCTGCAAGTTTAGATGAAGTAAAATCTCAAGGCGCTTTGGCTTTATTCGGTGAAAAGTACGGTGATAAGGTTAGAGTGATTCAATTTGGAGATTCTATAGAACTATGTGGAGGTACTCACGTTGCCTCAACTTCTCAAATAGGAAAATTTATTTTCACAAATGAAACAGCCGTTGCTGCTGGAGTAAGAAGGATTGAGGCGATAACATCAACTAAGGCTGAGGAGTTTTTAAATAAAGAATTAACATTGCTAAATGACGTTAGGGCGTTATTGAAAAACCCTAAGGATGTTAAAAAGCATTTGGAAAGTATGCTTTCTCAAAATACAAAGCTTCAAAAAGAGGTAGAGGGATTAGTGAGAGATAAAGCAAAAGGCTTAAAATCTGAATTGAATTCTGCTGTAACTGAAGTTAATGGAGTGAACTTTTTAGCCTCTACAGTTGATCTTGATTCTACTGATGCAATTAAAGATTTAGCTTTTCAAATGCGATCTGAAATAGATAACCTATTTATGGTTTTAGGAGCTGAAATAAACGGTAAGCCTAATTTAACGGTTGTAGTAAGTGAAAACTTAGTAAAAGATAAGGGATTGAATGCGGGACAGATTATTCGTGATTTAGCAAAAGAAATACAAGGCGGTGGAGGTGGGCAACCTTTTTACGCTACAGCTGGAGGTAAGAATATAGCAGGGATATCCGTGGCTTTGGAAAAAGCAAAATCATTTATAGTTTAAGTTGTCAGAGATTTAATTTTAAGTGTCTCTGTTTGTCCTTTTTGACTTGTTCCTGGTAGGTAATATAAAATGAATAAGAATTGAGCTTAAATTTTAAACTGAATTTTGACTCGAATTAAGAAGGCTTAAATTGAATTAGTGAATAAACAATATAATTATTGGTATGCATACCCAGTAAAATCGAGGCTTTAGTGAAATTAGAGTTTTATATAGGGTTGAGGTTTGCTTTTTATACTTTGTTAGGATAAGTAGTAGATTTAGGGTAATCGGAGCAGATTTATTTTTAAAAGAAAATATTAAAGATATTCAATTAGAGATTTATTGTGATTTGCTATCGTTGTGATATCGGTTACAATTATAATGTATAAATGAGTATAGTAAAGGGATTATTGCATCATTTTCGATTGCAGTTTACACATTGAGAAAATGAATACCTCGCTGTAAACGAAAAGAAAAACCAGGTTTGTTAATATTGTGTTAAGTAGTTTAACTATTGATATTAAGGGATTTAGTTTCTGAATAGAAAGTAAATTTAAAAAAAATGAATTTACTATTGTGAGAATAATTAGATTTGATTATATTTGCACTCCCAATTGAAAAAATTGGATTCTTTGAATTTATAAGCGAAAGTAGCTCAGTGATAGAGCGTCACCTTGCCAAGGTGAGGGTCGCGGGTTTGAATCCCGTCTTTCGCTCTGAGCATATTAAGCCTGGATGGTGGAATTGGTAGACACGCAGGACTTAAAATCCTGTGACTATTGCGGTCGTGCGGGTTCAAGTCCCGCTCCGGGTACTAAAAAAAGCGAATCGAAAGATTCGCTTTTTTTTTGATTATATTTTTAACTTTCCTCAATAAAAAAAGCCAGTTAAATTCAACTGGAACATCTTTTTACTTCATTTAAAATTTTTTTAAGAGCACTTGTTTTGTTGGTTACTTTATTTAATGCTTGAATTCAAGTGATTTTCTTTAATAGATATGGTCTTATCCTTATGATAGATTTCGTATGTCAATAAACTCACCGGAATTATAATCGTTTAGATTTTTAATGGCGTTTGATAGTAATTTAGCGGCCATTTCAGGTTGAGGCATACTAGCTGTGTTTCTTGCTGATTTCAACTTTTTTTGCGCTGGGAAATCGTTAATATTTAACTTGTTTCCACATAAATAATCCTGCATTGCTGTATCTACTAGTCCAGGAGCTAAGCTATAAAATAGCGTCTTCTCGTTTTCTGAAGCGTAAAGTTTAATGAGCATATTTAATGCCGCTTTAGAAATAGAATATCCGCCCCAACCTTTATTTCCATTTATCGAGGCACCTGAGGAAATTGCTACAACCTTTACAAGACTAGGGATGTTTTTAATTAAAGTATCTATAACAGGCTTGTTTGCCCATACATTGATATTCATCACGTCTTGGAGGTTGTTAATTTTCTGCGTTTTCATATCAGTAATAGGGCCAAGTATGCCTGCATTTAAAACAACTAAATCCATTGTTTTAATCCCCGAAATTAAGTGAGATATTATTTCGGAGGATGTATTAAAATTTGTCAAATCACATTGAGCAAAGCTAAAATTAGCTTTTTTAATAAGATCCTTAGGTGTTCTTCTACTTAACCCAAAAACAGTATGTCCTAATTCTAGATAATGCTTAGCAAGACCCCACCCAATTCCCGAGCTAACCCCTGTAATTAGAATATTCATACTTATTTTTTGTAAAAGTTCATTTCTTCAATATACTGAGCTGCGCCTTTTGGTAAAAACCAAGAAACATCTTTCTTTTCCCTAATAGCTTTACGTATAAAGCTTGCACTAATTTCTATTTGAGGTGCATCAACTAACTTAATGTTCGGGTGATTATGATATTCACCTTGTTTCGCATTTGGTCGAGGATAAACATAAATAGTATGATTTTTAATTAAGAAATCTACGTTTTTCCATTTGTGCAAATAAGTAAGATTATCTGCTCCCATAATTAATGAAAACTCAATTAAAGGGAATTTTTCCGCTAAATGCGCTAATGTATCTGTCGTGTAAGAGGGTTTGGGTAGTTTAAATTCTATTTTAGAAGCTTTAAATCGGTCATCTCCTTCAATAGCTCTATCTACCATTGCAAATCGATGTATTTCTGACAACAGCGAATTTGGTTTTTTAAACGGATTTTGTGGAGAAACGACAAACCATAATTCGTCTATTTCAGTGTATTCAACCATGTAGTTAGCCAACATTAAGTGACCCGAATGTATGGGGTTGAATGACCCAAAGTATAATCCTACATTTTTAGTTTTCCCCACGAACTATATTAGATTAATCAAAATTTAGTAAGTTTATTTACTTTTTAAAAAGTCTCTAACCATGTTTTCCGCCTTTTTAAAAGCTTCAGGAAGAGAGTCGTTTAATATTAGTTTATCGAAATCCACCGATTTTTCAATTTCGGCTGGAGCTTTCGACATTCTTCTGTCTACAGATTCAGGTGTTTCAGTATCTCTACCTTCTAAACGTGTTCTTAGCTTATCCAATGATGGAGGCATTACAAAAATGGCCAATGCTTTTTCACCAAATGCGTGTTTGAGGTTTAAACCACCGTCAACATCAACATCAAAAATCACATCATTCCCTTTTTTCCAAATTCTTTCTACTTCACTTCTTAGCGTTCCATAAAAATTATCGGTGTAAACTTCCTCCCATTCCACAAATTGCTTATCGTTGATTTTATTTTTAAAATCTTCAACGGACAAATAATAGTAATCTTTTGCATCAACTTCGCCATCTCTTTTTTCACGAGTAGTTGCAGATGTTGAGAATTCTAATCCAAACTTTTTACTTAGTAAATGATGAACAATCGTTGTCTTTCCTGCCCCAGAAGGCGCCGAGAATATGATTAATTTTCCACTCATATTATAGTACGTTTAAAACTTGCTCTTTAATCTTTTCTAAACTGTCTTTCATTAAAACAACTGTTTTCTGAATTTGAGCATCGTTAGCTTTGCTACCTACAGTGTTAATTTCTCTTCCCATTTCCTGAGAGATAAATCCTAACTTTTTTCCTTTTTCACCTTCTATTGAAAGTGTTTCTTTAAAGTATTTACAATGCTGAGAAAGTCTAACCTTTTCTTCATTGATATCTAGTTTTTCTAGGTAGTATATGAGTTCTTGCTCAAATCTATTTTTATCAATAAGATCTTCTTTGATTTCAGAAATTGCTGCAGCTAATTTAGCTTTTAAAGTATCGATTCGTTCCTCATCAAACTTTTTAACGTTTTCTAAACCTTGTTCAATTGCATCAACTCTTTCTAGCATATCAACTTCAAGACTTTTCCCTTCGTCATTTCTAAAGCCAACAATGTTTTTTAAAGCCTCTTTAATTCCAGCTTCTAAAGATTCCCATTCTGTTTTATTAATATCTTCTTTGCCCGAATTCATGACATCAGGCATCTTCATTATTGTAGCAAGAATTTCTGGAGTAATATCTTCTACGTTTAACAGTGGTTTAAGCTGCTCAAAGTAAGATTGAACTAATTCAGTATTTACTTTATAGTTAGCGTTTTCGCCAGTTAATTCAACATTGATATTACATTCAACTTTTCCACGAAAAAGGCTTTTTTGTAAAAGCTTTCTAATTGCCATCTCTTTACTCTTAAAAATACCAGGCATTCTAACAGAGAAATCCTGTTGTTTCGAGTTTAGCGATTTGATTTCTATAGAGATGTTTTTTCCGGGAATACTTATTTGAGCTTTTCCAAAACCAGTCATTGATTGTACCATAGGACAAAAATAGGGATTTTAAAGGAGTTGAATATTGGAGTAGCTAAGCTTTTTTAAAGCTAACGTAATAAACACCTGTAAATATTAGTGTAGATGCTAAAATACTGTAGAAATCAATTATTTGATCGTCGATAAAGTAACTCAGTATCGCGCTCATAAATGGCTGCAGAAATATATAGGAGGTAGCAACATTTGGTGATACTTTGCTAATGGCAAACATATTTAATAAAAACGTTAAAAATGTAATAGCGACAACAACATAAAGGATGCTAATCCAAATTTCAAAAGGAAAGTCCCAAGAAGATTCTATTAAATCGGGAAGTCCAATTGGAAATAAAATTAATGCACCAGGAAGAAAAACCCATTTAAGGACGGTGAAGGGTTTGTACTTCATTATAAGTGGCTTGCAGTAAACGATATAAAATCCAAAATTAGCAGCATTACTAAAAATGAGTAAGTTTCCTAAAAGTGGGTTTGGGGCTTCTTTCGAAATCTTATTGTGGAGTATTACTGTTACAGCTCCTATCCCGCCGAGAACCATTCCTATGATTTTATTTTTTGTAATTCGTTCTTTTAAGTATAATGCTGAAATCACTAACACAATAATAGGGGTAGTGGTCATTATTATAGCAGCGTAATTTGGAGCGGTATAGGTTATTCCATTAAAAAAGGACAGTTGATTGAAAACAACTCCAAATAATGCTGCAAAAACAAATTTTTTGTAATCTTTTTTGTCAACTTTGTCCTTGGGTAAAAAAGCATCAATTGTTAGGAAAAGAAGAAAGGCTCCTGAAGCGCGTATGAATACAAAACCATTCGCTCCTAAATAATCAGGAGCAACAGATTTAATTACAAAATAACTTATTGCATACAACAGGTTTAATGTGATTAGTGCAATATGTGCGGAAGTATTTCCTTTCAAACTATTAGGTTAAAAAAGTTTAGCTTTTAAAGCCTCAACGTTTTTTTTTGAATTCCCGATAAATATTTCTCCATCAATAATAGCCACTGGTCTCTTTAAAAAGGTGTATTCTTCTATGATGTGACTTTTGTAATCATTTTCAGAGAGTGTTTTTTTATTTAATTCTAAAGATCTGTATTTCATCGCTTTTCGAGAAAAAAGAGCTTCGTAAGATCCTGCTAAGTTTTTTAATTCTTCTACTTCAGTTTCAGACATTGGTTTTTTTTTGATGTCCTGTAATTCTACATTTTCTAAGTTTAATTCTTTAAGAATTCTAATATTGGTAGAGCAACTTCCTAGATGATATATCTTTTTCATTTACTGAATTATTAATTGATTATCCAATTTGGACAAGGAATAATATTTATTTCAGATAAAGGTAGTATTTTTGGAGCGTGACAATGATATCTAAATTATCCCGTTTTGGGAAAATACGCGTTTTATTCATTTCGCTATTGCTGGTAGCGTTTAATGTAAAGGCTGATCACTACTATGGTGGTTATATTTCCTATACTCATATAAGTGGTTTTAAGTATGAAGTTACTGTGGTAACTTATGCTGATAACTCTAAAGTTAATTCTGATCGTGATTCGGTTAATGTGATTTGGGGGGACGGTATAGAAGAGTATGTCCAAAGAACGAATAATAATGGAAATGGCGAAACTGTTTTCCCAGGTATCAAAAAAAATATTTACAAGGGTGAACATATATTTACAAAAGAAGGTAACTATCAATTAGTCTTTGTTGATAATTTTAGACCTTATGATATTCTTAATATCGAAGCAGGAAAATCAGGAAGTACTTTATTGTACTTTGATGCCATAATACCAGTGGCTGATACCGTATCATTTTGTCAAAATAATGCTCCAAGTTTTTTATCTGAACCGTATATGTTTGGAAAGCCAGGTGAAGATTACTTCCTGAGTCTTACCCATTTTGATATTGATGGGGATAGTTTGAGTTTTAAATTAATTAGTCCAAAAGCTACAAATGCATATTCTGTGCCTGGTTATTATACTCCAGATCGAGTTTCTATAGATGAAAAAACTGGTTTGTTTTCTTGGATAGATCCTCCTTTTGGAAACTATGTGTTTGCATATGAGATTGAAGAGTACAGAAATGGACAATTAATAGGAGTTTCGGTTGCCGATTTCCCAGTTTTTATTAAAAGAGAAAATAAAACTAAAGGAGCTTTCTCTGATGTGAATGGAACTACTGACGGCTCCTTCCATTTTAATTCTGCGGAAGAAATAGAGCTCAATATTAGCTATGAGAATTTTGAAGCCGACGCTACTTTTATAAAAGTCGTGACCGGGCTTGTATATAATATTAACTTCATTATTACGAATAATGCGTCCTCTACGGCCAATGTTGCTTATTCTTTATTAAAAATAGATTACTTAGGGAATGACTTTGCTGAAGGGGCACAAATAATTACGTTTAAGGCTGGTTCTATTTATGGTTCTGATACTATTTTTGATTACAAAAGTATTTCGATTACCACGGCTTCAAATCAAGTATGGCGTTGTTCGGTACCTCCAAATGTTAAAGATGTAGTAGAAATCATCCCTTTGATTCCTGTTTTTGAGGTAATATCAAATTTATTTGATGAATCGGTTTGGATGAATGTTGGTGAGAATTTTGAAGACTTTACAATTGAGGTTTTGGATTTAAGAGGGAGACGGGTTTTTAAAGATTCAAATTTAGAGTCTGCAACCTTTAAACTAGACCTTTCGCATTTTAAAGCTTCAATGTATTTATTTAGGATTATACGAGACGATAAGGTGATAACAACTTTAAAAGCAGTAAAAAAATAATGGGACTAATAAAAGAAGTTAGAGGATTTAAACCTCAAATTGGGGAAGACGCTTATATTGCTGAAAACGCAACAATTATTGGAGAGGTGATTTGTGGAACTCAATGTAGTTTTTGGTTTAATGCAGTTGTTAGAGGAGATGTTAACTACATTAAAATGGGGAATAAGGTAAATGTGCAGGATGGTGCTGTAATTCATGGAACCTTTGAGAAATGCCCAACAAATATTGGAGATAACGTATCAATAGGTCATCAAGCAATGATACACGGTTGTACAATTAAGAGTAATGTTTTGGTTGGAATGGGCGCAATTATCATGGATGACTGTGTTATTGGTGAGAATTCAATAATTGCAGCAGGTGCCGTGTTAACTTCAAGAACAATTGTGGAACCTGGTTCTGTTTACGCTGGAGTTCCTGCGAAAAAAGTAAAGGATGTTGATGAAGCTCTAGTTGAAGGAGAGATTAACCGAATTGCAAATAATTATATTAAATATGCAAGTTGGTATAAATAAAAAAGAGCTTCAAACGAAGCTCTTTTTTATTTATAATAATATGTTTACGTTTTCAGGCGGTCTTCCTAAAACAGCTTTATCGTCTTTCACAACGATTGGTCTTTCAATTAATTTAGGATTTGCAATCATTACTTTAATCCACTCTTCTCCGGATAACTCCTTCCCTTTAAATTGATCCTTAAAAATTTTCTCTGTTTTTCTTAATAGTTTTTCTGCTGGGATATTTAGTTTTTTTAATAAATCAGTAAGTTCTTTTTCAGAAGGAACTTCCTCTAAGTATTTTATAATTTCTACTTCGGTTCCCGAATCTTGAATTATTTGTAGCGTTTCTCTACTTTTTCTACAACGAGGGTTATGATAGATTTTCATTTTTTTAGTTTTTTTAATGTTTACCTTCCTGATTTTCCAAACTCCATTAAATAGGATTTGATAAAAGGCATTAATTCTCCATCCATAACGTGATTGATATTTGACGTCTCATGACCAGTTCTTACATCTTTAATTAATTTGTAAGGATGGAAAATGTAGTTTCTAATTTGAGATCCCCATTCAATATTCATTTTGGAGCCTTCAATTAAATCAATTTCTTTTTGGCGTCGTCTCATTTCTAATTCATAAAGCTGAGACTTTAATAATTGCATAGCCTTTTCCTTATTTCCCAATTGAGAACGAGACTCTGTGTTTCTTATAATGATTCCAGAAGGCTTGTGCGTTAACCTAACTCCTGTTTCAACCTTGTTAACATTTTGCCCTCCAGCGCCCCCAGATCTAAAGGTGTCCCAAACAATATCCGAAGGAGGTATTTTTATGTCGATAGTGTTATCAATTACAGGGTATGCATAAACAGAAGCGAATGATGTGTGTCGTTTATTTGCTGAATCAAAAGGTGATAAACGAACTAGTCGATGAACTCCATTTTCTCCTTTTAAATAACCATATGCAAATTCACCTTCAAACTCCAAAGTACAAGATTTAATCCCTGCGGTTTCACCATCAGTATATTCAACTTCTTTAACCTTGAAACCGTTTTTTTCTCCCCACATAATATACATTCTCATAATCATGGACGCCCAATCTTGAGATTCTGTACCTCCGGCTCCTGAGTTAATTTCAACGATACAATTAAGTAAGTCTTCTTTTTCTCCAAGCATGTTTTTCAGCTCTAAGGCTTCCAATAATTCTATTGCGTATGCTTCAGCTTCCGCAACTTCCTCTTCAGCAACTTCTTCAAGTTCAAAAAAATCACGTAAAACATTAACATCTTCTAAAGCAGACTTAACGCCTTCGTATTCTTCAATCCATGCCTTTTTATTTTTTATAAGCTTTAGGGTTACTTCAGCATCTTTAGGCTTATTCCAAAATTCAGGAGCTTGAGTTTTTTCCTCTTCATTCTGAATTTCTATAGCTTTTTTGTCCAATTCTAGGTATCCTCTTAATGCTTCCAAGCGTTTTACCAGGTCTTTGAGTTGTTCAGCTGTTACCATTAGTTTATTTTTGTAAGAGAATATTCCAAAATTGGAAGAACTAAATTAATTAATCCTTTTCAGTTGCCATGGCAAAATTGGTAAAAACTAACCCAGCAGACCTATTAAACTTACAAAGTGGGGACTATGCACATTTTGTTCAAGATGGAATAGCGATCAACGATGTTATAACATTTGAACCGCGCCATCACGTTAATAATACCCATAAAACGCGAAATATAAGAGGTGTTCGAATATTCTTGAATATATTACTTTCTATAATCGTTTTCTCGCTAGCTCTAATTACGGGGTTTTATCCTATCAGCTTGCTGCTTTTTATGGCTATATTCGATCTTAGAAGTATTAAGCGTATTAATTTGCCTTTAAATCTTTCAGATTTTATCCCTTATGACAATATTGAAGAGGTTAAAATGATAAGAGGGAAATTAGGGTTTAATTATGCTCATATTATTGTAAAAGCCGAAAAAGGAAACCGTTCAATTCGGAAATTAAAATTATACGATAGTCAATCTGGTTGGGATAGAGCTGTTGTTCTTTTTAGACGAATTGGTAAATTGAATTTGAAAGAAGAAGTAGCTAAAGACTTTTCTGGCTTGAAAAAAATAACAGTTGGGAATGGAATAGAATACGCTGTAGAAGGTGATGAACTTTTTTTAATTGAAAACGGGAAGTATAAAGAGGAAAGAGAGGATCCCTATAAATACTTTCGTTTCGTAGCTATTATTGGTGTTCTTGCTAGTTTAGGGGCTGCTGGATCAAAGGTTAGAATGATTATTGAAAATCACGAATATCAATTCGTTGATTATTTAGTAGTTGTTTTCTTTATCTTTTTAGCGAATATTCCGTTTCAGTTTGTTAGAAAAACAAGACCTACTGTGATTCATAAATCTGAAGTAATTGGATTTAAAATCAAAAGAAAGAAGTTTAAGATTACGTTAAAAGGATGGAAGGTTTTTTCATTAGTCGTGAAACATGACTTAAAGTTTTTCACTCCCGAGGATATTAAATTATTAAAAGAATTTGTAGAAAGATGATTACATTAAGTATTACTACAGCTGTAGATGAAAGCATTGAAAATGATTGGTTGGACTATATGAAAACCGACCACATTTCATTATTGATGAAAACAGAGCTTTTTAAAGATTTTAGGTTAGTTAGAATAATTCCAGGTCAAGGAGTTGATCTTTCTTATAATTTACAATTAAGATTAGAAGGACATAAAGAATTAAACGAGTTTAGAAGTCAACACGAAGCAACTTTTGTTAATTTGGAAGGGAAACGATTTGGCGGCAAATATGCTGTTTTTCATAGTGTTTTAGAGCATGAGTTAGAGGGTTAAAAAAATATTATGAGAGTAGTAAGAGCAAAAAAACATCTTGGTCAACATTTCCTTACAGATGAAGGAATAGCCCAGAAAATTGGTGAAACTTTAATCCATCGTGATAAATATGATGGAATTGTTGAAGTTGGACCTGGGATGGGTATGATGACAAAGTATGTTAAAGCTGCTTATCCAGATCATGAATTAAAGTTAATTGAGTTAGATAGAGAGAGTGTTGCTTATTTAGGTGAGCATTATAGTGACATTCCTGTAATTAATGAAGATTTCCTTAGTATGAATATTAAGGGATTGTTTGATGGACAGTTTGCTGTTATAGGTAATTATCCTTACAATATATCCTCTCAAATTATTTTTAAGGTTCTTGAGAACAAAGAGTTTATTCCGGAAATGACCGGAATGTTTCAGAAAGAAGTTGCTGAGCGAATTTGTGAAGGACCAGGAAATAAAACTTACGGTGTAATAAGTGTTCTTATTCAAGCTTACTATGATGCTGAGTATTTATTTACGGTTGATGAGCATGTGTTTAATCCACCTCCAAAAGTAAAGAGTGGAGTTCTTCGATTAACACGCAGGGATAATCCTATAACTTGTGATCATGGAGCTTTTCGTCAAGTTGTAAAAATGTCTTTTAATCAAAGACGAAAGATGTTAAGGAAAAGTTTAAAAAGTTTATTTACGCCAGAGCAGTTGACGCAAGAAATTTTCACTAAAAGACCAGAGCAATTATCTGTTGATCAATTTGTAGGTTTAGTCGAAATGAGGGAAGATTTATAATTGCAGAAAACGCAATTATAAAATTTTAACTTGTTCAAATTAATTTCTAAACATCGTTTAATAATCATTTCTTTGGATAAAGATTTGAGATGAAACGAACTATTACTATTTGTTTATTAATGATATCAATTCTTTCTTTTTCTAGGAAAGACGTTTACGTTTTGGTTTGGGGAAGTTCGCAAACTAAAACTGGAGCTGGGCATTGTTCTATTGCTTTTAAGGATTCAGGTGGGTTTCATTATTTTTCACATTATCCTAATTCAATTGTAGGAACAATTGATACGTTACTTTTGGATTTCAAGAGCTTACAATCATTTGACAAGGAAATTCTAGGGATTCAAATAAATAATCCAAATTTAATATTGAAATTCGAAGTGTCCAATAAGGAGTTTATTGACATGAAGCTTTTTGCAAAAAGAAGTGTGAAACGTTCATGGACTTTATTCCTTTTTAATTGCGCTGACTTTGTAAAAGGGATATTCAGAAATTCTGATTATGATACAGGTTTAGCTTTTGGGATTAGTACTCCGGTTGAATTGGTGAAAGATATAAAAGACCATAATGTTAGTCAATTTTTAAAAGGTAACATTATTACCATTAAAGGATTCGTTTACCCATTTCTTTTAAATGAACCAAGAGCAGTTCCGTTTACTTTGAGGAAGTGGATAGGTTTTTAAAGCCAAATAGGTGTTATTGGAGAGCTAATCGGTGATTTTCGATTGGTGTAAAACGACTTTTTTTTAGTTACGAATTAGGTTTTATTCACTAAATTAGGTTCATACTAAATGATTATAGATGAATATTTTTACCGTAATTTTTATAGGTTTTTCTTTTGTCGGATTTACGCAAAAATCGGAATATGATTATAATATCAAGGAAAATAATTTAGAGAAGCATCCTATAGATTTTTCAATAAAATTGAATCCTATTTTTGCTGACGTTAGTAATGATAACTCTGTGTTAGGATTTAATACTGAATTTCATTTCCGTATGAATACTATAATGTCATTTTATGGAGGCTATAATGGAAGTTATTTTAATATAAAACCAGAAGTGGTAAAAGCGAACTCTACTGATAAAGCATATAATGGTGTTGCTGATGATTATGTTCCTTATAAATACTTCAATGGTGTTGTAACCTTGTTTTTATGGACAGAGATTTATGAGGGTAAATCAAAAGTTAGTTTGCCTAGTGAAATTCGAAATGGGAATAAACAACGTTACTTCTTAGAGCTTGATAAAATTGATAAATTACGTCAAGTAGGCCTCAGGCTAGGAGGAGGAGCTTATCAAGGTCAGGTTATAGAGAAAGATTTAGAGTTTGATGGTAATAACGATACGGAATTTATAAATTACTTGTTAAATACCGCAGGTGATAATTATTCAAACATAAAGTATTCCTTGTTTTCTGGAGGTTTATCATATGAGAAAATTAATCACTTATCTGTGAATGTAAAGGATAGTATAGGGATTCGAAATAAAAAGAATCATTGGAGGATTTATGGTGATATGTTGTATGCTCAAAATATGGTCATAGGGGATATACTATTTACTTGGCACGACGGATCAGAGAAACAGTCAGCAGTGTACGACCTACAGAAGTTTACTGGCCCAGAGAAGGATAATTATTTCGACGCGAAACTTTTTGGATATAGAGTAGGTTTTGATTTTAACAGCACGAGTAAAGTAGGTTATTGTTATGGCATTGAATTAGGAAGTAGGCCTGGTACTGGCTCTTTTCTAGCTAGAACCTATTTGAATGTTAAAGTTGGTATGTCGCTTAACTTTAATGTGGTTAAGTACTGAGGAAGTAAAGTTCCAAAAAAAAATTCTCATTCGATAAGAATGAGAATTTTTTTGGATAGTCATTATTGTTTAGGATTGGCTTAATGGTTGAGCGAAGGATATCACATCAGTTGCTGTAATTTCATTACCGCAAAGTATAATTAATCGTTCCATAACGTTTCTAAATTCACGAATATTTCCAGTCCAATTTATTTTTTGAAGTTCAATTAAAGCCCGTTTATTTACTGTTTTAATAGCAACGCTGTGTTCTGCACAAATTTGTTTTGTGAAGAAATCGGTAAGTAAAGGGATATCTTCTTTACGATCATTTAAAGACGGGTTTTGGATTACAATGACACTCAATCTATGGTATAAATCTTCTCTAAAATTTCCATTTGAAATTTCAGATTTTAAATCTTTATTAGTTGCGGCAATTACTCTTACATCAACTTTGATTTCTTTTTCCCCACCAACTCTTGTGATCTTGTTTTCTTGAAGAGCTCTTAATACCTTAGCTTGAGCTGATAAACTCATATCTCCAATTTCATCTAAAAATAAAGTTCCACCACTTGCGTTTTCGAAATTACCTTTACGTTGTTTATGAGCAGAAGTAAAAGCTCCTTTTTCATGCCCGAATAATTCGGATTCGATTAACTCAGAAGGGATTGCAGCGCAATTAACTTCGATTAAACTTCCTTTTGAACGTTGGCTTTTTTCATGAATTTGACGAGCAACTAATTCTTTTCCAGATCCATTACCACCTGTAATTAAAACTCTAGCATCTGTAGCAGCAACCTTATCTATGACATCAATAACGTTTTTAATAGCTGTAGATTCTCCAATTATATTGGCAGATTTAACTTTGTTTAGCTTTTTCTTTAAAACCTTAGTTTCTTCCACTAAGTTATTCTTATCTATTGCATTTCGGACAGTAACTAAAAGTCTATTTAAATCGGGTGGTTTTGGGATGTAATCAAATGCTCCTTTTTTTAGAGCATCAACAGCAGTATCAATAGTGCCATGACCTGAAATCATCACGACAGCTGGATCGTATTTTAAATCTTGTAATTTTTCTAGTACTTCAAGACCATCCATTTTTGGCATTTTGATATCACAAAGAATAACATCGTATTCATTTTCTTGAGCCATTTTAAGTCCTTGTTCTCCGTCCTCAGCTTGATCGACTTTATATTTTTCAAACTCTAAAATCTCACTTAAAGTTCTTCTTATTGGTCTTTCGTCATCAATTACTAAAATATTTCCCATATCCTTAATGTTTTAATTGTTCTTGAAAAAATCACTTGCAACACCTTCCTTAAGGGCATATCGAGCAAGTTTGAAGTGTTGAATATCTAACTTCCTCAAAAGAAAATTTACAAGTACTGTGCCAACTACAATCATTGGTGCTCTTTCCTTAATTAATCCTCTTATATAAAGCCGTTGTTTTAATGTTGAATTTAATATTGATTGATGAATATTGTTGTACTCTTTTATGTCAAATATATAGTTCGAGGTTTTTATAAGATCATTAGACTTACCTAACTTATTTGCTATTATTTTTGCAAATGAGGTGAAAGATCCTGATGAGCCAACGAGTGTAATAATATTAAATTCCTTAAGTATATTAAATAATGGTAATAAAATATTGGCTATATGATGCTCAATTTCTGCGATTTCGGATGTCGTAATTTTATCTGACTTTTGGTACTTTTCAAATAACCTTGCGGCACCAATTTCAAAACTTTTTTTCCAAAATATTTTTTGATTGTTACATATTATAAATTCAGTACTACCACCTCCTATATCCATTAAGAGAATAGGCTGCGCTTCGAAATCAAGTGATTCTCGAGCTCCTTCATATATGAATTTGGCTTCGGTATCCCCATTTATAATCTGGATTTCAATACTTGTCTCATCAAAAACTTTTTGAACAAAAGATAATTTATTACTTGCATTTCTTACTGCGGAAGTCGCAATCGCATGAATTGAATCAACTTTATATTCTAAACATAAAGCTTTGAATTCTTTTAAAGTCGTAATAGCTCTTAATATTGCATCTTCCTGGATGATGTTTTTATTAATACCTCCTTTGCCTAAAAAGACAAACTCTTTTGTGACTTTATCTAAAACTAGCCTATTCCTCGGTTTAGACGCAATTAACAAATTAAAAGTATTTGTACCGATATCAATTACAGCTACTTTCATCAATTACTTTGTTTAAACCATTTCCAAATATTCCGATAACTTAATTTTTGTCCATACATTAATATAGCGGTTTTATAAACTTTAGCAGCAAACTTTGTGCTTAACCATACGGTTGTAAAAAGTAAAAGTATTGCAGTTAAAACTTGCCACCAATCCGTAGCCCAATTTATAAAAGGCAATCTAGCAGCCATTACAATAGGTGAGGTTAGTGGGAACATTGAAGTGTAATAAACCAAATCTGAAGATGGATTATCCATTATTGTTGTAGCTATGACCATGCTAAGAATAATAGGGACTGTAATAGGTAGAATGAATTGTTGAGTTTCTGTATCTGGATTAGCGGCAGAACCAACTGCGGCAAAAAATGCTGCATATAATAAGAATCCTCCTATAAAGAGAAAAGGCATAATTATTAAAAATGTCGGCAGGTAACTTTTAACTCCTTCAATAGCATAAAGCGTATCCATTTCCTCTATTGAGAGTTGGGGAAGATTTGCATTTACTAAGTTGCCATCACTATCCATTATTTTTATCTGATCGTTAACAAGATTTGCGGTGTCAATATCAACAAAGGATTGAATTGCACCGAAAAAGATGATCGAAGTGATTATAATTATTACAAATTGTGTTATTCCTACTAGTCCTATTCCTAGAATTTTACCCCACATTAGTTTGACGGGTTGAATGGAAGACAGCATAACTTCTATTATTCTGTTTGTTTTTTCCTCCATGACTCCCTTCATTACTTGAACTCCATATATAAGCACTAGTAAGTACATTAAAAATCCTCCAGCGAGGGATAGATAGGATTTTACTTCAGGGTTAAGTCCTTGTCCTTCATATTGTATGTTGCAAGAGTCACCTAGCCTCTTGTCTACTTTTTCAAGGTTTAGTTTTGTAACTCTGTATACTTGAATCTTTCTGAATATATCAAAGCAATCATTTTTGATAGTCTTTAAAACTCCAGGACCTGGATGTCCATTATTATATAGTTGTCCGGGGCTATTGGATATCACACCGAAATTTTTATTTAAGTGTAATACCATTGTGTCGGAAGCATTTTCAAAGCGATCCGCTACCCTTTCAATGGTAGCACTTAAAGGCATATTCACGTATTTTATAAATTTCGAGCTTTTATCTCTTTCTAGTAAATCTCCTAGAGTGATCGTATTATCAACTACTAAAACAGTTTTTTGTTTGAAGGTTGATTGCTGAATAAGAATTGGAGCGATAACTAATAATGCAATTATTATTGGGGTAATGATGGATAGTACAATAAACGATTTTTTTTTAACCCTTGTCTTGAACTCTCTTTTTATGATTAGATTAAGTTTATTCATTTAATTGTTGGTGTCGTTTAAATTATCTTCTCCTATTGTCCTGATAAAGATATCGTGAATTGAAGCCGAAGTTTCCTTGACTGATTTCACTTTGCAACCAACTATAAGGGCGCCTAATAAATCGTTTATCGATTGATTGTCAATTGGAGCAACAGTTACTTTAAATTCACCTTTTTGGATCTCTTCTTTTTTTATTAATTGAAAACCAGTCCATAAGGCGGTAGTAAAGGATAACATGTTTCCTGTGAAGTGGATTTCAAATTCGTTTTTACTGAACTGTTTTTTGATGTCTTCAACTTTTCCTTGAAGAATAACTTCTGATTTGTTGATTAAGGTGATATAGTCACAAATTTCCTCTACACTTTGCATATTGTGCGTGGAAAATATAATTGTTGTTCCTTTTTCTTTTAGTTCAAGAATTTCTTTTTTGATGAGTTCTGTGTTAATTGGATCAAATCCCGAAAATGGTTCGTCTAAAATTAATAATTCAGGCTCATGTACTACTGTCACAATAAACTGTATTTTTTGGGCCATACCTTTTGAAAGGTCTTCGACTTTATAATTCCACCAGTCAAGGATATCAAACTTAGTAAACCAATATTTTAGTTTTGATTTGGCGTTATTTTTATTCATCCCTTTTAACTGGGCTAAATACATAGCTTGTTCCCCAACCTTCATTTTCTTGTAAAGACCTCTTTCTTCAGGTAGGTATCCAATTTTGGAGATATGATTTTCTTCTAAAGGTTTATTGTGAAATAAAACCGTTCCGCTATCGGGTTTGGATATTTGATTTATTAATCGAATGAATGTTGTTTTACCGGCTCCATTTGGACCAAGCAAGCCATAAATACACCCTTCAGGGATATTGATAGTAACTTTATTTAATGCGGTATGGTTACTGAATTTTTTGACTACTTTTTCTGCCTTTACAATGTATCTCATAAATATAATTACAGTTATAACTAAAATAACGAAATTGATTGTAAGAATTGTTTGAATAAAGAAAAAGGTTATTAAGTAACGGGAAAAATGACTATGTTTTAAAACCTATTAAATAAAAAGCCTCAAATTAATGA
>CAJJCC010000034.1 GCA_905182585.1 uncultured Flavobacteriales bacterium
GCTCTTCCGATCTTTTAAAACTCTGATTGATGAAAATAATAGATGAATACTTTATGGAATATCCTTGTTTTGGAGTGGATCGAATGACGTATTATTTACGGCTTGATAAGGGATTTAAGGTCAACAAAAAGAGAATTAGAAGGTTGTGTCATTTGATGGGAATTCACACAATTTACTCCAAGCGAAAAACAACAATCAATCAAAAAGGCAGACACATCTACCCTTATATTTTACGAAACATGAAAATAGAACGTCCAAATCAAGTCTGGCAAACAGACATTTGATATATACCAATGTTTAAGGGTTTTATGTACTTAGAGGCTATTATCGATGTTCAAAGCAGGAAGGTATTAAACTGGAGCATCTCTAATTCAATGACAGCTGAATAGTATGTTGAATCACTGGAAGGTACTATTCAAAAACACGGAACTCCTGAGATACATGATCCTGATTAAGGTTAACAATATACCAGTGATGTGTACATTAATATGCTAAAGAAACACAAGATCAAAATATCAATGGATGGGAAAGGAAGGGTGTTGGATAATATTTATATAGAACGATTTTGGCGATCTATATAAACCCACCAAATGGAGGCTTAGACCTAAATAAAGAAGTTAAGGGGTATATTTTTCACAATACAAAAAGAAGGCATTTAGAAATAGGAAAAGTACCACCAAATGAAATATACTATCAAAAGGTAACGGCATGCTAAATAATTAAAAGTAACTTAGAATCTGTCCTATCGATAAGGATTAGTGTCACGTCGTAGTCAACGAGATTATACACCTAGGCTTTAAATTACAATTAGTATCAGAAGTAGAGCAAGGCATTTCACTTACAAACAAGCTCAAAAACGTTATGGTATTAAAGACCTTAGTACCGCTTTGACTTGGTTAAGAAAATATGGTAGCTTAGATTGGAAGACACCTAATTTAAATACTTCACAGCTCATGGCCAATCAAGAAGTCCTGCCCAACGGATTAAGTGTTTAGAGCAATAATTATCAGTTTCTCAATTAAAGAATGAAATTCTAAATTGTATGACTGATCTCTCGTATAAAAATATGGGATATCAATTAGGGAAAAGTATTCACCCAAACCATCATTGAAATCAGACAAGAAAAGCAAGTGGTTTTATCACAATCTTGTCGGTTTTTTGTGGTAAGGTAGGAGTATCTATAAGTCTGTTAATCGACTTTTAAAATTAAAAGAAGAGTTATTGATAGTAAGAGATTTAAGTAAGGGAGACGCGTATGGATATGCCAAGATTAGGGACAAGAAACCTTTATTATTTATTATCAGTAAAAAACCGCTTTCAAGGAATAAAAATAGGAAGAGACGGGTTGTTTGATTATTTAAGGAGTGAGTATATGCAAGTTAAACCTAAAAATAATTTCACCAAAATGACTAATTCAAACCACTGGTTACGTAAGAACCTAACTTATACAATTCGGCAGAATTCACGCAATAATCCATCGTTCTGATCGCAGGATACAATACTGCTCTGCTCTTTATCAAAAGGGTTAGCTATAAATAAGATCAAACAGTCCATGACCGATAGTTTAAACTATAAAACAACTAATTTTATCCATAAAAAAACCGAAGCAGAAAATCTACCTCAGTCTTATTATTATCTTTTGAATCGTCAATCCATTTTAGGAAGACAGATGCTCTTAATTCTTAAGAGCATCTGGAACATAAATTTTATTTACTGTTCCTTTTTTCTCTCCACTTTTACTTAGAATTTTTAATTCAATTCTTCTGTTTAACGCTCTTCCTTCTTCGTTATCAGTACCATTAGAATTTTCATTTTTAGCAATAGGTTTCTTTTCTCCATAGCCAACAGCTGTTATTCTACTTTTTTTAATTCCTTTTTTGATAAGATATTTTCTAACTGACTCAGCTCTCTTTTGAGATAATTTTAAGTTATAATTGTCATTACCTTTAGAATCTGAATGTCCCTGGATCTCAACTTTGATAGTGGGGTTGTTTGAAAGTAACGTGAATAGTTTATTAAGTTCTGTTTTGGAATCTGAAGCTAATTCATCACTATCAAACTTAAAAAATACATTATTAAGAACAATTGATTCATTTGCTTTAATGGGCGCTAATTTAATCTCTTTCTTCATTGATTGGAAAGCAGAGTTTTTTGGAACGATCAAGTTTTCTGACTTGAATAAATAACCTTCAGCTTCATAGGTAACGTTATAGTTCTTACCAGGAGGAAGAATAAATAAATATTTTCCAGTTTTTTTATTTGGCTTATACATTCCTACAATTTCACCAGACTGATTATCTTTCACGATAATTTGAGCATCAGGAGGAACAGTTCCATCTTTGTCTCCTAATGAGAATATACCACTCATTACTGTCATAGGCATAACATCAGGCTTCGGAAGTGTGATTAAGTATAAATCTTTCTCACCTAACCCATTTTCTTTTTCAGATGCATAGTATGACCTTTTACCATCAACCGAAGTTGCATAGAAGACATCATCTTCAGTTGTGTTAATAGGATATCCGATGTTTTCAGGCGTACTCCAACCTGACTCTTCCCCTAGATCAGTTGATTGGAAAATATCAAATCCTCCCATAGTTTCATGCCCATTACTCGAAAAGAACAATGAAACTCCATCAGGGTGAATAAAAGGAGCTCTGTCATCATATTCAGTATTTATTTTAGAACCTAAATTTGTTGGTCTACTCCAAGAACCATTTGGAAGCTGAGTAACGCTGTAAATGTCAAAACCACCGAAACCACCTTTCCTGTTTGAGGTAAAGTATATTTTTTTACCATCAGCACTAAAACATGCATGCGTTTCTGAAGCTTTAGAATTTAAAGCTTCAAATGCTATTGGAGTAGTCCATTCGCTACCTTCTAGCTTAGAATAGTAAATGTCGCCATTTACATCATCTTGTGCAGAGTAGATTAATAATTGTTGTCCATCAACAGAAAGTCCTATTGTAGCTTCATGACCTGAAGTGTTTATTTTGTCTGAAATTAGCTTTGGTTCTCCCCAAATCCCTTCCTTGTTTTTCTTTGATATATAAATGTCTTCATAAAACTTATAATCGATAGGATCTTTTGGTTGTTTGGATACTGATTCTTCTTTGTCTTTGTTTGCTTTTATTTCTCTTCTTGAAGTGAATATCATTGTTTGTTCATCAGCTGAAACAACTGGAGCATATTCAGGATATTTAGAATTTACATTTTTTAACTCTGTAACAATAATAGTAACTGGGTTGTCAATTAATAATTGAGCCGTTTCACAAATTTTTAATTCACGAATAACTTCTTTTTCTGTCTCTTTGCTGATTTTTGAACCATAAGCTTCTTCGTATAGTTTGAAGTTTTTCTTTGCTTCGTCTATTTTATGATTTATTCTTAAAATTCTACCATAAACCAAGTATGCGTCTACTGGGGCAGAATCTACTTCGTTACTATAATAATCGAATAATAAGTTTCTTGAGACTTTCTCTGCAGCTTTTGCCAGGTAATCAAGCGCTTTTTTACTGTCTTTCGCAAACATACTTTTTGCGTAACATTCTCCAATTTTAAAATTTAAAAAAGAAGTAGGAGTTAGATCCTTCTCTATTTTTTGATAAATCTTTAATGCAAAATCATAATTTTGGTCTACCCAGTACTGATCAGCAATTTTGTATTGTTTTTTTACTGTTTTTTCGAAGATTTCTTCGTTAAACTTGTCATTACTTCTGTTGTAAAGAATTTGAGCATCTAAACTTGTAGATAGTAATACAGCAAAAGAAAAAAAGGATAAAAGACGTTTCATATAATTCAATTTATCTAGAGTTAAACAAACTCCATGCAAATGTTATGTTGTTAACAAAAAAATAACACTTTGTTTTTAATTGTTTAGAAGACTAAAATAGGATATAATTACCAAATTTGTCTATTAATTTCAAAATTTTCCAAGTAATCCCCAACTTTTCTTAGGAAGCTTCCGCCTAACATTCCATCAACGACTCTGTGGTCATAGCTCATAGACATAAACATCATTTGTCGAATTCCAATAAAATCACCTTCTGGTGTTTCGATTACAGCGGGTTTTTTTTGAATGACCCCAGTTGCTAGAATGGCAACTTCAGGTTGATTTATGATCGGAGTTCCAATAATATTTCCAAAAGTCCCAATGTTAGTAATTGTAAAAGTCCCACCTTGTACATCATCAGGAGCCAGTTTGTTATTTCTAGCTTTTTGGGTTAAATTATTAACTGATTTAGCCGTCCCTATAAGGTTTAGGTTATTTGCACCTTTAACAACAGGGACAATTAAATTTCCAGATGGTAATGCAACTGCCATTCCTATATTAGCATCTTTTTTAACAATAATATTTTCCCCATCAACACTTACGTTTATCATCGGGAAGTCTTTTATAGCTTTCGCAACAGCTTCAACAAAAATAGGGGTGAAAGTAAGCTTATAACCTTCTTTTTTTAAGAAGTCATCTTTGACTTTATTTCTCCAGTTAACTAGGTTTGTTACATCTATTTCAACAACACTTGTAACATGGGGAGCTGTTTTTTTAGAGTTAACCATATGGCTTGAAATAAGTTTCCTCATTCTGTCCATTTCAATAATTTCAGATTCTCCTGAAAAAGAAGTGGTAGGGACTGTTTCTCTATTTAGCGAGTTATCCGATTTTTTTAATTTAGGTAACGATTGAGGTATTCTATTCTCAAGATAATTTAAGATGTCGTCTTTTGTGACTCTTCCATTTCTACCAGTCCCATTTATTTGGTGTAATTCTTCATTATTAATTTCTTCCTTCTTAGCAATATTTTTCACTAATGGAGAATAGAATTTATTATCCTTATCAATAACTTTATTATTGCCTGTTGCATTACTTACGTGTACAGTTGTTGTTATTGGTGGATTATCGAGCTCATCATATGCGCTTAAATCTTGAGTTGGCGCAGATTCTGAAACGTTACTAATGGTTTCTATAATTGCAAATGGTTCTCCGATTTTGATAACATCTCCCTCTTTATAGAGTTTCTTAATTAAAGTACCTTCATAGTCTGATGGCACCTCTGAGTCAACCTTATCGGTTGCAATCTCCAGAATACCCTCTTCAAGTTCAATGATGTCACCTTCGTTTTTTAACCATGAAGTCAGCGTTGCTTCCGCAACACTTTCTCCCATCTTCGGCAATATAAGTTCAATATGAGGCATAGAATCCGATGAAATTTGTATTCAAAAGTAGCTAAAATAAGGGAGGAACACAATTATTATATGCTATGAAATAAATAATAAAGAGACTTATAAAACTTACTGATCTATTTTTTTTAAGCCTTTAAGTAGGATGGTAAGATCGCTGAAGAGATTGTAATCCTTAGCATACTGAATGTTCATTCTGTTTTTTGTTTCTTCCTTAATGTTTGAGTCGGAAAACTGGTCTAAGGGAGATAATATTCCTGATTTTAACTGAGGTAAATCATTATTTCTCTTAAACGTCTCACTATAACCAACCCATGTGAATTTCCCTTTAAATACTTTTACTATGTTTTTAAACATATTGGCAGGGCTCTTGACAATTAAAACCAATATGGGAGAGGTGATCAAAAGCGCCACTGATGTAAAAACATCAAATAGCCTTTTACTTCTTAAATTTTTTGGTTTGTTTAGTGAATTAATACCAATAAGATATAAATCGCCAGGAAAGTCAATTGAAGAACTTCCTAAAATAAATAAAGATTCAGGAGGTGCTATTTTGAATTCTGTATCAAAGCTAGATAGACTTTCCATTGTCTCAATGATTCTGTAGGAAGAAAGATCTTTTGCGCAAAAAATCACTTCGTCTAATTTATGAATTTGAATAATTTCATTAAGCTGATTTATGTCGCCAACATATTTAGAGTCTGAACTTTTTTCGGATGCTATGAATACAAAGTTTTGAAAGAGGAAGTTAGAGTTTTCCAAGATAGATTTCACCCTTTCTAATTCTTCACCATCACCGATAATTCCAACATTTTTTCGTGAATTTGAATCGATTTCAAAATCACCATATTTGAAAAAATGTAGAAGAAGCCTTGTACTTGTTAAAGCGATTGCAGACCAAATCGTACTGAACGCAATTATTGTACGAGAAAAACGGTATTTTTCTTCTATAAAGCCATACGCAATTAAAACAGCTATTGCTCCAGTAGCAACACCATTTAAAACCTTATTTAGTTTAACTTTATTCCTATAACCTCCAAAGCTAGCAACAGAGCCAATAATAGTCATGACAATTGCTGGAATGCCATAGAAAAGAAATTCCTTTGGGTAATCAAAACCTTTAATTTCTGATTCCCACAATGTTTTGAATCCAATAATTCCCGCAAGTAAAATTATCGCATCAAATACAGGAAGTATTGATTTTTTTATAAAACGACTTCCAATAGCAATTATAGCACGGAAGTAGATCGCAATTTTTATCAAAAAACTAAAAATATTCGCATTTTTTGAAGAGAAATGTTTTTTAGCAAAAATGATCATCGCATTATAAAACACGAATACGTAGTTTACAGAGCTCTTTTTTGTACTCTCCCCTTTATAATGAATAATACGTGTATCCGAAAAATAGTAATTTTTATATCCTCCCTTAATAATTCGATAAGACAAGTCAATATCCTCGCCGTACATAAAGAATGCCTCGTCTAGAAGTCCTACTTTATCCAAAGCTTCTTTTCTCATTAGCATAAAGGCTCCAGAAAGAATCTCTATTTCATGATTTTTATTTTTATTTAAATGTCCACAGTGATATTTCCCAAACCTTTTACTTTTTGGGAAAATACTAGAAAGTCCAAATATTTTATAAAAAGCAACAGTCGGAGTAGGTAAACTTCTTTTTGATTCTGGCAGAAAATTGCCTTTACCGTCTACCATTTTCACTCCTAATCCACCTGCTTTTGGATTGTTATCCATAAATTGAATAACTTTTTCAAAAGTATCTTCCTCCACTAACGTATCAGGATTAAGTAGCAGCGTATATTGTCCTATTGATTTTCGAATCGCAAGATTGTTTCCTTTTGAAAAACCTAAGTTTTCTTTCGAAGCGATCAGTTTCACTTCAGTAAACTTTTTTTTAACCATTTCAACTGAGCCATCTACCGAATTATTATCAACAACCCAAACTTCGGCATTAACATTTGGCAAAGCCTTAAAAACACTTTGTAAACATTGTTCAAGGAAGTGTTGAACATTATAATTGACGATGATTATTGATAGCTTCAATGAAATATACTTTGACTAGACAAAAATAGTGAAATTTAGATCGAAATCAAGATTTTTATTAAAACTAGAGATTCAGAAAAAGAACTTAAAGATTATCTAAGAAAAAATTGAAGGATCAATATCAGAGAACTTTCTCTTTTTCTTTATAAAATGTTCTTTGATAATCGATGCTTTGAAAAGACCTTTAACTGGTTTATTTGAAAGTTGAAAGTTTAGTTGCTTTCTGATCTTGAGGTATCGAGGAAAAGAATAGTAAAAAGCAAAATGAGCCTTCATAATTGCGAGAGTATGTTTAAAATTACCTTCTAATAAAAACTTTAGACCTGCAATTCCATCCAGAATTATCTTTTGTGTGATTATTTTTAAAAACCCTTCTCTTGGATGGTTTTTGGTTAGAAGTAATAAATTGTTTCTAAAGTTTAAAAAAGTTTTTCGGGGACTTACTTTATTTAAAGTTCCTCCACCTAAATGATAAATTTTAGAATTTCCTATTGCGTTAATGTTAAAACCTAAACGTTGAATTCTCCAACATAAGTCGATTTCTTCCATATGAGCAAAAAAGAATTCGTCAAATCCACCTAATTTTTTATAAATATCGTTCCTAACAAACATACAAGCTCCAGTTGCCCAAAAAACAGGTTCATTATTGTCGTATTGACCTAAATCTTCCTCTAGTTCATTAAATATTCTTCCTCTACAGAACGGGAATCCCCACTTGTCAATAAAACCACCTGCTGCTCCAGCGTATTCGAAATGCGTTTTGTTTTTTAATTGTAATATTTTTGGCATTGCAGCTCCCGTCTTAGGGTTAGCCTCCATAAAATCAATTACAGGTTCTATCCAGTTATTGGGGGTTTCAATATCTGAATTTAGAAGTACCAGGAATTTGTTGTTAACATTCTTAAGTGCATCGTTATAACCTTTTGCAAAACCACCATTAGATTTATTCTGAATGATTTTAATTTCAGAAAAGTTGGCTTTAATAAAGTCAATACTTTTATCTGTCGATGCATTATCGGCTATAATTAGTTCTGCATACTCAGGTAATGAGTCTATAACGCTCGGAAGGTAGCTTCTTAAAAGTTCAAGACCATTCCAATTTAAAATAACAACAGCTACTTTTTTCATTTCAGGGAGCGAATTTAGTTAATTTAAATTCAACCAATAGGGAATTAAGAGTTTAGAAATATTAAATTTGTTCAAAATTAGAAAGTTATGTCTGCTTGGGGATTATCAAATTTTGAGAACGATTCAGCACTTGATTGGGTTAGTAATATTATTGAGCACAAAAAAGTGTCTAGTCTGAGTAGGTCAATTGATGAATTTATCGCGAATTTTTCTATTGAAGAAACTACACTTATAGAGTGTTCTGTTTTTTTAACTGTTGCAGAAACGATTGCAGGACTAGTAGGTAATCCAGCTGAAGACTTTCCCGATGAATTAAAAGATTGGTCGGAAACAAAATACATTAAAATAGAGCAAATCACAATGGATAATGCCATTAAGGGAATAGAGCTGATTTTAAAAGACAGTGAGGCTCGGGAAATGTTTTTAGATTCTGGATATTATGCTTCATGGGAGAAATCACAGAAAGATTTAATAAAAAGACTTGCTGAATGATTTTATTTGGTAGAAAAGATAAGCATATTGGGACAAGAGAAATTCCAAATGAAATTTGCGTCGAATGCGGCAAAAAAGGAGGTGTTGTAAGTGTATTCCAGATTTTTTTTCACATTGCTCTTATTCCCGTTATTCCTATTTCAAGAAAAATAGCATCTCAATGTTATTCATGCAGAGTAGTGAAAGTGGAAAAGCAATTTTCAATAAAACAAAGGGAAGTTTCTGTTTTATTGAAAAAAGAATTTAAAACTCCTCTGTGGACATTGATTGGAGCTTCAATTATTTTTATCTTATTGTTGTATAAACTAATACTTAAATGGGTTTAATTAAGATTTTCGGACATAAAAACAAACCTCTTAATTCAGAGGTTGTAATTGTGCCTATAAATTGGACCTTAAATTCAACGTTTGATTTTGATAAACATTTAAGACCCATATTAAATTACTCGAACGAAATAGAGTTGTTTCACGAGTTTTACGGTTTTCAAGAAAAGTGCAAAATTGCTTGCGAAAATGTTTCTGCAGAAACGTCCTTATGGAATAAATCAATTAATCGAATTTATGAAGAAGCTCAAAACGGTACTTTTGATGGTTCAAGCATTCATTTAATTAATGAAGATTTTAAAAAATTAACATCTTTCTTGGATGAAAAAATTGAGTACTGGATTCAAAAGGAAAAACTTCCTCTTTTAATAGGAGGGGATTCTTCTTTATTATTGGGAAGTGTAAAAGCTGTAGCAAGATTTAAAACCAATTTTGGAATATTGCATCTAAGCGAAAAACCTTTTTTAAAGGAATTAAAAAAAGGAGAGGCTATAACCGAAGGAAACAGCTTGTTTTCTGTTGGAGCATCTGTACCGGAAGTAAGTAAAATAGTTGCAGTGGGATTAAGTTCTTTTTCTCAACAGGAATATTCAATACAAAGACAGAATAAGGAAAAGATTATTTGGTTTTCAAAACGGAAAATAAATAATTATAAACTTAAAGGGGATTCCTATCAATCGATTTGTAAAAAATGGATTAATAATTTGCCTGAGTTTGTCTATTTGAGTATCAATGTTTCAATTTTAAAAGTGTTAAGTATTGAGGAAATCGAATTCGCATTGCAAACCCTGATAGACTCAAGAAGAAAAATTATTGGAGTTGACTTTAATGGATTCGACAATGAAGTTGGAAAGGAAAAGCAAATTCAAATAACAAGACTCTTGTATATTGTATGTAAATCTTACGGGAGATCCCGAGGGAAAGTTTAAAAATATTCTAAATTAATTATGGTTTTAAGTTTTGGTGAAGTTTTAATGGATTGTTTTCCGGACAAAAATGTAATTGGAGGTGCTCCTTTTAATGTTGTTGTTCACTTAAAAAGATTAGGTGAACAAGCTGCGATTTTATCGAAAATTGGGAAAGATAAATTAGGAGGTGAGATTGGAGCGTTGTTGGAAAACGAAGAAATTAGTGATTTTTTACAAAAAGACAATCAAAAGAAAACTGGACAAGTAGATGTTACTTTAAATAACGGACAACCTAGTTATAACATTCATCATGGTTGCAGTTGGGAGTTTATCGATTTTGAATTGGTTAAAAGTCCCAATTATTTTATGTTTGGGAGCTTAGCGTTGAATTTCATTCAGAATCAAAATTCATTTAAACAATATCGGTCACAATTTAAACAATCTATTTTTGTTTGTGATCTTAACCTTAGAACTCCTTTTTACTCTGAAGAAAGTATTCAATTGTGTCTTGAGTCTGCTGATATATTAAAGATTAATGATGAAGAGCTAGATTATTTGGCTGAAAAATACGCTCAAACGGATGTGATTGGTTGGCTTTTAAAAATTTATGGAATTAATAAAGTACTCTTAACAAAAGGTTCTGAAGGAGCAACTTTGTTTTGGGTCGGAAAAGTTTATGAATGTAAAGTGAAGCCGGTTGATAATATTGAAGATACAGTTGGTGCTGGAGATTCGTTTACCGCCCTTTTTTTACATGGACTGATACATAAGTTGCCTTTTGAAGAATGTTTGGAAAGAGCTGCCGATTTCGCTGGGATAATCTGCACACTGCCCGGCGCCATTCCTGTCGATAAATCTATCTATAACGATTTTAAAATTTGAAAAATTCATTAGTAATTTTATTCGTTTTATTTATTGGAGAAATGTTTTCTCAATCAACTTACCTTGTTGAGTTTCAAGATAAAATACGAAATGGATTTGATCCGTATCAATACTTTTCCTCTGAAGCTATAAAAGCTAAAATGGATATGGGACTTCCCATGTATGACTGGTATGATCTCCCTGTTAATTCAGAGTATGTTGATATTATTAGTCCGTTTGTAGATATTGTAGGCTATAATTTAAGGTGGTTTAACGGCGTTGTTGTAATTGGTTCTAGTGAACAATTATTAAGAGTTCAGCAATTGCCATTTGTTAAATCCGTATTTCAGTTTAACTCAGAAATAATCCCTGCTAACAGCGGAGAATATACGGATCTAGTCAAAGCAGATTTTAAAGTTTTTGATTGGCAATTAAAAACCATGGGAGGCAGGATGTTTGCAGACAAAGGTCTAAAAGGAAAAGGTATTCGAATTGCTGTTGTAGACGTAGGCTTTGGTGGTGCTGATGAAATGGATCAGTTAAAGTATATTACTGATACTAGTTTGGTTACTTCTTGGGATTTTGCTTTAGATGCGCCTTTGAGTTTTAAAAGGGGTCATCAACATGGGGCTCAGGTAACTTCATTTATTGGAGGTGTGATTGAGGAACACTCTGTTGGTTTTGCAACAGAAGCAGAATTCTTATTCGCTAAAATTAGCGCTCCGCTTATTGATGACGAAAAAATAGAACAAGCTTGGCTTAAAGCTATGGAATGGGCTCATAAAAATGGAGCTCGAATTGTAAATAGCTCAATTGCATACAATAATGGTGATCACAATAAAGAAATGCTTACTGGAGATTCTTGCTTAATGAGTCGCGCGGCGAATTTAGCTGCACGAAAAGGAATGCTAATTGTCAATTCTGCGGGAAACGAAGGTGATAATAGTTGGAAATACTTGGCTTTTCCTGGAGACGCAGATAGTGTATTGACAGTAGGGGCTGTTAGTTCAGATTTAGGTATTCGTGCAAGTTACTCTTCTTATGGTCCAAATAAATCATTGAAATTAAAACCTAATGTTTGTGCGTTAGGAGACGTGTTTTGGCTTCAATATAAAAGTTTAACAAAACTACAAGGGACTTCTTTTTCTAGTCCACTTGTTGCAGGGTTTGCAGCATGCATTCTTCAAAATAATCCTTCCTTGAAACCAATGGATTTAATTGATACAATTCAGAAGTCAAGTTCACTATACCCATATTTTGATTATTCCCATGGATATGGTATTCCACAAGCAACTATTTATTTTGGGGTTGATTCTGTTAAATCTGATTCTGTTAGCGTCGTTATTAAAAAGAGTCCAAATCATTTAACTGAAAAATATTACTATTTTGAATATAGAAGCCATTACGGTAGTCAGATTTTTTATCATATTGAAAGTAAAGATGGCTATTTAAAAGAATATAATGTTGTTGAGTTTTCAAGAAAAGAAGACTCTCCGAAAATTCACTTTGAAGAGTATGAAAATGGAGATATATTAAGAGTTTTTCACAGGGGAAATGTTTTTGAAGAAAAAATCAAAAAATGAGAATATTCATAATGTTAGTATTACTTAGCATTAAGCTAAGTGCCCAAGACTATATCGTTAAAGAAAGATTTGAGCCAAGTACATATTCTGACTCTCCGTTTGGGTTTGAAAATGTAAATCATAGGATGATATATGGTTGGGGAACAAATAATAATTGGGGGAAAGATGAAAAGTTAGTTAAGCTAAAAGGATCCAACTTCTTTAATATCAGATATCAATATAATCAAAAACTAGTTTTAGGAAGTTTTATCGATTTTGGAGTGGGTTATAATTGGGATGGGTTTAATCTGCAAAAAGATACTTTAACCTTATTCCGAGATTCTCTTTTTCATAGTAAACGAAAAATGAGGTTTCAGAATATTAGCGGACATGTTGGCTTCAAGTTTCAAAGCACTGAAAACCCGAATGATTCTTACTTTTTACAATTTAATATATATGGTGCTTATTTGACAAGCTCGTCTTATATTGTTTGGGATAAAATTGGGGAGGTCAAACAAAAGATACGTCAATCAAAACTAGATTTTTTGAACAAGTCTAATTATGGTTTTGAAATCAGAGCAGGTTATTCAAATTGGGTTCTCTATGCTAGATATAGAGCTAGTGATTACGTTAATACGGATAATGTTGTTGGATACCTTCCGAAAATAAGTTTCGGTTTTGAAATTGAAGTTTCGACTTCTGGAGAATACTAAGAATAAAATTATGTGGAAATCTGATTTTAATATAGATCAAATAAATACAATGTGTATTGATACGATACACGATGCACTAGGAATTAAAATCACAGAAAAAGGGCATGATTTTCTAAAAGCTACAATGCCAGTTGATCATAGAACTGTTCAGCCGATGAGAATACTTCATGGCGGGGCAAATGTTGTACTAGCAGAAAGTTTAGGAAGTATAGCCTCGCTTATGGTTATCGATCCTGAAGAGAGTGTTTGTGTTGGTCTAGATGTTAACGCCAATCATATTAGAGCAGCTAAATCTGGTGTTGTCACTGGAATTGTTAAGCCTATAAATCTTGGTCGAAAAATTCACGTATGGGAAATCAAGATTTATGACAAAGAGCATAACCTTACTTGTATTTCAAGGTTAACCGTGTCTGTTCTAGAAAAAAGAAAATAATTAATTCAATACAAAAGGCGCTATCAAATCAAATTCGGGAATGTAGACCTTAAACTCTTTTTTGGTAAGCATGTTTTCCATTATATAATATCCCCTCATTCGTCCAATTGGTGAACTCAAAGAAGTTCCCGATTCATAAGAATGGTTTTCTGTAGGCTCGATAACTGGCTGAAGACCAATCACTCCTTCTCCTTCTACTTCGTAATGATCTCCTTTTGAGTCAAACACATACCATCTTCTAGATGTTAATTTCACTGGGAAATCATTGTTGTTTTTAATAGAAATATGATAAGAGAAAATAAACTCAGATTCGGTAGGTTTTGAAAACTCTTTTTCAAAAGTACTTTTAACCACAACTTCAACGCCCTCAGTAATTAAACTTTCCATAATTGCAAAACTACAAAAACAAAAGCCTCTGCGCTACTGAAATATAAATCTTTTAAAACCAACTAGTTGCTCAGCGTCTTGACCAAAGCCTTTGTAATAAACAAGAATTGTATAATTATTCTCAGTCTGATGATGACTTCCATCTGTATCTTCCCATTTTAATTCACTGGTCTTATTTTTCATAGCCACGTACGCATAATCATAAACACCTTGTTTTAACATTATATGAGCCTCGTAATGCTCTAGTGAATCTTTATAAATCAAGCTATGCTCTCTTTTTAACTCGTTACTGGTAAATGCCCCTATTAAAAATACGGTACTGTTATCCAGAGGGACTTTCCGACCTAATCTAAAGTGAACAAAAGCATATTCCGACTCTAAGTAGGGGTTTCTGTTTTTTGGAAGTAAACTTGTGAAAAAGTCACCATTATGGTCATATTGACTTGAATATTTTAAATATGCTCTTTTAGAATCCTTAAAAGGTAAAACATGGTAAATCGAGTCTTTGTAAAAAATTTGTTCAACACCATTTCCTTTTAATTTAATGTCCCTGAAATCTAATATTCGATATTCATTTCCTGCTTCAAACCGAGTCGCTGAAGTATTGGAGAATATAAGCTCATTTTGTTTGACATATAGAGGGCGAATGTTCTTTTTCAAATTATCCATTCTGTCGTTTTGTAAAACGACAACTCTAAACTCATTTAAGGCGTTATTTGTTTTAATTAATTGGTAATTAACATTGAAATCTATTTGATGATGTGTGTATTTGTAATCAAACTCAATAGGAATTGATGGTTTAGGAGTTACCTCTGTTTTAATATTAGCAACATAAAATTTTTGTGTTAAAACGACCTTACTTTTATCTGCGTCTTCAAAAACGAATAGAATGTAGTTTCCGCTTTTAGTGAATTTTAAATTCTCACTGGGAAAACTTTGTGCATAATGAATATAATTAACGGCAGTATTTACCGATAATTGATAATCAGATATTTCCTCTTCTTCGTATCCATCTATGTAATCACTTGTAAATAAGTCTTTTGATTGCTCCCAATTAGAGTTACAATGAATGAAAGTGTAAGAGTATTGTTTCACTTCGTTTGCAATGTCATCAAATCGAATAGTTAGTTGATGCGGTGAGTTCAAAAATGTTAACGGAAAGTCAATTAATTTGTTTTCGTTCTCAATAATTACTGTTTTAATTGAATTTTTAAAAACCTCATTCTTAAATGAATTAGCTTGATTGAATAGGCCAATTAGCAATAGGGATGAAAGGATAGTTGATTTTAGGTGCAATTTCATAAGTGCAAATTAAATGTAACAAATATCAAACTTTATTCCCTTTTTTATTTAGAAACGTTCTAAATAAATTAATAGGAGTGTTAATATTCGTGAATACACATAGGTTTTTGTTAATTTTACGGTCTGAATTATCACCCAATCAAGAGAGAATGTCAGTACAAGTAAAGCTGAGAAAAGGGGCAGACATCAAGTTAAAAGGTGTCGCTAATCGCGTTAAGGTAGATGCTAAGGCATCTGATGTGGTGGCACTTAAGCCTTCTGATTTCCACGGGGTAATCCCAAAATTAATATTAAGAGAAGGTGCAAAAGTGAAAGCTGGAACACCAATATTCTTCGACAAAGAGAACGTCGATATCAAGTTTTCTTCGCCAGTTTCTGGGGAGATCATTGAAATCGTTCGTGGTGCTCGTCGTGTAATTCTAGAGATTAGAATTAAAAGCGATGGCGCAAATGTTGCTGAAGATTTTGGTGCGACTGATATCGCTGCTGCTTCTAAGGAAGATTTAACGACAAAATTGTTAGGTGCTGGTCTTTGGCCGTTCATCAAACAACGTCCGTTTAATTGCATAGCTAATCCTAGCGATGCTCCTAAGGCAGTATTCGTTTCAGCATTTGATTCAAGCCCGCTAGCTCCTGACTATGATTTCTTATTAGAAGGAAGAGAAGAGGACTTTCAAGCTGGGATTGACGCTTTGGCGAAATTTTCAAAAACTGGTTTAGTTAACTTAAACGTTCCTGCGTCGAAAGAAGTAAGGTTTAATTTTGAAGACAAGTTTGTTTATACCGATTCAATAGGTAAACGAGTGGCTCTTGACTATAAAACTGCTGCTAACGCTTCGGCTCATACAGGCTCCGCAAAAGCAATTAAATCAATTAATGATAAATACGGTCAAGCTGGTGATCTTTTCACGAAAGCTAACAATGTTTATTTAGGCGAAATTTCTGGTCAACATCCAGCCGGTAACGTAGGTATTCAAATTCACCACATTAATCCTATTAATAAGGGTGAGGTAGTTTGGACTGTTAACGCGCAAGATGTAGCTATGATTGGAAACTTCTTAAGAACAGGTAAATTAACAGCTAAAAAATTAGTTGCACTTACTGGTTCTGAAGTAGTCACTCCTCAATATTACAATGTTACTTTAGGACAAAGCTTAGCAGGTATCTTTGAAGGGAACTTGAAAGATGCAGAAGAAGCACCGCGTTTTATTAGCGGAAATGCTTTAACTGGAACTAAGGTAGAAAAAGATGGTTTCTTAGGGTTTTACGATTCTCAATTAACTGTTTTGCCTGAAGGAAATCAATACGATTTATTTGGATGGATGCTTCCTATTCAACCAGAGAAATTATCATTGAGTCGTACATTGTGGTCGTGGATGATTCCTAGTAAAGCTTACCGATTAAACACAAACCTTAATGGTGAATCAAGAGCGTTTGTTGTAACAGGTGAGTATGAAGAGGTTTTACCGATGAAAATATACCCTGTTCAACTTCTAAAGTCTTGTTTAGTAGAAGATATTGATGCAATGGAAGGTTTAGGGATTTATGAAATAGTTCCTGAAGACTTAGCATTGTGTGAATTCGCTTGTACTTCTAAGCAACCAGTTCAACAAATCCTTCAAGCTGGGTTAGACCTAGTTAAAAAGGAGTGCGCTTAATTAAATAGATTAATTAATTCCATTAGATAAAAGAGATGAAGTTTTTAGAAAGACTTGTAGACAAAATGGAGCCCAACTTTGAAAAAGGTGGGAAGTACGAAAAATGGTTTCCATTATTCGACGGTTTTGCTACATTCTTATTTACACCGAAACACACTACTAAAAAGGGTGTGCATATTCGTGATGCTGTAGATTTAAAAAGAACAATGAATACGGTTATTCAAGCCTTAATTCCTTGTTTATTGTTTGGAATTTGGAATACAGGTTTTCAACACTACAGTGCATTAGGATTATTAGAAGAATTTGGATTTTTAGACCAAGTTCTCTTTGGAGCAATTAAGGTATTACCTATTGTGATTGTTTCCTACGCAGTTGGTTTAGGAGTTGAATTTGGTTTTTGTATTGCGAAAGGACATCCAATTGAGGAAGGATTCTTAGTGTCAGGAATGTTAATTCCATTAATTGTACCTGCTGATACTCCTTTGTGGATGGTAGCCGTTGCAACTGTTTTTGCAGTAGTTTTTGTAAAAGAAGTTTTTGGAGGTACAGGAATGAATATTTTAAATCCTGCGTTAACAGCTAGAGCCTTTTTATACTTTGCATATCCAAAGCAATTATCGGGAGATAAGGCATGGGTTAATACTGAATTACCTGATGGTTATGCTCAAACTGAAACTGGAAAAGTATTAAATGAGTTAGGACAAGCAGTTGGTCAATTTGATGCAACAGCTGGAGCAACTCAGTTATCTCGTTTCAACGCATCAATCGGTATATATAAAGAACAAGGGATTGATGCTGGAATGGCTGCTTTAGACGGTGCGCATTCATTGTTAGATTCATTTTTAGGTTTAATACCTGGTTCGATTGGTGAAACATCTGTTATTGCAATTTTAATTGGTGCTGGTTTATTACTACATACTGGAGTAGCTTCATGGAAAATAATGGCATCAGGAATATTTGGAGCTGTATTCATGACAATTATCTTCAATACTGCTGGGATGAATCCTTACATGACTGTAGGCCCATTAGAGCACTTAACTGCTGGAGGGTTCATGTTCGGTATTGTGTTTATGGCTACAGACCCAGTGTCGGCTGCACAAACTGAAGTCGGAAAAGTGATTTATGGTTTCTCTATTGGATTAATGACAATTATGATCAGAGTGTTTAACCCTGCATATCCCGAAGGGATAATGTTGGCTATTCTTTTCATGAACGTTATGTCTCCATTAATTGATCACTACGTTGTTCAAGGAAACATTAAAGATAGATTACAAAGAGCAAAATTACATTCATCAACTCACTAACCAATTAGAAATGGCTGTAAATAAGAATAGTACAGGATACACGGTAACGTTTGCTATCATATTAGTTACCGTTTGTGGAACTTTACTTGCAACTTTAGCAACTGTGTTAAAGGAGAGGCAAAAAGCAAATGTTAGTAATGAAAAGCGTCAATTTATACTAGTTGCTGCTGGAGCATATAAAATGGAAGAGTTAAAAGGGATGGAACAAGCTCAAATCTCTGAGATTTTTACTGACAAAATTACTGAGGATGTTTTTGATGTGAATGGAACTTCTATTGCAAAGGAAGGAATTACTGCTTTTGGAATCGACATCGTGAAGGAATATAAGTCTACTAAGAACGATGCTTCAATCAGAAAATACCCAATGTTCAAATTTACTGATGGTGATAATGTTAAGTACATTATTCCAATGGCAGGAAATGGATTGTGGGGCCCAATATGGGGATTCATTGCTTTAGGTAAAGATCAAAACACTATTGAAGGTGTTGTTTTTGATCACAAGTCTGAGACACCTGGATTAGGAGCTAAAATTGCTGAAGATAAATTTCAAGATTTATTTACCTCTTCAACCAAAAAAATAATGTCAGGAGATAAATATCTTTCTGTAAATGTTGTTAAGGGTGGATTGAAAAATCCAGAGCACGAAGTTGATGCAATTGCTGGAGCTACCATTACTTCAAATGGAGTAGGTGCAATGTTAAGATCAGGTTTTAAGCCTTACATGAAAGCTTTTGGTTTAGCATACTAATTCATAAAAAGAATATTAAAGATTTAAATAATTCACAATGAGTACAAAAAAAGAATCATTGTTTTCAAAAAAGAACATGAAGTTGATTAAGGATCCGTTAAACGATTCGAATCCAGTTTCTATCCAAGTCTTGGGGATTTGTTCTGCTTTGGCAATTACAATAATGTTAGAAAACGCATTCGTAATGTCTATGTCGGTACTTTTTGTATTGATAGCAGCTAATGTTGTTGTTTCTTCAATTAGAAACTTAATTCCAGACAAAATTAGAATTATTGTTCAATTGGTAATCGTAGCAACCTTAGTTATTACTGTTGATTTAGTTCTTAAAGCTTTTGTTTACGAAGTATCTAAACAACTTTCAGTTTTTGTAGGACTTATAATCACCAATTGTATCATTATGGGACGTTTAGAAGCTTTTGCTTTAGCGAACAAACCTGGACCTGCATTTTTGGATGCAATTGGAAATGCATTTGGTTATACTTGGATTTTATTAGTTGTAGGTTTTATTCGTGAGATCTTCGGTTCAGGTTCAGTTTGGGGTGTTAAAATTGTACCTGACTCATGGTTAATTGAAAATGGAGGTTTTTACGAGCACAACGGTTTAATGCTGTTATCTCCAATTGCTTTATTCTTGGTTGCTTCAATCATTTGGGTTCAAAGAAGCAAGAATAGAAAACTAATCGAAGCGAACTAATTCATTATTAATCGAGAAAATTTAGAAAAATGTTAGATTACGTAAACATAATAGTAAAAAGTATATTCGTAGAGAATATGATTTTTGCATACTTCTTAGGTATGTGTTCATACCTTGCAGTATCTAAGTCTGTGAAAACAGCATCTGGATTAGGCGCCGCAGTTATCTTTGTATTAGTTGTTACTGTTCCAGTCAACTATTTATTAGAAAACTATGTATTAGCTGAGGGAGCTTTATCATGGTTAGGTCCAGATTTTGAAACAATGGACCTTTCTTTCCTGTCATTTATCATGTTCATCGCGGTTGTAGCATCTATTGTTCAATTGGTTGAAATGATCGTTGAAAAGTTTGCTCCCGCATTATATGGTGCTTTAGGTATCTTTTTACCGCTTATAGCAGTAAACTGTTCAATTCTAGGAGGTGCGTTATTTATGCAAGAAAGACAATATGCGACTATTGGCGAAGCAACGGCTTTTGCTTTTGGTTCAGGTATCGGATGGTGGTTAGCAATTGTTGCTTTAGCTGCAATTCGCGAGAAAATACGTTACTCAAACGTTCCTGCACCATTGAGAGGTCTAGGGATTACATTCATCATCACAGGTTTGATGGGGATTGCATTTATGAGTTTCTTAGGAATAGAACTTTAATATTAGTTAGAATAAATTTAGAATAAAGAGATATGGAAACTATAATTATCAGTGTAGCGGTTTTCTTAGTAGTAGTTTTGCTACTAGTATCATTATTGCTTTTTGCAAGAGCTAAACTATCATCTTCAGGATTGGTTAAAATTACTGTAAATGGCGAAAGAGTCATTGAAACAGAAGCGGGATCGACTTTACTTTCGACTTTAGGAAATAACCAAATTTTCTTGCCATCAGCATGTGGTGGAGGTGGTACTTGTGCAATGTGTGAATGTCAGGTTCATTCAGGAGGGGGAGAAATCTTACCAACAGAAAAGCCTTACTTCTCAAGAAAGCAAATCGCATCTAATCACCGTTTAGGTTGTCAGGTAAAAGTAAAGCAAGACATGGAAGTTGAAATTCCAGCCGAGATTTTTGGGATTAAAAAGTGGGATTGTGAAGTTGTTTCAAACTATAACGTTGCAACTTTTATTAAAGCATTTATAGTAAAATTGCCAGAAGGTGAAACATTAGATTTCGAAGCTGGAGGATATATTCAAGTTGATGTACCTGCTTTAACTGTTGATTTTAAAAATGACATTAATATTGAACCAGACGGAAATGATCCTTTAGGACCAGATAAGTTTAAGGCTGACTGGGATAAATTTGGACTTTGGTCGTTGAAAATGGTTAACAGTGAGCCTTGCTTTAGAGCATACTCTATGGCTAATCATCCTGCTGAAGGAAATATTGTAATGCTTACAATTCGTATTGCAACCCCACCATGGGATAGAGCTAAAAATGGCTGGATGGATGTTAATCCCGGTATTTGTTCTTCCTTCGTGTTTTCTCGTAAAGTAGGAGATATTGTCACTATTTCAGGTCCTTATGGAGAATTCTTTATTAAAGATACTGGTTCAGAAATGATTTATGTTGGAGGTGGAGCTGGAATGGCACCAATGAGATCTCATTTATTCCATTTATTTCATACGCTAGAAACAGGAAGAAAAGTTACTTACTGGTACGGAGGTAGATCTAAGAAAGAATTATTCTACGAAGAAGATTTCCGTAAGATAGAACGTGAATTTCCAAATTTTACTTTTAATATTGTATTATCAGAACCAGAAGAGTCTGATAACTGGAATGAAAAAAAATCTCCAGAAGATGACGGAGATGGCTACTTAGGATTTGTGCATAATGCTGTTATTGAGCACCAATTAAAGAAGCACGATGCGCCGGAAGATATTGAATTTTACTTCTGTGGTCCTCCAATGATGAATCAAGCAGTTATTAAAATGTGTGACGACTGGGGAATTCCAGAAGAAAACGTAGCATTTGATGATTTTGGAGGGTAACTTCAAATAAAAATAAAAAAAAGGTCAATCATATCGATTGACCTTTTTTTGTGCCTCACATTTCCCTTACAGCTATAGTTAAAGCGATAAACGATTTTAAATTTTTCCTGTAGCTTTAGTTCTCAATCGAAATTTAAATAATGAATTCTATTAATTGGTCCTCTAAATTCGTGCACTGATCTATTAATTTAATACGTTGTGCTAAATATTTAAACTTTTAAGGATAAAGTTTGTTTTATTAACCCTTTAAAATAAAGGGTTTTGGCTTTGGTCATAAAGATAATTTATGGAATTCTTATTTATTTTTTTGGAGTAAACATGTCGTTCATTACCTGGTAAAGCTCAGGATGTTTCTTAATCATCATTTCAGGATGTTCGAAGAAATACTCTGTAGTAACTGCAAAAAATTCAGCAGAGTTGGTTAATGCATAGTCCCTTATTTTAGCTTTCTTATTCTTGATTTCTTCCGATTTAGTTTTGATCATATTCATCCAAGGCCCAATTTCGGTATTGTCAATTAATACCTGTGGTATACCGTCAATTTTACCATCTTGTTTATCTATAATGTGTGCAAATTCATGAATCCCAACATTTCTTCGATCAGTAGAATTCGTGAAGCCATTATATAAAGCATCTTTAGCCAACATCATTCTTCCTTCCATCGGGCCAGAACCAACTAAACCATTTATATACGAACCTTTAAATTGTCCGCCACCTTCAATTGGCTTAGGGTGCAAAATAATTTCACTAATGAAATCATATTCCCAATTTTCGAAACGAAAAACAGGAATGATTGCACTCGCTGCAATTAGAACTCTATCCTTATCATTAATAGGCATATTCTCAAAACCAATAATTCGTGTAGTATTTAAGAAATGTAGCATTCTTACCTCAAAACCTTTTTGTTCTGCTAAAGTTAGTTTTTGATAAAACCTAACTTCTTTTTTTAAAATAGCGGTCCAATTGGGGCTAAAGGTTTTAAATGTGGTTCTTCTAGCAGCCATAACTCTTTTTAATAAGAGGGTAATAACTAAGGCTGCAATAAAGTAATAAACCATTAGATTACTTTTGAATCCTTTTTCGATGATGAAGATTCTATCGTAGGAAAGGTGAATGCTTTTAATAATTCATTAATGTTGTAAACAGAGCCTCTTAGTGCATTACTTACAATTACTAGAGTGTAACCTAGTTTAGGTATCTTAAGGTAAATATGGCGATTTCCATGCCACCATCCGGTATGGTACACTAATTTACCAAAATTGGGATCCATTTTTAAACGCCATCCATATCCATAGGACTTGTTATCTCGAATCTTATTTTGAGGAGTAAAGGCAATTTGTTTTATCGAATCCGAAATAATTATGTCGTTGTTTAGTAATACATCAAATTTTATTAAATCTTTAGCAGTAGAGAATGCACCCTTGTCACCAACAATTCCATCGAGATAATCAAATTCAAATACACGATTCCATTGTGTATGTCCTAAAGTTAAGTTGTCAGGGATTGAGGCCTTTTTTAAATCAAAAACAAAACTATCAGTCATTCCACATTTGTCAAATATTCTTGTCTTTAAAACCTCTGAATAGCGTTTTTCTTCTACAGCTTCAATTATTGATGCTAAGAGCATGTAATTTGTGTTTGAATAATAATGTTTTCGGTCCGGACGAAAGTTGTGTTCTGGATTATGGAAATTAATTACGCAAATAACGGTGTCGTTATAAATTAAATGCTCCTTATTATCCATTTTATGATCACAATAATAATAGTATTGTGACAAGCCTGATCTATGAGCAAGCAGGTGTCTAATGGTAAGTTTTTTGTATTGCTTAGGTAGTTCAAGAAATTTAGTTATTGTATCGTTTAAAGTAAGTTTTCCTTCTTCAATTAATTGTAAAATTACTGTAGCAGTGATTGGTTTAGTTACACTTGCTAATTGAATTGCAGCATTCTTTTTAAGGGGGATTCTTTTTCTAATGTTGGAATATCCTGCTGTAGTGTCAAAAACGATTTCTCCATTTTTTGCAATAGCGATATGTCCGTTAAATCTTCTTCTTTTTACAAATTTTCTAAAGTAATTATTAATCGTCTGTATTTCGGGTTTGGGAATAGCTAATTTTGGGGTAATTACCGAATCAATAGAAGTTGAAGTTGTTTTAGATTGTCCCTTTTTGTAAACACTTGCTGTATCTGAACAACCAAGAATTAATAATCCAAAAATAAAAATAAAATAGTACTTCATAAAATCCCTTGCTAATATACCAACTAAGAAAGCTAAAAGCAATAGAATTTTTTGTTAGTTAAAGGAATTTCCGTTGCTTCTCTGAGTAATAGTTGCTTATATTTGAAATATAATTTATTAAGATTGAACACCCTTGGAATGGTTTTTGTTTTAAGGCGATTACTAGAACAATTAAGACAATTAAAATGAGTAACAAAAAAATATACGGGAAAACACTAGTTATATTGTCTCTAATGGTTTTTTTAACGGCATGTAATGTATCTAAATCGTTAACAAAAAAAGGTGATAAACTTGCTGAAGCGGGCATTCATGCTGAAGCCGTTCAATATTATATTCAAGCCTTAAATAGAGATAGAAGTACTATTGAAGCTCAAATTGGATTAAGAAAGAGTGGGAATGAAGTAATGTCTGATTATCA
>CAJJCC010000035.1 GCA_905182585.1 uncultured Flavobacteriales bacterium
GAGAGACTCGAACTCCCGACCGCTGGTTTTGGAGACCAGTGCTCTACCAACTGAGCTACTCCCGTAGATAAAAACCCTTATTGTAAAGAAAGGTGCCTAGTTATCTAGGCACCTTAAATTTGAGTTAAATCTATATTTTCTTATTCTACGATCTCAATAACTTGACCGGCTCCTACTGTTCTACCACCTTCTCTGATTGCAAAACGTAAACCTTTGTTTACTGCTACAGGAACGATTAAATGAACATCGATAGTAACATTGTCACCAGGCATAACCATTTCAGTTCCTTCTGGTAAAAATATTTCTCCTGTTACATCTAAAGTTCTAATGTAAAACTGTGGACGGTACTTATTTTGGAAAGGAGTGTGACGACCACCTTCTTCTTTCTTTAATACGTAAACCTCAGCTTTAAATTTGGTGTGAGGTTGTATAGAACCTGGTTTACAGATTACCATTCCCCTTTTGATTTGCTCTTTATCAACTCCTCTTAATAAAAGACCAACATTATCTCCAGCTTCACCTCTATCAAGTAATTTTCTAAACATCTCAACCCCAGTACAAGTAGAAACTAATTTCTCAGTTTGCATACCAACGATTTCAACTTCTTCACCTACTTTAACAACTCCAGTCTCGATTGATCCTGTAGCAACAGTTCCACGACCAGTGATAGAGAATACATCCTCAACTGGCATTAAAAAAGCTTTTTCGTTATCTCTAACTGGCTGAGGAATCTTCTCATCAACAGCATCCATCAATTCTTTGATAGTATCAACCCACTTAGCATCACCATTTAATCCACCTAAAGCAGATCCACTAACAACAGCAGCTTCGTCACCGTCATAGTCATAGAAAGAAAGTAATTCTCTTACCTCCATTTCAACTAATTCAAGTAATTCTTCATCATCAACCATATCCACCTTGTTTAAGAAAACAACGATTTCTGGAACTCCAACTTGACGACCTAATAAGATGTGCTCTCTAGTCTGTGGCATAGGGCCATCAGTAGCAGCAACAACTAAAATAGCTCCATCCATTTGAGCAGCACCTGTAACCATGTTCTTTACATAATCGGCGTGACCTGGACAATCAACATGCGCATAGTGACGTTTTACTGTCTCGTACTCAACGTGTGATGTATTAATAGTAATACCCCTTTCTTTTTCTTCAGGTGCATTATCAATTGTATCAAAATCTCTTACTTCTGCTCCAGTTACCTCAGATAATACTTTAGTAATTGCAGCCGTCAATGTAGTTTTACCATGATCAACGTGACCAATGGTTCCGATGTTGACATGTGGTTTCGTTCTTTCAAAAGTTTCCTTAGCCATGACTAATTTAATTTAACGTTTATAATAAAAATTTAATAGTACTCTATTTTTCTCTTTGAGCCAATGAGGGGAATTGAACCCCTGACCTCTTCCTTACCAAGGAAACGCTCTACCCCTGAGCTACATCGGCAAGACCGATGCTAGAATAAAAGAGCGGGAGATGGGACTCAAACCCACGACCCTCAGCTTGGAAGGCTGACGCTCTAATCAACTGAGCTACTCCCGCTTAAATTCTAAACTCAAATGCAAAACACTTGATATCGGTAAAAGTTTGTGGGGGAGGCAGGATTCGAACCTACGAAGGCTTAGCCATCAGATTTACAGTCTGACCTCGTTGACCGCTTGAGTATTCCCCCAAACCGATAATAATTATCAATTCTATATAAAGAACAAAGAGCCGATGGAGGGACTCGAACCCACGACCTGCTGATTACAAATCAGCTGCTCTAGCCAGCTGAGCTACATCGGCGTTTCCAATAATTAATAGGTCAAAAAAAAGACCCTTTAATTAAGGGTCTGCAAATGTATTAATTTAATTCTTTACGAACAATACTTTTTTAATTTTTTTTTTGGCTTAAGCTTCAACTAATTTCTCCTTATACTTCTTTAGTTGTCTTCTTAACGCTTCAACAGCTTGGTCTACAGACTTCTCAAAAGATTCTGACGTCTTTTTCGCAAACAACTCTTTTCCTGGTATATTTAATTTAATCTCTGCCAACTTATTTTCTCTATCAGAACCTTTGTCTACCTTAAAAACAACGCTTCCGTCAATAATCTTATCATAAAAGGTTTCTAACTTACCTACTTTTTCATTTGTGAAATCAATTAATTTTTGATCAGCTGTAAAATGTAATGAGCTTACTTTAACTTTCATAGTCTTTCCTTTTATGCCCTAGGATGGGCTTGTTTATAAATTGATTTAATTTTTTCCAAAGAGTTGTGTGTGTAAACCTGAGTTGCCGCCAAATTAACATGTCCTAATAATTCTTTAATTGAATTAAGCTCTGCTCCATTATTTAACATATGAGTAGCAAAACTGTGCCTTAGTACATGAGGACTTTTCTTAGAAAGCGTTGTCACTTTTGACAAATTCTCATTTACAATATTATAAACCAACTTTGGATATAAAGCCTTGCCTTTACTTGTAATTAACAAATTACTTTCAAGACTAGGTTTTCTGTACGTCAAATATTCTTTAATGGTTTCAATTAAAGAACATGAGATGGGAATTATTCTTTCTTTATTTCGTTTACCTAAAACTTTTATTTGGTTTAAATGAAAATTAACATCATCAATGGTTAAACTTATAAGCTCAGCTTTCCTGATTCCTGTTTGATAAAAGAGATCAATTATCAGCTTGTCTCTTTTGCCCTCAAAAGATTGTGGAAATTCAATCTCATTTAATAAAATATCCAAACTTTTTTCTTCAACGAACTTAGGTAGCTGCCTACCTAACTTAGGTAGCGGGACCAAATCCATAGGACTTTGCAGAACAGCACCTTGAATGATTAAATATTTAAAAAAAGATTTTAAAGAAGATGATTTACGATGGATAGTTCGAGGTTTAAATCCGTCATCCATTAACTGGGAAAACCATGAACGAACTTCACGGTGGGAAACTTGCTGTATAGATATCTTAAAATACTTATGACAATAATCTGAAAAATCTAATAAATCAGTCTTGTAGCCTAATACAGTATGATGGGAATATCGTTTTTGTTTTGATATGTATTCTATAAACCCATCAATGTCCATAAAATAAAAATAGGAAGAAACTATCAATATTAAAAATGAAGGTTTCTTCCTATTATATAATTTTCAATATAGAAGTCAGGATTTATTCCCCGTCCGCTAATCTTTTTAGAGTTTCAACATAGATCGCTTTTCTTCGAGCATCTCTATTACCAACACATGGCTTAGTATAAGTCTTACGAGCTCTTAGTTCACGTAAAGTTTTAGTTCTTTCAAACTTTCTTTTGTACTTTTTTAAAGCTCTTTCTATATTATCGCCTTCTTTTACTTGTATAACTAACATCTATAATCTTTTTTAAAAACGGAATACAAAGATAACACAAGATTACCTTACAAACAATTTTATTTTAATAATTCTCTTGAAATAACTAATTTTTGTATTTCAGAAGTACCTTCGCCTATAGTACATAGCTTTGCGTCTCTAAAAAACTTCTCAGCTGGGAACTCTTTTATATATCCATACCCCCCAAAAATCTGAACTGCTTCATTTGAAGCTTTCACAGCTACTTCAGAAGCAAATAATTTCGCCATAGCGCTTTCTTTTGAAAGTTTTAATCCATTTGACTTCCTGAAAACAGCATTCATTATTAATAATTCAGCCGCTTCAATCTCTGTTGCCATATCAGCCAATTTAAAAGATATACCTTGGAACGAAGATATTGGCTTGCCAAACTGTTCGCGCTCTTTAGAGTACTTTAAAGCAGCTTCAAAAGCACCTCTCGCAATACCTAACGACAAAGCAGCAATTGATATTCTTCCTCCATCTAGAATAGACAATGCTTGTTTAAAACCATCACCAACCTCCCCTAATCGTTGTGTATCGGAAATTCTCATGTCCTGAAATACCATTTCAGCAGTTTCCGATGCTCGCATTCCTAATTTGTTCTCCTTTTTCCCTGCTAAAAAACCAGCAGTATTTCTATCCACAATAAAAGCAGTTGAATTATTTTTTGTTCTAGAGTCTCCAGTTCTAGTCATGATAACCGCAACATCACCAGATAATCCGTGAGTAATAAAAGTTTTACTTCCATTAATAATCCAATCATCTCCGTCTTTAACAGCTGTTGTTTGCATATTTCCAGCATCACTTCCTGTATTCGCCTCGGTTAATGCCCAAGCCCCAATATGCTCTCCAGAGGCAAGTTTTGGTAAATACCTGTCTTTTTGTTCGTCGGAACCGAACATTAAAATATGATTTGTACACAAAGAATTATGAGCAGCTACAGACAAGCCAATAGAACCGCAAATTTTCGAGATCTCAACAATAGTAGTGACATATTCACTGTATCCAAAGCCAGCTCCTCCATACTTTTCAGGAACTAAGACTCCCATACAACCTAGTTCTCCTAATTTTTTAAAAAGTTCAACTGGGAAAATTTGTTTTTCATCCCACTCCATTATATAGGGACGAATATTTTGTTCACCAAATGACTTTAACATTTCAGCAATCATTTGCTGATTTTCTGTAGTTCCGAATCTCATGTAACAAAAATTTAGATTAATGCTCTTTAGTACGTAGCAATAGCAAATAGGTTTTCTGATTTTTTTAATAATTCTTCATGACCATTTAGGAATGATAGATGGATAATAAACGAAAAACCGACAACAACACCTCCTAATCTCTCAACAAGCTTAGCAGCTGCTAAAGCTGTCCCCCCTGTAGCAAGTAGATCATCATGAATTATTACTCTTTGATCTTTTAAAACAGCATCTGCATGCATCTCAAGTGTCGCTGATCCGTACTCTAAATCATACGACTCTTGAATACACTTATATGGTAATTTCCCTTTTTTTCTTATGGGACTGAATGGCACGTTACAATTCATAGCAATTCCATTTCCATATAAAAAACCTCTACTATCGATTCCTGCAATTAAATCTGATTTTAATTCTTTTGCTTGCTTTACAAAAGCCTCTAAAACCTCTCTGTTTAATGCTGGGTCAGCTAATAAAGTTGTAATATCCTTAAAAATAATTCCTTTTTTTGGGAAATCCACAACATCTCGAATAGCTGACTTAAGCCTTTCTTCTAATCCTACCATTTAAAATAATGTTTATGCTTAAGCCAATAAAGTTGGCCAAACACATCAATAATTGAGTTAAAGTCTAACTTCTGATTTGCCCTCCTTATTAGTAGATTTTTAGCCGCTTTTTTTGAGATATATGGTTTAGCTACCATAGAATTAAAAGAGCTAGTATTGATGTTTATTTTATCAACATTTTCCAAATCAACTTTAAAGCTTTTTATATTATCAATTATTGTATTTGAATCAATTCCGTAAACCTCTTTTAACTGATCTATCGATACAAAACCTCCTAAATAATCTCTGTAATTTATTACTCTTTTAGATAAGACCTGACCGATCCCTTTAATACTTTCAAAATCAACAAAAGACGCAGAATTAATTGAGATACATAGTGAAGGGATAAAAACAGAATCCTTGATTTGAGTATACCAAGTTTCTTTAAAGCCATAAACGTTTAAAAGTAAAGAAGCAGAATCAACACCTCCATTTAGCTTTATATATTTAAACGTTCTTTCAGCAATTAAAGAAGGCAAACCCAAGGTCAGCCAATCCATAACCTCAAATTTATTAGGATCGAATTTACGATTAACTTTTAATGACTCAACGGTAAAAAAAGGTGATCTCTTTTTTTCAACTCTTGGTGGAAAATACTTTACATCTTCTTTCTGAAACGTTTTTAAGTCTTCTTTAACATCTGTAACTATGCCCGCTTTTTGAACTGAATATCTTAACTGTAGAGAATAATATTTCACACCTAATAGGCAGCCTAAAATAATTAAGAACCCCAATATTCCATACTGTTCATTTTTTGTAAGTTGAAAGTATTTCATTTCCCTATTTTAGAGCGGACACTTTAGCCCAGTACTTCTTCAACTCCTCTTTAACTTTTGGCAATAGGATATACAATGCCAAAATATTAGGAACAGCCATCGCAAGTATCATTAAATCGGAGAAATCCATTACAGTACCTAAGCTCGAAGACGCTCCAACCACAACAAATAATAAAAACAATAATTTGTACAGGGTAGAAGAAAACTTCGAATCCCCAAAAACATATTGCCAAGCCTTTAAACCATAATAACTCCATGAGATCATTGTTGAAAAAGAGAATAATAAAATAGCGACTAACAACACCCATCCATACCATGAGAATACAGACTCAAACGCCATAGAAGTAAGCTTTGCTCCCGTAGCTCCAGACTCTCCGTCGGAGTATCCAGTGAATATTAAAACCAAAGAAGTCATTAAACAAACAATTACAGTATCCACAAACGGGCCTACCATAGCTACAAAACCTTCAGAAGCTGCATAATTAGTTTTCACTGCAGAATGGGCAATCGCAGCAGAACCAACACCAGCCTCATTTGAAAATGAAGCTCTTTGAATACCAACAACCATAACACCTAAAACACCTCCTTTTAAAGCGTCTCCATTAAATGCACCTTCCAAGATTTGTGAAATAGCTGCAGGGGCATGTTCTATATTAATTCCGATTATAACTAATGCTGCCAAAACGTAACCAATCGCCATTAGAGGTACAATTTTGTCAGTAACTTTTGCTATACTTTTTATTCCTCCGACAATAACAAATCCAACCAGAGCTGCCATTACAAGACCAAAATAAAATCCATTGCCCGATAATTCAGGAATCATATTTTTAGCCTGATCAAATGCTTGATTTGACTGAAACATATTACCACCACCAAAAGAACCTCCAACACAAAGTAACGCAAAAATAAAAGCCAAGCCTTTACCTAAATAACCACTAATACCTCTGGACATATAATACATTGGACCACCAGAAACAACACCATCTTTTACAACTCTATACTTAACGCCTAATATACACTCAGTAAACTTACTTGTCATTCCAAATAAGCCAGCCAATATCATCCAAAAAGTAGCTCCTGGGCCTCCTGTAGAAATTGCCACTGCAACCCCTGCGATATTGCCCAATCCAATAGTTGCCGACAGTGAAGTTGCTAGAGCTTGAAAATGACTCATTTCACCCTCTGCACCCTTTTCCATGTCATCTCCATACTTTCCTCTTAGTAATCGAAAAGTCTCTCTTATTCCTGTGAAATTTATGAATTTGAAATATAAAGTAAAAAATATTGCCCCAATAAATAACCAAACCACTATAAAAGGAACTCCTCTTGTAACGAAATCTCCATTTGGTTTTAACAAAGCCATCCCTTCATCATTTCTTACAACAGGATCATAGAGCCCTATTGCAGAAAATGGATCCCAAGATAAAACACCCCATAACAAATCCGTTAAAGGCGTCATTAAACTATTTAATAGTTCACTTGCTGATTCCGCCTCAACTTCTCGTTCTATAAACAAGGAGTCACCTGTGCTATTGTAAACAATTACATTAAAAGGAATACCCTCTGTAAAACCTTGTGCAAAGGTATCAGAAAGAGCAACCGAGCTTTTTGACCACTTACAAGAAACCCCACCACCTTTTAAAACATATACGCTTGCTTCAACATTATTAATTGAATCAGTAGGATTGTCAAATAAAAATTCAACTACAATTGAACCATTATCATTCGAAATTCTCTCCGCTTTCAACGAAGAGAAACTTAAAAGAAGGCCGAATGTAATGAATAATAACTTTTCGAATCTCATATTATTTTTTTTCTGGACCACTAGCAAACAATTGAAGATCAACAATATTTAATCCTTCTTCAAAAGTTGAAGGTTTGTAACCTAGCTCTCTTTTTGCCTTATCCAAGATGAACCCGGTTTTAGGAGGTCGTTTTGCTTTTTGGTTTAAAGTTGAAGTTGAAATAGGCTTAACTAGATTTTCATCAATTCCATAGAATCGTGCGACTCTTTTCACTAAGTCTAATACACACATATACTCGTCTCCAGAAATATTAAAAATTCCAGTTGCACCTTTTTGAGCTATTAGAATACAGCCATGAGCTAAATCCTCGGCTAATGTTGGTGATCTAAACTGATCATCAACTACAGTCAATTCTCCCCCTTTTTCCAAAGCACTTTTTGCCCACAAAACAATATTTGATCTACTCATATTATCCACAACTCCGTATACAAGTACAGTTCGCGCTATGGCCCATGAACATTTAGAACTTTTAACAACCTCTTCTGCTGCAACTTTTGACTCACCGTAATAGCTTAAAGGTTTAGGAAGAGCCTCTTCATCGTAAGGTCCTTCTTCTCCGTCAAATATAAAATCTGTTGAAACATGGATTAAATGAGCATTATATTTCTCACAAGCATCAGCTAGCAATTGAACTGCATTAACATTCAAATCCCAACAACCATCCTTATCATCTTCGCAAGCGTCAACATTAGTCATTGCAGCAGAGTTAATCACAATGTCAGGGTTAACTTCAGCGAAGGTTTCTTCAATTTCGTTCGCATCAGTGATGTCTAACGGAATATATTCATACCTCTTTTTTAATAGCGTTCTATTCTCTCCCCTAGAAGTTGCGAAAACTTCAAAATCAGGATATCCAATTAATTGATAAATTAATTTTTGTCCTAATAAACCATTTGAACCAGTGATTAAAACTCTTTTCATAACTTAAACTTGAAATAATTCGTTCAATTTTTTAATTTGACCCGGTGTTCCCAACACGAAAACTTTTATTTTAGATGTAATTAATGTTTCAGGATTAGGGTTGATTTCAAAAGCTCCATCATCTCTCTTCAGGCCTATAATATTAGCTCCGGTCAATTGTCTAATGCCTATTTCAGTAATACTTTTACCTCTAAACCTTTCCGGTAACACATCAAAAGATAGCTCTTCTAAATTAATATCAATATTACTTTGAGCTGAAATATAATCCATAAACTCTATAATGTCGGGCTTCATTACCAGTGATGCCATATGGGCTCCTCCAATTTTATCTGGCATGATTACATTATTTGCACCTGCGATTCTTAACTTTTTATCTGAATTATCTTCGGATGCTCTACTAATAATTTTAATACTACTATTTACTGAACGTGCTGACAAAACTACAAACAGGTTATTAGAGTCGCTTGGCAAAGTTGTGATTAAAGCCTGTGCAGTTTGTATACCCGCCTCTTCTAAAACCTCGTCATGAGTTGCGTCTCCAACCACCAAAAGCAATTCGGGATTATGTTTTTTTATCTCCTCAATCGCAATAGGATTGTTCTCAACAACCAAAAAAGGTTGTTTGTGCTTTTTCAAAACAGTAACTGCTTGAGATCCATTTCTACCATAACCACAAATGATTACGTGATTTTTTAGTTTACTTACTTCTGACTTCACCTTGTATTCTTTAAAATATTCACGAAACTCCCCATCAATTATGTAAGCTGAAATAGCAGATACTGCATAAGCAAAAGTACCAAAGCTTGTCACAATCAATAAGGAAATAAAGATCATTGTACCTGGGGTTGGTTCATAAATCTCCCTAAACCCAATAGTTGTAATCGTAATAACAGTCATATAAACTGCTTCCAACAAAGTATACCTTGGCTCAAGGGATTTAAAACCTATTACTCCAATTATTAAAATTAGAACAAGAAATAAAAAGGAAAATATTATGTTTTTAAACCTACTAAGATTTCGCACAACTCTAAATTAAAGATCCCAAACTCGTTTTTTTCGAAATCCTTCTTTAATCATATCTTTATGCTCTAAAGCAAAAGCCATAATTAAATATGCGATAATAGGTGACGCTACCGTTACAAATGACAAGTAAATAAAATACAATCGGATACGCGAGGACTTCATCCCCAACTTATCTCCTAGCCATTGGCACACACCAAAGAATTGCTTTTCCAATATTTTACGTATCAATTTTATCATTTTTAGACTGCTTTAGAACCTTTAGTCCAATGTTGCAATTTAAACATTTTTTTTGAGAACAATATTCTTTATTTAATTGTATTAATGCCTGACTTTCATATGCTGAATTAACCTTTAAACCTAAAACCTTCCACATCCTAGTTATTTTATTATTTTCCGGCTTCAATTCAATTAAAGTATCCAGTATTATCTCGGCTGAAAAAGTCCCCATTACCTTAGCTCTTGCAATTTGATATGGAATAATCGCATTAATGAAAATTCTTCTTAATAAATCATCACCCCAGTTTTTCGGTTTCTCTTTTGAAACGACATCAAATGTGTAATGATTCTCCCAATAAGAAGTTAAACATGTATTCGCTTGCATCATCTTTTTAAATGCTTTAAAACTTCTAATTTCAAAAACATTCTCTAATCGGGAAACATTACAAATAAGCGAAGCTAACATTGCTATCTGTATTGTAGGAAATGAAGTAGGACGTAACCGTAACCATTTCCACCAAAAACGCTCCATTTCTTCTAATCTAAATTTTTGTTTGTAAAAGAGATACTCTGATTTTAATGATTTAGGATACAAATCTGAAAAATGATCGTTTAGCATACCAGCTACTCCAAACATAATACTTTCTATAACTAAAATATCATTCCTATGTTTTTTCAACACCTCTAACGGCAAGAGTCTTGTGAGAATCAAAAAAGGCTCTTGATTAACAGTTCCTCCAAGGGATTTTGCTAATAATTGAAAACTTACAGCCTCCCAATTTTTATTGTTTAGTTGTAACAAAACTTCAACCTCTTTGGCTTTTCTTTCAAAACGCTCAACTAGTAAGCGATCTTGCCATGAAATCCAATCTAATGCGTTAACGGTTGATAGCCATCCTGAACAAGGAATTATCTTTTTTGACTTTTCTATTTTTAAAATTCTTTCCCAAACTTGTGGATCGACACATTTCTTCAATTCTAATATTGGAAACTGTTTCGTCCCTTCGATATCTCCACAGTCATCTTCATAAACAACGTGAAGTACTACATTTTGATATGCTTTATCAAAATGATGCAAATGAGAATACCAATCGGATGTTTTAGTGTGAATTTCTACATGACCTACCCACAAAGTTTCACCTACTCTAATTTTAGCGGTTGAAAAATCAGGACCGGCGTCTTGGTCATTATGCGTTCCTACAGAAATCACCTGTACTTTTTCTCCATTTGTTGAATAACAATCAAAATGGTTTAACAGTCCAAATTTCCAAACTAGGTGTAATATCTCTTCTCTCACATTTAATGATTTCCATTAAATGTATTTGTTTTAAAAAGACTAAATTAAATCAGATAAGATTTTTTGATCTTAATAACGCTTCCATTTTTTGTTGAATCTTCTCCGACTCAACTTTTGCTTGATCTGCAAAATCTTCTCCTGATGAAGCAAAAATGATTCCACGACTAGAGTTCACTAACAATCCACACGTATCGTTCATTCCAAATTCAGCTACATCTTCTAAACTACCACCTTGAGCCCCAACCCCTGGTATTAACAAAAATGAATTGGGTACAATTTTACGGATTCTGGTCAATAAATCTGCCCTAGTAGCACCTACTACATACATTAAGTTATCTTCATTACCCCATTCAAGAGATTTCTTCAGTACTCTCTCAAATAAGTAATCACCGTTTTCTAGTTTTTCTGTTTGAAAATCTAAACCTCCAATATTGGAGGTTAAAGCCAACAGTATAACCCATTTCTCATCATATTGCAAAAATGGAGTAACCGAATCATTCCCCATGTAAGGTGCTACAGTAACTGAATCAAAATTCATCGATTCAAAAAATGCACGCGCATATAAGTTAGAAGTGTTTCCAATATCACCTCTTTTGGCGTCAGATATCGTGAAAATATTTTTTGGAATATAATCAAGAGTCTTTTGTAGCGACTCCCAACCTTTAGTACCCTGTGCTTCGTAAAAAGCTATATTCGGTTTATAAGCAACACAAAAACGCTTTGTTGCATCAATAATTCTTTTATTAAATTCGAAAACAGGATCATCGAACTTCTTTAAAAATGAAGGTATTTTTTTAGGATCAGAATCCAAGCCTACACATAAAAATGATTTCTTTCTTTTTATTTCATTAAACAGTTCTTCTCTTGTCATTCTTATCGCTTAAAAAGATTCTCCTTCTTTCATTTTCTCAGCTGTTTCTGCCATTTTCATAGCATCAAACATATCCTGAACATCTCCATTCATATAATTAGATAAATTATAAATGGTTTTAGTAATCCTATGATCAGTCACCCTACCTTGAGGATAATTATACGTTCTAATTTTCGCCGATCTATCACCTGAACCGATCAACGATTTTCTTGTTGCCGAAACCGCAGCATTCTTCTCATCTAATAAGGCTTGGTACAACCGAGATCGTAATACGTTTAACGCCATATCATAATTCTTATGCTGCGAACGACCATCTTGACATTCAACAACTGTATTCGTTGGTAAATGCGTTAATCGAACTGCTGATTCAGTTTTATTAACATGCTGTCCACCAGCTCCAGATGCACGATAAGTATCTTTTTTCACATCTTTCAGGTTCAGCTCGAAATCAATCTCTTCTGCTTCTGGCATTACAGCAATTGTGATTGCCGAAGTATGAACTCTACCTTGTGACTCTGTCTCTGGTACTCTTTGCACACGATGAACACCTGATTCAAACTTCATCACTCCATAAACTCCAATTCCTTGAACTTCAAGAGCTATTTCTTTGTAACCTTTTACAGTACCTTCTGTTGAATTAAGCGCTTTGTATTTCCAACCCATCGTTTTGAAATACATAGAATACATTCTAAAAATATCTTCTACAAAAATACAAGCTTCATCCCCACCTGTACCAGCACGTAATTCTATAATAACGTTTTTATCATCCTCAGCATCTTTAGGAATCAGAAGAACTTTTATCTCTTCATCCATTTCAGCCTTGCGTTTGTTTAACTCACCTATTTCCATTTTCGCCATTTCCTTCATCTCAGCATCTTCCTCAAGTGCTAGGATTTCTTTAGATGACTCTATATTTTCGAGGATTAACTTATACTCTTTATAAGCCATAACGATAGGTTCTAATTCTTTATACTGTTTACTTAAATCACGGTATTTCTCCTGATCAGATACTACATCTGGAAGCGTTAGCTTTTCTCCAACATCCTCAAATCTTATATATATCTGTGCTAACTTTTCTATCATATCTTAATATTCAAAAGTACCGTATTCTGATTTCAATGTTAATTTATTCACATCTGAAGTTTCTACTCTACCTATTACTTGAGCGTCCACTCCGAATGATTTAGAAATATCAATAATATCTTGAGCATATTCTTCAGGAAGGTAAACTTCCATTCGGTGCCCCATATTAAATACTTTATACATTTCCTTCCAATCAGTTCCTGATTCCTTTTGAATCATGTCAAACAAAGGCGGTATTTCAAAGAAATTATCTTTGATTACATGAACTCCTTCAACAAAATGCATAACCTTAGTTTGTGCTCCCCCACTACAATGCACCATTCCACTAATAACACCTCGGTAACTATCTAATACTTTTTTAATTATTGGAGCATAAGTTCTTGTTGGTGACAAAACTAATTTCCCTGCAGTTACTCCAGTTCCAATAACCTCTTCTGTTAATTTTTTAGTACCTGAATAAACTAAATCATCTGGAACTCCAGGGTCAAAACTTTCAGGAAACTTCTCAGCAAGATACTTCCCAAAAACATCATGACGTGCAGAAGTCAAACCATTACTTCCCATACCTCCGTTATATTCGGATTCATAAGTTGCCTGTCCATGACTTGCCATACCAACAATTACATCACCCCCCTTAATCTTATGATTGGATATAACGTCGGACCTCTTCATTCTTGCAGTAACAGTCGAATCAACAATTAATGTTCGGACTAAATCACCCACATCGGCAGTTTCTCCACCTGTAGAATGAATCCCCATTCCATTATCTCTTAAATTCTGAAGTACTTCTTCTGTGCCGTTAATCAAGGCAGCGATAACTTCCCCTGGTATTAGGTTTTTATTTCGTCCAATTGTACTTGATAACAAAATATTATCAATGGCTCCAATACAAAGTAAATCGTCTGTATTCATTATTATTGCATCCTGAGCAATACCTTTCCAAACAGACATATCGCCTGTTTCTTTCCAGTACATGTAGGCTAAAGAACTTTTGGTCCCCGCTCCATCAGCGTGCATAATTGTACAGTAATCTTCGTTGCCTGTTAAAATATCAGGGACAATTTTACAAAAGGCCTTTGGATATAAACCTTTATCAATATTCTTAATTGCATTGTGTACATCTTCTTTCGAAGCTGAAACCCCTCTTTGATCGTATCTTGAATCTGTTCCCATCCTAAAACGTAAAAAAGCATCCCGAATAAACGGAATGCTTTAAAAATTATTGAATATTATCTATTTGTTCTCTTCTGTAGCTTCATCAGCAGTAGCTGTTTGACCAGGCTTATAATCCGTACGTAACACTCTAAATTCAGTACGTCTGTTCATTTGATGTGCACACTCTTGTAATCCTTCTGTTGCAAGAGAAGTTATGAATTTCTCATCTAAAGTAACTCCAACTACAAAAGCTGCAATTTGCTCTTGAACACTAGCTATAACCGTTTTCTTTTTCTTGGTCACAGTTGTGAAATTTCTTGGATTTGCATTTTTACCAGTGAAGTTTTTCGCAACATATGAAGAATCAATTGGCTTAGGTGCATCTTCACCGTAACCTTTTGCTTCCATTCTGTCTTTAGCAACACCTTTAAATATTAGATAGTCAACAGCAGATTGCGCACGTTTTTGTGCTAAGTTTCTGTTGTAAGCAGCAGACCCTCTGTAATCCGTATGAGAACCTAACTCAATAACCAAAGTTGGGTTTGCCTCCATAACCCCCACTAAAACATTTAATTTTAGCTTTGACTCATCCATTAATAAGTGGCTGTTAAAAGCATAAACAATATTTGGCAATTCAATTCCCCCTGGTGGAATTGGCTCTAACTCTAAATCTTGAACAAATGTTTTAGATTCTTCAACACCAATCGTTGAAATTAACGCTTTTTCAGATGCAAAGTATTTCTTAGAAACAGTTCCGTATTGATTAGTGCTGGTCATTTCATTATCAGCTTGAATTTGATAAGTAGTGTTCGGCATTAATTTAAACTTATAGCCACCAGTTTCGTCAGTAATTGCTTCAACTGAAGAGCCGTCAGAACCAGTCATTGTAACTTTAGAATTTGGTAAAATCACCCTTGTAAATTTATCCTTTACAACACCAGTAACAAACAATACTAGTTTAGGTAAATTGAACGACCAAACATCCATTCTACCTCTACCTCCACCTCTGTTAGAAGTTAAGTAACCTTTTTCGGCAACTGCTTCAAAAACGATAGATATATCATCCGCTGAAGAGTTAATTGGAACCTTCATATTAATTACAGGACCCCACTCATCTTTTAATTTTTCTACTTTAAAAATATCAAACCCTCCAATTCCAACATGACCGTTTGATGAGAAATATAAAGTTCCATCAGCATGTACAAATGGATAAAGCTCATCACCAGCAGTATTAACTCCTGGACCTAAATTTCTAACATTAACCCAAGTTTTCTTCTTCTTATCAAAGTCAGCAACCCAAATATCTTTTCCACCTTGACCGCCTTTCATATTTGAAACAAAATACATTGTTTGATCTTTATTTGTTAAAGCTGGATGAGCAACTATTAATGAATCACCACCAATAGCCAACTGAATTGCTTCACCATATGCTTTACCTCTTTTCTTAGCTGAAAGAATTTGACAACTTTTTTCAGCTTTTACTTTACCTTCGATATTCTTACACCTTGTGAAGAAAAGCTCGTTCATTTTAGCGTTCATAGCTGGTGCTCCTTCAGCGTATTTAGTATTAACACCAATTTTGGGATCACCTTCAACAGGTAAAGGATTACTCCACTTTCCGTCTTTACTTAATTTTGTTGCGTATATGTCGGGGTAAGCCTGCCCGTTTACATCATTCTCTCCTTTTCCCTCAGCACCTAAACGATATGATTGAAAAACAATCTCTTTATATCTCTTATTTGTGTAAACAGGAACTGCATCATCATATTTAGAGTTTAATTGACGAACATTTTCTACTTTATAGCGAGTAGGCTTATTTGTCCATTTAATTGCAAGTTCACAAGATTTAGCACCTTTCTTACCTCTTTCATCGTCTGGCTTTAAATCAGAATAAGCTTTAAAACTATTCATTGCATCTTCATACTGATCCATAGACTTGTATGCATTACCCATTTGCAACAAAACTATAGGATTCGTAGAAATGAACACTTTACCTTTTCGCTCTACTTTCTTAAACCAAGTGATGGCGTTTCTATATTCTCTAGCTCCAGCGTAAGACTGAGCCATATTATACATGATTTTAAGCTTGAGTTCGTTATCCTTTTCCTTTTTAAGCGCTAGCTTATAGTTTTCGATAGCCGCATTCCATAAGCCTTTTCCGAAGGCTTTATCAGCTTTTTGTGTTGTTTTGTGTTGTGCGAATCCCCCTAAAGTCAACGCTACTAACATTAATACAGTAAATAGTCTGTTCAATCTCATACTTAAAAGTTTTTTTTAACCAAGTGCACTAAACCAAATTAAGCATTAAAAGTAATAATAATTTTTCAAGTTATAACTAGAAGTCTAGTTTTATCCTTCACAGTAAAATTCTACTATTCAATTAACCTTAACAGATTATTCCCAAATAACCTTTTAGCAAATTTATTATACGAACTAACACTCAATTTTAATTTACAATTATATAATACATTACACTTTAAAAAGATACATTCTATTTTAGAAAAAGAAGTTACAGATATTTGGATGAAAGCTATAATTTGTCATCAATTATTTGCTTTTACTTTTGAGTAATACAGTCTTATTTCATTAGAGGACGGGATTAATTCATCACAATATGCCTCGGCTGTTTTGACTAAAAACTCTTTGCTCTATTCAAGATTATATTTGGTATCCACAAAAGCAGTTTTTCTCGATTCAAGAATAAATTTCCGAATTGTTTCAAAAACAGGCTCCTCTTTTTTTAATCCATCTTCGATTTTCAAGTCAACTTAATTCTTAAGTTGACTTCCTTTAAATACGAACGGAACCCCTTTTTTTCAATCTGTATTATTAACTTCTAATTGAGGTTTTTAGAAAAAAATAATCACAATTTTCTACTTTAATAATCCTCTACCCTTTGTTTTCTTTGAAATTTCATTTAACTTTTTCGTTAATTATCCTCCAATAAAAACAGCCACTAATGCAAAGTGTGTATCTCAAAACCCTAACCTAAAGTCATTGTATGAGATAAAATGGAAATTGATTGTATTATTTTAAAGAAATCAACTACTAAGAAGAAAATTACGCAACTAAGAGGTATATGTATAAAACATAAGTGAAAATTAATAAGACACCTTTCCATCTATGAATTTTGCCTCCAATTAACATCAAAGGTAAAAGAGCAGCAGTAATGGCTAGCATCCACCATAAATCATATGTTAAAGCAGAGTTTGCGACAGGCATACTAGCTACAGTACCAGTTAATCCAACAACACAGAGAATATTAAAAATATTTGATCCAATTAAATTACCTATTGCAATATCAGTTTGCTTGCGATAAGCGGCAATAGCACTAGCAGCTAATTCAGGTACACTTGTACCAAAAGCCAAAACAGTAACACTAATAACAAAAGGGGTCACACCTGCCGCCGAAGCAATATTTGTAGCCGCCTCTAAAAGCCAATTAGATCCTATCACCAAGGCAACACAACCACCTATTAGAAAAACAATACTTTTCCAAATAGGAGAACCTTTATTTTCATGGATTTCTTCATTAATCTCAATCTTAACACCTGCCTTCTTTTCTTTTCTTGATTTCCAAATCATGAAATATGTAAAAGCAATAATTAATATGAAAAGAACTATTCCCTCCCACCTATTTATAAGATGTGTTGTCCCATCAAAGAAAAACATAAAAAGCACGAATAAAGCAGTAGCGGTCATCATAATTGGCCAGTCTTGGCGAACTGAAACCCGCTGTACTTTTATGGGTGATATTATAGCTGTAACACCTAAAACAAGCGCCAAGTTCGCAATATTTGACCCAATCACATTCCCTATACTCATATCGCTGTCTGCCCCTCCTTCCAGAGCTGCCCCCATACTAACAAGTAACTCAGGCGCCGACGTTCCAAAAGAAACGACTGTCATACCGATTACTAGTGTAGAAATTTGTGCTTTTAACGCTAAGCCCACAGAACCTTTCACTAAAAAATCTCCTCCGAAAATTAAAGTAATAAAACCAAGAATCAGCCACAAATAATCCATTCTACAGCTTTTTGGTGATATCAAGGTCTTCTCTGATCTTTTTCAAGTCATCGATCGTACTTCCCTTTGCTCCTTTTGCTACTTCATTTTGAATTTCGCTTGTCGCATTTTTAATATCACGAATTCCTTTACCAAGAGACCTTGCTATTGTTGGGATTTCTTTTGATCCAAAAAGCAATAAAATCGCGATTAATACTATAAAAATTGATCCTGCGCTAAGTCCTAAAAAGAGTAATACCATTTGAATTATTTCTAATTCAAAGTTAAGCATAAATCAAACATTACAAAGGGCTCTTTAATATTCATCGTTTCTCTTTGGTTTAGGTATTGCACTTTTTGTCCTATTATTAATTATACAAAAAGGGAATTGTCTTTTACAATAATATTAAAAACCATTTAAAATAGCCTTTCGATTCGAACACATACAAATATGAACGGATGTAGTAAGCCAATAACAACCCTAAACTTCAGATGAATAAAGTGCTCTTTTTTTCGAATAACCAAAGTGTCATTTCCTCCAAAAAAGAATGACCTGCGAAGAACTCAAAACCTTCAAGTAACAATAGCTCTAATAAAGCAAAACCTAAAACATAATAATTTCGAATTGTCGCTATTTTTAGTACTTCTTTTGTTTTATGAGCAGTACTTCTATTTTTGCCGACAACTATTTTATTAGTTTTTTTTTGCTAAACACAAAAAAAGGATTATCTTTGTCGTCCGTTTTAAACGGAAGTTCTTTAGAATTACTATTTAAAACACCGTTCGGGGTGTAGCGTAGCCCGGTCATCGCGCCTCGTTTGGGACGAGGAGGTCGCAGGTTCGAATCCTGCCACCCCGACAATAAAAAGCCTGTAAACTAACGTTTACAGGCTTTTTTGTTTTTACAAAAAAAATACCCTCTTTTTTCTTTCATGCCACACAAACGAAATAACAACCAAAACCGTCATTCAGAAGGAGGTACGACTGCCGAAACTTGAAGCAATTATTTAAAGATCCCACGCCACGATCTGGATGAACTGTGCTTAAAAACAAATATTATCTGCATGATTTTCTGAATAATTGATTTGAGATTTACCAATAGCAAATACCTGTTTAAGTGATTTGTTGGCAATAGCAATTTTAATAATCCTTTCTGGTTTTCCTTTTGCTTTTAAGCGCTCGTACATTTCTCTACATGCTTTATTACAAAGCTTAGCTGTCCAAGAACATAAATACAAGAGTTTTCTAATTTGAGATTTACCCATTTTGCAAATGTGTCCTTTACCTTTTACACTTGTTCCAGACTGGAATATTCTCGGACTAAACCCAACATATGCAATGAGTTGTTTGTGATGCTCAAACTTTGTGAAACCATCTGTTATTAAATTTAACATGATGGCTGTTTTCTTACCGATCCCTGGTATAGTTGCTAACATATCTATTTTATCGCCAAATTCTTCTTCAGCTAATCTATCTACTTCTTGAGCAAATTTCAATTTCTTTTTATTTAAAAACCTAAGCATAGATTTAAGCTCTTTTTTTAGCAAGGTTGACAATTCCCCGCTGTTAATAAAGGCTTCTTGCTGTCCTCCTAACCGTCTGATTTGTTTATCAAGCATTTCCATAGCTGAATGCAATTGGCCAATACTAATGGTGTTTTTTGATTTTGGATCTCATCTTTTGGGGTTGTATAAACTTCCATAATTAGCAATGGTTTCAGCATCTTTTTTATCTGTTTTCGCACGTTGTAAATTCATTTGACTAAAACGCTTTATCACCAAAGGATTTACAACACTAACTTCTATTTTGTGAGTGTTGAGATAATTCGCTAATTGCAAATAATAAGGGCCACTGGCTTCCATTACAACCAAAGCCCCATTAGCTTTTTTCGCTATCTTTTTAAATCCTTGAAGATTGTTAGATACAACAAAGGATTCTTTGTGCGACTCCTGAAGAAAACATCCATCTAAAGTTGCTTTACTTACATCAATTCCTATAACTTTATCCATAACATTATTTATAATGGTGCTTATTACTTATCAATCCTAAATACAGGCTCTAGTGGGCCTAATGAACGGTTCAAGTTTTAAGCACGAGGAGAAAGGGACTATCATCCAGAACTGTATTACTGACTAATGACGTTTTATAGCCTTAATCTTTCTCCTCTTTTTTTTCTCCTAAGATAAAATT
>CAJJCC010000036.1 GCA_905182585.1 uncultured Flavobacteriales bacterium
CACTTACCATTTATAATGAAATTCAGAAATTTGAACCTGGAACCTTCGCTGTAATTAAAGATGGTGTGCTTAAACGTGAAAAATATTGGAGTCCGGAGCTTAAAATCACTTCAGAGGTGCTCTCAGAAGAGGTTGAAGCGAAAAATCAATTAAACGATTTACTCCGATCTTCAGTAGAATATAGATTAAAAAGTGACGTTCCTTTTGGTACATTTTTAAGTGGCGGAATTGATAGCTCAGCTGTTTCGGCTATTGCACAGGATGTTTCTGATCAAAATATTAAAACGTTTAGTATTGGATTTAATAACCCTAAGTTTAACGAAGCCGAATTTGCTAAACAAGTAGCCACGCATATTAAAAGTGATCATCATGAATTTATGGTGACCGAAAATGACGCGAAGGAGTTAGTAGGCGATATTATTAAGTATTACGACGAGCCTTTTGGTGATAGTTCCGCAATACCTACAATGTTGGTTTCGAAATTAGCGCGACAGGAAGTAACAATGACGTTATCTGGAGATGGTGGGGATGAACTTTTTCACGGTTATGGTTTTTATAACTGGGCAAATCGACTTTCGAATCCGATGGTGAAAGCAGGTAGAGGGTTGATTGGTAAAGCATTAAGTTTTGGAGATAACCGTATGAAAAGAGCATCTAGTCTTTTTTCATATCCTAAAAATCAATTAAAGTCTCACATATTTTCGCAAGAACAATATTATTTCACGCAAAAAGAAATAAACGAAATATTGATCGATAAGACTGATTACCCTAGTTTTATCGATCAAGAAGTGGCATTGAATCGAAAACTATCAAGTAAGGAGAAGCAAAGCCTTTTTGATATTAACTACTATTTGAGAGATGATTTATTAACGAAAGTAGATATTGCTTCAATGCGCTACTCTTTGGAAACGAGAGTTCCAATTTTAGATCACAGAATTGTTGAGTTTGCTTTAAATTTAGATGAAGGCTTGAAAATCAAAAATGGAGATCAAAAGTACTTGTTAAAGCAAGTGCTGTATGATTATGTTCCGAAAGAGATTTTTGACCGACCGAAAAGGGGGTTTAGTATACCGCTTCAAAAATGGTTAGAAACAGATTTGAAGTATTTAATTGACGATAATTTAAATAAGGCAAATATTGAGGCTGAAGGAATTGTAAAATATTCAGAAGTAGAAAATCTATTAACACGATTTAGAGCTGGAGAAGGTTACTTATTTACGAGAGTTTGGGCTTTGGTGATTTTGCATGAATGGTTAAGAAATAATTAAGAATGAGAGGACTTATTACGATATGCATGTTGCTTTTGACTTTAGGCAGTTTTGGTCAAAATAATAATTCATGGAAAAACAGAAAACCATCAAATTCTTATTGGCAGCAGGATGTTGGGTATACCATAAAGGCTAAAATAGATGAGAAGAACCTCACTGTTGCAGGTGATGTTGAATTGATTTACACGAATAATTCCGTTGATTCTTTAACGGAGGTTTATTTTCATGTTTATCAAAATGCTTTTCAAAAAGGATCTTACTACCATAATTTGCAAATAGAAAACGGCAAGAAACCTTGGTACGGATTATATGAGAATAAAGGCTTAGGTACCGCTGTAGACAGTATTGATTGTTCGAAAGGTATTGACTCTGTGATTTTAGACAATACGTTGATTAAAGTTCTTTTGAAGAAAGCGATTTTACCGCATGAATCAGTTGTTTTTAATCTTGATTTTAAAACCTATTGGGGAAGTGGAAGTACGCGCAGAAGAATGAAGGCTTATTATGTTGAAGGTAAGTTTGTTCATTTTAATGGTGCGCATTGGTATCCTCGAATGGCTGTTTATGATCAGAAATTTGGATGGAATACCAATCAACATTTAGATAAAGAGTTTTATGGTGATTTTGGAACTTTTGATGTCGAATTAGATTTTGCAAACGATTATATTGTTGAGGCTACCGGGCAATTGATGAATGAAAACAAAGTGCTACCCCAATCTTTAAAAGATTCATTACACATATCGAATTTCTTTCACCGTGGAAGCAAAGTAGCCGGTGATACATTATCTATTCCTATTGTTCGTGAAGTGGGCAAAAGAAAGGTTTGGAAATATCATGCTGAAAATGTTCATGATTTTGCGTTTACAGCCGATCCTACTTTTAGAATAGACGAGAAAGAATGGAACGGTATAAAGGTTATTGCTGTTGTAGAAGAAAGACATTGTCCTAAATGGAAAACGGCAGCATCTTTTGCCGCTGAGGTTATCAAAGTTTATTCTACTGATTTTGGAATGTATCAGTACCCGAAAATGGTAGTTGCTGATGCTAACGACGGTATGGAATACCCAATGATTACATTTGATGGTGGAAGTGAGCCTTATTTTAAAGGATTGTTTGCCCATGAAATCGCACACAATTGGTTTTACGGAATGGTAGGTTCTAATGAAACTTATCGAGCGATGATGGACGAAGGGTTTACGCAGTTTTTAACGGTTTGGTCTTTAGTTAAAATAGATGGTGCTGTTTATCAACCTTATACTAAACCCAGTAAACATGCTTATGTGCGTAGGTTTTATAACGCGCCAAAATCAATTGATTTACGGGCTTACTTGGGGTATCTAAATGCTGCGATTAAACGAGAAGATCCTCCTTTAAATACGCATTCATCTGATTTTGATGGAGGTTCGTTAAGGCACAGAGGTGGTTATGGTCAGGTTTATTCTAAAACTGCGGTAATGTTGTACAATTTACAATACGTTTTAGGGGACTCATTGTTTTTAAATTCTATGAAAAATTATTTTGATCAATGGATGTTTGCGCATCCATACCCTGAAGACTTTAGAGCGTCGATTATTAAATATACAAGGGTAGATTTGAATTGGTTTTTTGATCAATGGATGGAAACTTCTAAGGTTATCGATTACAATATAAAGAAGATTAAAAAATTAGATGGAGATACCTTTCAGTTAACCTTCGAAAGAAAGGGTGAAATGCAAATGCCACTTGATTTCACGATTTATACTAATTATGACTCCGTTATAAATTATCATATTCCCAATACATGGTTTGTGAAAGAAACAGATGCAAACGTTTTGCCTAAATGGTATGGTTGGGGTAAATTGAATCCTGAATATACTGTTAATGTATATGTACCAGGCGGTATTGATGATTTGGTTATTGATCCTACTGGCCGTTTGGCAGATGTGAATATTTTAAATAACTCAAAACGATTTCCAATTACGGTTGAATTTAATGCTCAACTAAAAAACTACCCCGATAAGTCAAAATATGAGGTTAAAATTAAACCTGATGTTTGGTTTAATAAGTTTGATGGAGTTAAGCTCGGTGCCAATGTTAAAGGTGGCTATTTGAATTTAAAACATAAGTTTGACGCAACAGTTTGGATGAATACTTCTTTGGGGCAAGGAAAGTATGACATTGATGTGCCTATTGGCGATTACAACGACATATCTTACGATATAAGGTATCAAAATCTCTTGTCTAAACATTCAGAGAAATTATCTGTGAAATCTGAAATTAGCCAAATGGGTGGAGTTCAAAAACTTGATTTTTCATTGAACAAAAGGTCGCACAACATTAAGCACTTTTTTAAGCTGAGTGCAAAATCAATTTTCAGGAATAACTCCAGTCAACTTATCTATGCCTTAAATGAGGATGAATGGGGTGTTGGAAAGGCCAATAATTCATTAGATTTCGATTATAATTATAGTTACAAGGGATTAAAAGGAAAGGGGAAGTTGTATTTACATTATCGAAGTTCTGCTTTATTGAGTGACTACAGTTATGAGTATTTAACGCTTGAAAATAAATTTCAAAAAAGGGTTCAGAAGTTTTTCCTTAAAACGAGGATTTTTGGTTTTGCGGGTCAAGGTTCGAACTGGGCTCCTGAGTCCAAATTGTTTTTAGCAGGAGCAAATCCTGAGGAAATGACGAATAATAAGTTCACAAGATCAGAAGGCTTTTTTCAAAAGTCAAATGCTAAGTATGGTGACAATTTAAATCTTTTGCATTCGGGCGGCGGACTTAACCTCAGAGGTTATTCCGGTTATTTAGCGCCTGAAGAATTGGATGGAGAATTGGTTTCAACTTACAAAGGAACTGTTGGTGCATCTGTTAATATTGAGGGAGAATTTCAGCGGTATTTAGGGCTGAACCAAAGTAAACTAAAAAGGTATTTGGATTTTAGAACGTATGCTTTTTTTGATGCCGGAATTATTAATGTTGGCAATGCAAATTTATTGTCAACTAAAATTGCTGAACCAAGAGTTGATGCTGGGCTTGGAATAGCCCTGAAGATTAAAAAGTTTTACCATTTTGAAACAACTAAACCACTCACCGTTCGTACCGATTTCCCATTATTCTTGAATAGAACACCGAATGTTGCACCTGATAATATTCAGTTTAGATGGGTGTTAGGAGTTGGACGCGCTTTTTAATTAAGTACTTGTTTAACGAATTCTTCTACTTGTTTTTCTCTTGAGAATTGTTGGACATTTGATTGAGATACGTCATTTTGAACATACTCATTTTTTAAAAAGTCGGCGTACTCGGTTTTAAGGTAGTCAACAATTTTTGCCTCCTCATTAAACACGACTCCGCATTTAGAGTCCTTTACAATTCCTTCAATTGCACCATTATCAGAAGGTGCTACGATGATTTTAGTTCCACTAGCAATGTACTCGTAAATTTTACTTGCAATGATTCCTTTATAACCCTGCCATGCTACGTGAAGCAATAAATGTGCTTGTTGCTCTAGCTGAAGGATTTCTTTTCGAGGAATTCTATCTGAACAAGAAAAATAGGTTTCATAGCCTTTCATGGCTTTTTGTATTCTTGATTCTTGCGCACCAAAAAAAGCTAACCCAGGAAAGAGTAGTTGCGTTTTAGGACCGTTAAGTTCATCGATGAATTTTTTATAAGCTGAGCAAAACACTTCAATCTTTTGTCCATCATATAACGTTCCAATATATGTAATTGTAAATACGGGAAGCTTTGTTTTGTTTTTAACGACATCAAAATCTTCAAAAGCAATTCCATTATAAAGCGCAAAACTTTTTGTTCCAGTCAATTCCTCTATAGATTTCCCAATCGGCCCAGAACTGGCTGATAATGAGCTAGCCGTTGCTATCCATTTTTTTTCAAAATGAGTATCAAGCTTATGGATAATTCGTTTAAAAATAGAGCTTGAGTTATCATTTATTTCACTTGTTGACCAAGCATCTCTATAATCAGCGGTCCAATTTACTCCAAATTTCTTATTGAGTTGAAATCCGAATTTGAATAAATTGAAAGGATTACCACTAATAACTAGGTGTTCATATTTCTTTTTTTCCATCAACTCTTTAGCAAAAGTGTAAATGTTTGAATAGGGGATGATTTTATTATAGAAATATTGAAGGAATAACTCTAGAAACGTCAAGCCTTGACGAAGTAATCTAAATTTGGATTCTCCATATTTTTGATAAATACGATCTCTTAAATTTCCTTTATAGGGAAGGTAGTAGACTTCGTATTCTTCATTTTTTTCATGCAAAATTCCATTCGAACTTGGAATGGACACATCTTTAAGTGTTTTTAAATTTTCCTCCCATTTTCTTGAGATTATTGTAGGGTAGTATCCAAATTTATTTAACCATTTAGCCCATGAGTAAACCCTTTGCGAGGCTGTTAAACTGCAGGGTGGGAAGAAATATGATATAATAAGAATCGGTTTTAGTTTTTTTGCGTCCATATTGGATGAATTAGTGCGTTTATCCTAAACAAGGTTTATTTTAGGGAAAAATAATTTTGTTGAGTGCGGCAGCTTTATCGTTTTCAACAACCCATCTTTTTTAAATACGACTTCCAGTGTTCCTCCAAAATATTTAGCCCATTGATTAAGGTTGTCTTTTTCCAATACAATCTTATTAATCGAAATAACTTCATCACCAACGTTTATTCCCGCCTTGTAAGCAGGCGATTTTGGCGCTATGAATAAAGCTTTATTGGTTCCCGGTTGATTGAAAAATCCGTAATGTGCCGCGAAATATTTAGCGTTATGTTCTTTTGTAAGTTTAAAATCACTCTTTTTTAAAGTGGATTTCAATAAGGAATAAAAGTTTTTGGTGCCATAAAAATAATTGTCCCAAAGGTTCTCTAAATCAATGGTAGAAGCCTTGTTTATTTCTGTAATAAAATCTTTTTCGGTAATCCCTTTTCCTTTTTGATAATATGAATGATAAAACTCGTTCATAACCGTGTCAAGAGAATTTTTCCCTTTGGAGTTCTGGCGAATTAATTGATCGGTAACAAAAGCCAATAAACACCCTTCAGTATATATAGAAGCTTTTCGATTTGGAATTCCGCGCTCGTAACCATCTAGCCAAGTGTCAAATGATGAATCGGCAACAGACATGTTTTGAGCTCCGTAATTATAAAAATGACGATCAAGAGTTTTATTTATTTGTTTTAAAAATTGAGCATTGGTAAATACACCACTTCTTTGCAACATTAAATCACCATAATAAGTAGTGATCCCTTCTGTTAAGTAACCCATTTTGGTGTAGTTCTCCTTGGTGAAATCATAGGGAAGCATATCTGCTGGGCGAATTGATTTAACGTTCCACGCATGAAACAACTCATGAGAAGAAACGCCCAAAAACTCTTCATAATTTTCACCTTCAAAAACGGAATAACCGGGTCCGAATGAAATTACAGTACTTTTTTTGTGTTCAACTCCGTGATAGCTTTTGTAAGGGAGTATTTGATTTAAAAAATGATACTCGTTAAAAGGAAATGATCCAAACACTTTAAGTTGCTCTTTTGTAAATGCTTTAAAGTCTTTAATGATTTTCGCCCATTCAGGTTTACATTCTCCTTGAAACCAAACCGTGAATTTTGTATCGTTAACGCGATAACATTTGTGCTGTAATGAATTAGAAAGTATAAGCGGTGAATCAGCTAATTCATCGAAGTTTTCTGCAACAAAATGATCTCCTATTTTTTGTAAACTTGTTGCTGTTTGTTTGTGCTGTGTTTCGTTAAAGAATAACTTGATTGGATCATTTTCTCGGCCTACAACAAACAAACAACAGTTAACCGGGTTAATATATATTTGACTTTCATCCACCCAAGTAGAGCCTGCGTTTAGTTCGTTAGCATAATAATTATATTTAATAATTATTTTTTTACTTTTTCCCGTTTTTATCTTCCAACGATCTTTGGTTATTTTTTCAAATAATAACTCTTTGTTGTTTAAAGTTTGAACGCTGAATTGCTGTATGTTTTTAGCGAAATTAGCGAGTTCATATCTCCCAGGTCTCCAAGCAGGAAGCTGAACGAGTATTTCATCATCCTTAATATTTTCAATTAAGAATTCAATATCCAAAAACTTAGAACCTCTGTTTTTACTCGAAAAAGTGTAAATCATAAATCTAAATATCAAAAAATTATAGCTTGGAGCGTATAATCTACTTAAAAATTTGCTTTAAAGTTAGTATATTCGCATTGCATTTTATCACACAAAATTAATAAGTAATGAATTACGACGTAATAGTTATAGGAAGTGGACCTGGTGGTTATGTTACTGCCATTAGAGCATCGCAATTAGGGTTGAAAACAGCTGTTGTTGAACGATCAGAGTTGGGTGGTATTTGTTTAAACTGGGGATGTATTCCAACTAAAGCATTGTTAAAAAGTGCTAACGTTTTTGAATATATTCAGCATGCTGAAGATTATGGAATCAAAGTAAGCGGCGCAGAGGTAGATTTTTCGGCTATGATTAAGAGGAGTCGTGGAGTTGCCGACGGAATGAGCAAGGGTATTCAGTTTTTAATGAAGAAGAATAAAATCGACGTTATTACGGGTACTGGTAAATTAAAAGCAGGAAAAAAACTTGATGTTACAGATGCCGATGGTAAAGTAACTGAATATAGTGCCGATAGTATTATTGTTGCAACTGGAGCAAGGTCTCGTCAATTACCAAATCTTCCTCAAGATGGAAAGAAGATTATTGGATATAGAGATGCAATGGTGCTTAAGAAACAACCTAAATCGATGATTATTGTTGGTTCAGGGGCTATTGGAGTAGAGTTCGCTTATTTCTATAATTCTATAGGAACGGATGTTACAGTCGTTGAGTTTTTACCGAATATCGTTCCGAATGAAGATATTGATGTTTCTAAAGCTTTAGAAAAAAGCTTTAAGAAGCAAGGAATTAAAATAATGACTAAGTCTGCGGTTGAATCTGTTGATACTTCAGGAGATATCTGTAAGGTTTCTGTTAAAACAGAAAAAGGAGAAGAAATTATTGAGGCTGAGATCGTTTTATCTGCCGTTGGTATTCAAGCAAACATTGAAAACTTAGGTTTAGATGATGCTGGTATTGTAGTTGACGCTGGAAAGATTATCGTTGATGACTTTTATCAAACAAACATCCCTGGTTATTATGCCATCGGAGATGTTATTCCAGGTCCCGCATTGGCACACGTTGCTTCAGCAGAAGGAATTACATGTGTTGAGAAGATAGCAGGAATGAACGTTGAAGCGATTGATTATAATAACGTCCCAGGTTGTACTTATAGTTCTCCTGAGATTGCATCAGTTGGTTATACTGAAGCAAAAGCCAAAGAAGCTGGTTACGAAATTAAGGTTGGTAAATTTCCTTTCTCTGCATCAGGTAAGGCAAGTGCTGCTGGAACTAAAGATGGTTTTGTAAAGGTGATTTATGACGCGAAATACGGAGAGTGGCTTGGTGCTCACTTTATCGGTGCAAACGTTACAGAAATGATTGCTGAAGCTGTTGCTGCTCGTAAATTAGAAACTACAGGGCATGATATTTTAAAAACAATCCATCCTCACCCAACATTAAGTGAGGCTGTTATGGAAGCTACTGCAGCTGCTTATGATGAAGTAATTCATTTATAAGAAAACAATATATAAGTCAATAAAAAAAGCTCTTCCTTATGGGAAGAGCTTTTTTTATGTAATGAAGTTTAATTTTCTAATTAAGGTTTTTCAGGGAAAGGCATCCAGTGTGTAACCTCTTGAAAAAAGTGATTACTTAAGCCTTCACCGCTCCAAAAGTCGTTTGAGTTACTGTTTTTATGCTTTGGCTTATGGTTGCCGTAGAAGTTCTTAATGAAGGTGAGTATTTTTATGGGGTTCAATTCTACCTCTTCAGGTTTCCCTGGTAATGGGACATAGTTTTCAGGGACAAATGCAATAACTTTTTGTTCGTCCTGTGGTAGTTGATCAATTGTTCTTATCCATTCCATACGTTCAACTTAAGCTTTGATAATTTCATCTTTTTTATCTCTGTTCATATAAGGAAGTAAAAAGAAAGCAGTAATTCCGGCCGCAGCTACTGTTATCGTCATTATTCCGAAAGCAACATTGGCCCAGTTTCCAGCTTCTTGAGCGGTTAAGCCTAATGAGCTAAGTGCAAGTATAACCATGAAGTGCCAAGCCCCAATTCCACCATTCGTAGGAGCAACCATTCCAAAACTTCCTGCAACAAAAGCTGTTACTCCTGCGGCTAAATCTAAATGGGAAGTTGGTTCGTATGCGAAAAAACAGATGTAAAACATACCAACATACCCAAGCCAAATAATTATTGTGTGAAATAAAAATATAAGTTTTGTTTTCATTCTGAAAACTTGAATAAAACTTGATTTTAAATCACTTAACAATTTCCCAACTTTTTGCATTGGACCAAATTGAAAAATTCGTTTTCTTAAAAAAAACAAGGTTAAACAAACCAAAGCAGTGACTCCGAAAACACTGTAAATCAATAGTTGATTGTTAATTAATTTATCAACCAAGTCTGGCATTGCTGACTGTGCGTATAGGTTGTTGAAGATTTCAAATTGAACAACCAAAAGAAGGCCTGTGAAAAATAAAAGAGTTAATAAATCTATTGCCCTCTCAATAACAACAGTTCCTAAAAGCTGAGGAACTGGTATTTTTTCATACTTGTATAGTGTTCCACATCGAGCAATTTCTCCAGATCTAGGAATCGCAATATTTGAAGCATACATAAATAAAACACTTGCAAATACATTTTTAGTTTTCGGTTGATATCCGATTGAATTGATTAATAACTTCCACCTTAAAGCTCTAAAATAATGCGATGTCATGGCACAGATGGCAGAAATTAAGAAAAACCAATAATTCATTGATTTTGCACTTTCCCAAAATGATTCAACATCCATGTTTTGAAATACAAACCACATTAAACAAATTCCAATTAAAAGAAATAAAAGTTGTTTTAGGATCTGAGAAGTATTTTTACTCATGCAGCAAATTTAAAAATAAAATATGGAGTCTTCTATCTAAAGGTTAATGTTGTTCTCTATCTTTTTAAATGGGCGATTACAGTGTCAATTTCATTGCCATCGTGAACATAATAAGTGAAATCAATCTCGTTTTTGCTTAAAATCCCGAATCCTTCGATTGTATTGAAACCATGTATTTGCGACGGGATCGTAACAGTATTACTCTCAATTGCTGAGATGTTTGCAAAGACACTACGAGCGTATCCTAGTTTATACAAATTAAAAAGTTTAATTCTTTCGCCATAATTTGGATTTTCTGTTATTTCTATTAGGTAGTTTCTACTGTCATTATCAAAAATACTATTCGTTTCATTTACTGCCCATTCTCCCGTAAATCCATCTCTAGAATTATTTTCCAAAAGCAAGCCATCTTTTTTGCAAGAAGAAAATAGTAATGTAACGAATGTTACAATTTTAATTGCGTTTAGAAAGGGGTTCACACTATTATTTTTTTTTAAAGTTTTGAGTTTTTTTATCCCAACCAAATGGACAGTGTTTGCAGCTGTTTTTGCAGCAGTACCCTCGTTTCAATAAATACTGTTCCGTGAAAACACGATACCCCATTTCATTAAAATAAAAATCTCCTTCCTCAAAATTATTTCTTCCTAACCCGTCAAATTCGCCCATTGATGAAGGTTTTATTTATATTTAAAAAATGTTTGATACAACTCCAAATATACCCATTCAGGAATTAAAGTCTGCGTTATTATCTGTTAATAATGTTCAGCTTTTCATTCTTCGAGACGATTTATTACACAGTGAGGTCTCGGGTAATAAATGGCGGAAACTTAAATACAATATTGAAAGCGCTAAGGCTTTAAAGTCTGATGTTGTAGTTACCTTTGGGGGGGCATTCAGTAATCATATTGCTGCTACAGCGGCAGCAGGTAGGATATTTAACATTAAAACACACGGTGTAATAAGAGGGGAAGAGATAAAAGCGTTAAATTCTACATTGCAAAAGGCTCAAGCGGACGGAATGACGTTTAGTTTTGTTTCTCGATCAGATTATCAAAACAAAGAATTAATGGTTGGATTTGACAATATCTTAAATCAATTTGATGCACCTTTTATTATTCCTGAAGGGGGAGGGAATAGTAAAGGAGTTAAAGGTTGTAGTGAAATAATTCCTAATGATTTTGACTTTGATTTGTGTGCTTTAGCTTGTGGGACAGGAGGAACTATGGCAGGTGTTGTTTCGGCGCTTAAAGCCGGACAAGCTGTTTTGGGTTTCCCGGCTTTAAAAAATGCAGGGTTTTTGTTAAATGACATTAGCGCTTTTTTAAAGCCATTTGATTCGTTAGTCGGAAGTTGGAGTTTGAATTTGGATTACCATTTTGGAGGATATGCAAAAAAGAACAATGATTTGATTGAATTTCTAAAATCATTTTATCAAGAGTACAACCTAAAATTAGATCCTATTTATACTGTAAAAGCAATGTTTGGTCTTTTGGATTTAATTGAAAAGGGACAGATTAAAAATCAAAAGGTATTATTTATTCATACCGGAGGACTGCAAGGAATTAAGGGGTTTGAAGATCGTTATAAACTTACTTTATTCGACTAAAAGTAGCAATTTTGTTTGTTGTTAAACCACTGATTATTGGTTGTTTATATCTGGGTGTTTTATTAAGTACAATAAATAAGCTAAGAGAGTCGCTGTTATGACTTTCATGTTATTTTTTTTATTTGTATTTTTGTTGTTCGTTTTGGCAGGGTTTTACTGCAAATTAATAAAGAATAATATGGCACGAAAACAAGGATTATACGACCCAAGTTTTGAACACGATTCATGTGGAATTGGATTTGTAGCGAATCTTAAGAGTAAAAAATCTTATCAATACATCCAAGACGCATTAGATATGTTGGTTAACATGGAGCACCGAGGTGGGTGTGGATGTGAGCCTGACTCTGGTGATGGAGCTGGTATTTTAATCCAGATTCCGCATACGTTTTATGCTGCCGAATGTAAGAAGTTAGGTTTTGAATTGCCTGCTGAACGTGAGTATGGTGTAGCAATGACTTTTTTCCCAAAAGATGAAAAGTTAAGAGCTACTGTAAAGTCAAGATTCGAAGAATACATCAAACGTCTTGGGTTTACTTTATTAGGATACAGAGAAGTGCCAACTGACAATTCAATGATCGGTAAAACAGCAAAACGTGTTGAGCCGCAAGTTGAACAAGTATTCTTAAAGTTTAACGAATCCACAGACGAGAAAGCATTAGAAAGAAGATTGGTTGTTCTAAGAAAATATTCTATAAGAACAATTAGAAGCGAAATGAAGGGAATTGATGATAGTTTTTATATCGCTTCATGTTCTGCTAAAAAAATCGTCTATAAAGGGATGTTGAGAACTGATCAAGTTCAAGAATACTACCTAGATTTACAAAATAAAGAGATGAAAACAGCATTAGCTGTAGTTCACTCACGTTTTTCAACAAACACATTCCCTCAGTGGAGGTTAGCTCAACCATTCCGTTACATAGCGCACAATGGTGAGATTAATACAATTAAAGGAAATGTAAACTGGATGAAGAGTAAGCAGGTTTTACTCGAATCTACTGAGTTTACATTGGAAGAGATTGATTGGATGATGCCCATTTGTGATATCAAAAGATCGGATTCATCTAATCTTGATAACGTTGTTGAGTTGTTAACCTTAGGAGGTAGGTCATTACCAGAAGTAATGATGATGTTAATTCCTGAGGCTTGGCAAAACGACCTTGAAATGAGAGAAGAGAAGAGAGCCTTCTACGAATACTATTCTTCAATTATGGAGCCATGGGACGGTCCAGCTTCGATCTCGTTTACTGATGGAGATATTGTTGGTGCGACTTTAGATAGAAATGGTTTAAGACCATCTAGATATTGTGTTTTAGATGATGATACTGTTGTAATGTCATCTGAGGCAGGTTCATTAATCGTTGATGAGAGTAAGGTTGTTCAGAAAGGTAGATTACAGCCTGGAAAACTTTTCGTTGCCGATTTAAAGAATGGGAAAATTATTTCTGATACTGAATTGAAAGATGATATTTGTTCTCGTCAGCCATATGGAAGATGGTTGAAAGAAAACAAATTAGCATTAGGTGATATCGCCAGACCACGTGAAAAGTCGAAAGTTCCTTTTACTGGTGAAGCATTATTGAAAAATCAAATTGCTTACGGTTTTACCCGTGAAGATTTAACAGAGATTTTAAAGCCAATGGCTGAAGGTGGTAAAGAGCCTTTAGGGTCTATGGGTGCTGATACTCCACTTGCAATATTATCAACTCAAGCACAGCATTTATCTAATTACTTTAAGCAATTATTTGCCCAAGTATCCAACCCTCCAATTGATCCAATTAGAGAGGCTGTGATTATGTCGTTATATACAAACCTAGGTTCACAAGGAAATATTCTTACGGAGACTCCTGAGCATTGTAGGCAAATTCACTTAGATACTCCGGTTTTATCAAACGGTCAATTAGATAAGATTAAGGCCTTAAATGATGACTCATTTAAGTCTTATACCATTAACGCTACGTTTAGTGCAACAAATCGTCCAGGAGCTTTAGAAAGAGCAATCGATGAAATTTGCGCAAATGCTGAAAGAGCAACGTTAATGGGATGTAATGTTCTTATTATATCAAATAAAGATATTACGGAGAATGACGCACCGATTCCTTCTTTATTGGCTGCAGGAGCAATTCATACTTCTTTAACTAATCTTGGGTTAAGAGCAAGAACTTCTATAGTTGTAGAAGGTGGAGATGTTATTGAAACCCATCATTATGCAACATTAATTGGATTCGGAGCGAATGCGGTTAACGGTTATTTAGCTGGTGATACAATTAGAAATGAGTTTGCTGATGAACTGGCTTCTGGCGAAACAACAATTAAGGCATTATTAAAACAATATAGCAAAGCAATTTGCGGTGGGTTATTGAAGATTTTCTCTAAAATGGGAATATCAACAGTTCAGTCTTACCAAGGAGCACAAATTTTTGAAGCGTTAGGGATTTCTAAGTCTGTAGTTGACAAATGTTTTAAAGGAACGGTTACTAGAATTCAAGGAATGACTTTTGATGATATCGCAAAAGAAGCGGTAATCAAACATCAAAGAGCTTTTGAAAACTGGAGTGCAGACAAGCATTTATATGTAGGAGGTTATTACCAATGGAAAAGAAAGGGTGAAGCTCACTTATTCAATCCTACTACTATTCACTTACTTCAGAAGTCAAGTCAGAACAATGATTATGGTGTTTTTAAGCAATATGCAAAAGCTATAAACGACCAATCGGAAAGACATATTACACTAAGAAGTTTATTAGATTTTAACAAAGAGAAGTCTATTCCTTTGGAACAAGTGGAATCTAAAAAAAGTATCTTAAAAAGATTTGCAACAGGAGCTATGTCATTTGGGTCTATCTCACATGAAGCACACAGTACTCTTGCAATTGCAATGAATAGAATTGGTGGTAAGTCAAATTCTGGAGAAGGAGGAGAGGATGAAGCTAGATTCGTTCGGAAAGAAAATGGAGATTGGGAAAGGTCAGCAATTAAGCAGATCGCTTCAGGTCGTTTTGGAGTTACTTCAAACTATTTAACAAATGCTGATGAGCTTCAAATTAAAGTAGCTCAAGGTGCAAAACCAGGTGAAGGTGGACAGTTACCAGGTCATAAAGTTGATGACTGGATTGGTAGAACTCGTCACAGTACTCCAGGAGTTGGTTTAATATCACCACCTCCGCACCATGATATTTACTCAATTGAGGATTTAGCTCAGTTGATTTTTGATTTAAAAAATGCCAACAGAAAAGCGAGAATTAACGTTAAGTTAGTTTCTGAAGCAGGAGTTGGAACAATTGCATCTGGAGTAGCGAAAGCAAAAGGAGATGTAGTAATGATATCGGGTTATGATGGTGGTACTGGAGCTTCTCCTTTATCTTCTATCAGGCACGCAGGTTTACCTTGGGAACTTGGTTTAGCTGAAACGCATCAAACTTTAGTTCTTAATAATTTAAGATCAAGAATTACAGTGCAAACAGATGGTCAATTAAGAACAGGTAAAGATATCGCCGTTGCTGCTTTATTAGGAGCAGAAGAATGGGGTGTTGCAACAGCAGCATTAATTGTTGAAGGTTGTATAATGATGCGTAAGTGTCATTTAAACACTTGTCCTGTAGGTATTGCAACTCAAAATGAAGAATTAAGAGCTTTATTTACAGGTGACCCTGATCATGTTGTGAATTTCTTTAACTTCTTAGCAGATGATTTAAGAGAAGTAATGGCAGAAATAGGCGTTAAGTCCGTTAATGAAATGATTGGTAGAACGGACTTGTTAAAAGTTGCAGATAACCTTAATCATTGGAAATTAAACAACTTAGATTTAACACCATTATTATACAGACCTGCTGAATCTGATGCTGTTGATGTTTTAAAAACGAGAGAGCAAGAGCACGAGATTTACGATATTCTTGATCGTAAGTTCATTGAAGATGCACAACCTGCTTTAGCAAATGGAACTGCTGTGAAGGCTGAATACAGTATTATTAATACTGACCGTTCAGTTGGAGCTATGTTATCAAATGAGGTTTCTAAATTATATGGTGGAGATGGCTTACCTGAAGGAACTATTCATTTTAAGTTAAATGGTTCTTGTGGACAATCTTTTGGTGTATTTACAACTAAGGGTATTTTATTCGAAGTTGAAGGTGAAGCAAATGATTATTTCGGGAAAGGACTATCAGGTGCTAAAATAGTGATTTATCCCCCCAAACAATCTACACTTATAGCTGCTGACAATATCATTATCGGAAATGTTGCTTTTTATGGAGCAACTTCAGGTAAAGCATTTATAAACGGTATGGCCGGTGAACGTTTCTGTGTAAGGAACTCAGGAGTTACTGCCGTTGTTGAAGGTATTGGTGATCACGGAGCTGAATATATGACTGGTGGGAAAATGGTTGTTCTTGGCGAGACAGGAAGAAACTTTGGAGCAGGAATGTCAGGAGGTTACGCATTTATTTGGGATGTTAATAATACTTTCGAAAAGAACTTTAATCCAGAGTTAAGTGAAATTGAAGTTTTATCTGAAGATGATGCAGCCGAATTAAAAGCTTTAATTCAAGAGCACGCAGATGAAACAAATTCAAAAGTGGCTAAGGATATCTTAAATAATTGGACTAAGCAATTATCTAATTTTAAAAAGGTAATGCCAACAGATTACAAGAGAGTATTATTAGAAAGAGCTCAAAAAGTTCAAGAGGCAATAGCCTAAATAATTAAGTTTATAACCCCCTCAAGTTGGAGGGAAAAAGTAAAATAAAATGGGGCAAGCAGACGGATTTTTAAAGTTTGATAGAAATTTACCAGGAAAGGAAACTGTAGAGGATAGAATTAAGAACTATGAAGAGTTTTATAAACCTTTTTCGGAAAAAGAAACGAACGATCAAGCTGCCAGATGTATGAATTGTGGTGTTCCTTTTTGCCATAACGGATGTCCACTTGGGAATGTAATTCCTGAGTTTAATGATGCTGTTTATAAAAAGGAATGGAGAGAAGCATATGATATTCTTTCTACAACAAATAACTTTCCTGAGTTTACAGGTAGAATTTGTCCGGCACCATGTGAAGGTTCTTGTGTTTTAGGAATTAATAAGCCACCAGTTGCAATTGAGCATATCGAGAAATCAATTATCGAAGAAGCTTTTGCACAAGGTTGGGTTAAGCCCGATTTAACAATTGAAAGAACAGGAAAGAAAGTAGCTATAGTTGGATCTGGCCCTGCTGGATTAGCAACTGCTGATCAGCTAAATAAAGCGGGTCATGCTGTTACTGTTTTCGAAAGAGCACAAGCCCCTGGAGGTTTATTAAGATTTGGAATTCCAGATTTTAAATTAGACAAGGCTGTTGTTGAAAGAAGAATTGTAGTAATGATAGAAGATGGTATCGCCTTCAAGTGTGGTGTTGATGTAGGTGTTGATATTTCTGCTGATCAACTTAAAGCAGATTATGATGCTGTTATATTAGCTGGAGGATCAACAACACCAAGAGATGTTCCTATACCTGGAAGAGATTTAAATGGTGTTCATTTTGCAATGGATTTCTTAGCTCAAAATAGTGCTAGAGTTCAAGAATTAAAAATTGAAAATCATAAAGGAAAAGAATCTGACCAACTATGGGCAACGGATAAACATGTTGTTGTAATTGGTGGTGGTGATACAGGGTCTGATTGTGTTGGAACCTCAAACCGTCATGCTGCAAGTTCTGTTACGCAGTTTGAAATCAACTTAAAGCCTGGTGTTGTAAGAAATGAAAATAATCCTTGGCCTGAATACCCATTTCTATTAAGAAGTTCTACTTCTCATGAAGAAGGTTGTGAAAGAGATTGGAGTATTTTAACAAAAGAATTTATTGGAGACGATAATGGAAATGTTAAAGGAATTAAAATCACTGACCTTGAGTGGACTGTTGAAACAAATGGTAGGAAATCATTTAAAGAAATCGAAGGTTCTGAAAGAGAAATCCCTTGTGATTTAGCCTTATTAGCAATCGGATTTGTTGGGCCAGATGAGCCGTTAATTGAAAAGTTCGGAGTCATTACTGATCCTCGTTCAAATGCGAAAGCAAATTTAAAAGATTTTAAAACTTCAGTAGAAGGTGTCTTTGCTGCTGGTGATATCCGTAGAGGGCAATCATTAGTTGTATGGGCAATATCGGAAGGAAGAGAGTGTGCTGCTGCAGTAGATGAATTTTTAATGGGAAGTACTAAATTAGAAAGAAAAGATAATTCTATGTTGTCTGTTTAGATTTTTATATTTAAATTCGCTTAAGTAACGCGGGAGTAGCTCAGTTGATTAGAGCGTCAGCCTTCCAAGCTGAGGGTCGTGGGTTTGAGTCCCATCTCCCGCTCAATAAAAGCCTTTGAAGAAATTCAAAGGCTTTTTTGTGTTTAAGCCTTTCTTATTTTATAAATATTTTTCGGGTAAAATACTTGTTCTTAGTTGGGCGAGAAAAGAAGTTTCTTGATATGCTTTTGATAATACAATTGCGCCTTGGAAGCTAGTGAAAAAGCTACGCGCCAATTCTTCCCATTTCTCGATGTCGTATTCTAAAAAGAAGCTCTCTAAATTATTTATAATTAATTCGAATAACTGTTTACAAGTGGTTTGTAAGTGTTTATTAATGCTTCCCAATTCTTGCGATACATTAATCAAAATGCTTCCTGCTTTGTACTCAGAAAGCTCTAGCTCTTGAATTGCATGATTGATTAGTTTTTTCAAACCGTCTTCTAAACTATCTGCACTTTTTAAAAGTTGTTTGTATTGAAGGGAAAGCTTAATTGTAGATGATTTTAAGGCTTCGGTAACTAATTGATCTTTACCCTTAGGGAAATGATGATATAAAGAACCTTTGGTAACCTGAGAAGCTCTTAATATTTCATTAATTCCTGTGCCATGGTAACCTTTTTCAAGGATTAAGGACACGGTTTGTTGAATTAGCTTTTCTTTCGTTATCACTTCAATTGTATTTAGTCCATTTATGTTAACAAATTCCACCGGATTTTGTTTCGTTAAGGTACTACCTTTTGTATATTTATTAAAGCAAAATTAGTGAAAGCACCTGCTTTCGTCCTCTAAAGACCAAGTTTAATGTATTTAATATTTGATACCGAAACAACGGGGTTACCCAAGCGTTGGGATGCTCCCATAACCGATACGGATAACTGGCCAAGATGTATTCAAATTGCATGGCAGTTACACGATGAATGGGGTAAGGTAATCGAATCTAAAGATTACTTAGTTAAGCCGGATGGATTTGATATTCCCTATGACGCTGAAAAAATTCACGGGATTTCTACAATCTTAGCAGAAGAACAGGGCGTTGATTTAGCATTTGTCCTTGCTGAATTTAATTTAGCATTAAATAAATCCAAATTTGTAGTTGGTCAAAATGTTGGTTTTGATACCAATATTATGGGGTGTGAGTTTCACAGACTTTCTGTTGAATCTCCAATGGCAGAAATGCCAGTGTTGGATACGTGTACAAAAGCAACCGCTAACCTTTGTCAAATTAAAGGTGGTAGAGGTGGAGGTTTTAAATTACCAACATTAACAGAACTGCACCAATATTTATTTGGTGAAGGTTTTGGTGAAGCGCATAACGCTACGGCAGATGTTGAAGCAACAACACGTTGTTTTTTAGAATTAATCCGATTAGGTCATTTCAAACAGTCAGATTTACAACAAGAAGAAGGTTACTTAGCTCGATTTATTGAAGTTAATAGAGAACCCATTGACTTTATAGGATTAGAACACCTTAATTTAAAACAAGAAAGTAAAAAAATAGCAGAGCGAGAAGCCGCAAAATCTGGTCCGGCTGAAACAGTTGATGTAGATCGTAACTTAGCTTCATTAAAAGACGTTTCGTTTGCGCACCTGCATAATCATTCACAGTTTTCAATATTACAATCAACAACTCAAATCCAAGCTTTAGTTGAAATTACAGCCAAAAACAATATGCCTGCTGTAGCATTAACTGATACGGGGAATATGATGGCTGCTTTTTTGTTTACGAATGCTGTAATCAAAAAGAATAAAGCAATTGAGGCCGAAATTAAAGAGGCTGAAGAAAACGGTGCGGTTTGTAATAAGCAAATAATTAAACCTATTATTGGTTCCGAATTATTTGTCTGTAAAAATCACAAGGATAAATCATACAAGGATAATGGATATCAAATTCCATTTTTAGCAAAGAATAAAGCGGGGTATAAAAACTTATCTAAAATATGTTCTCAAGGGCATATTGATGGCTTTTATTACGTGCCCAGAGTTGATAAAGAGTTAATTGTTTCGCTAAAAGGTGATTTAATTGTCACAACTGGTGGGTTAACAGGAGAGGTTCCTGGATTGATATTAAATGTTGGGGAAAAACAAGCTGAGGAAGCTTTGTTGTGGTGGAAAGAAGAGTTTGGTGCTGATTTTTATATTGAAATCGTTCGACATGGTTTAGAAGAGGAGGAGAGAGTTAATGAAGTTTTACTCCGATTTGCTAAAAAGCATGACATTAAGATTATTGCAGCCAATAACACTTTTTACCTTTCAAAAAGTGATGCTGAAAGTCATGATATTTTACTCTGTGTAAAGGAAGGGCAACAAAAAGATACGCCAATTGGAAGGGGTAGAGGATTTCGATTTGGATTTCCAAATCAGGAGTTTTATTACAAGACTGCTGATGAAATGAAGCAATTATTTGCTGATATTCCAGAGTCTATTTCCAACATTCAAGGAATAGTTGATAAGATTGAGCCTTTTGGTTTAGCTAGAGATGTTTTATTGCCTGCTTTTGATATTCCAGAAGAGTTTCAAGACAAACAAGATATAGAGGATGGAGGAAAACGAGGAGAGAATGCCTTTTTAAGACATTTGACTTATGTTGGAGCTAAAAAGCGTTATCCTGAAATTACTGACGCTATAAAAGAACGATTAGATTTTGAACTAGAAGTAATTGCAAATACAGGTTACCCAGGTTACTTTTTGATTGTTCAGGATTTTATTAAGGCTGCCCGTGATATGGGCGTATCTGTTGGTCCTGGTAGGGGTTCGGCTGCTGGTTCAGCTGTTGCTTATTGTACTACGATTACGAATATAGATCCCATCAAATACGATTTGCTTTTTGAGCGTTTCTTAAATCCTGAAAGGGTTTCGATGCCGGATATTGATATTGATTTTGATGATGAAGGTCGAGGTCGAGTTATTCAATATGTAATCGATAAATATGGATCTTCTCAAGTTGCTCAAATCATCACTTATGGTACAATGGCTGCAAAGTCATCCATTAGAGATACAGCTAGAGCACTAGATTTACCTTTATCTGACGCAGATCGATTAGCAAAGTTAGTACCCGACATGAAGCTGAAAAAGATGTTTGGGATGTCGGATTCAGACTTAGAAAGAAAATTAGGGAATCCTGAGTTGATGGAAATGGCGCGTGAGTTAAAAATGGTTCACGACCAGGACAATTTATCAGGGGAAACAATACGACAAGCAAGAGCGTTAGAAGGTTCGGTTCGTAATACAGGTATTCACGCTTGTGGAGTAATTGTTACGCCAAGTGATATTCGTGAGCATGTTCCTGTTTCGGTTGCGAAGGATTCTGAAATGTGGTGTACACAATTTGATAATTCAGTTGTTGAAGACGCTGGATTGTTAAAGATGGATTTCTTAGGGTTAAAAACATTAACCCTAATTAAGGATGCTGTCACAATTGTAAAAGAACGTCACGGGATTGAAATTGATCCTGAAGAAATAGATATTGCTGATGCTAAAACGTATGAGCTCTTCCAGAGAGGGGAGACTGTAGGTATATTTCAATATGAATCTGCAGGAATGCAGAAATACATGAAGGAATTAAAACCAACTGTTTTTGCCGATTTAATAGCAATGAATGCCTTGTATCGTCCAGGCCCTATTGAATACATTCCTTCTTTTATTAAGCGTAAGCATGGTGAAGAACCAATTACGTACGATTTAGATGGAATGGAGGTATACCTTGAGGAAACTTATGGTATTACTGTTTATCAAGAGCAAGTAATGCTTTTGTCTCAAAGTTTAGCTGGATTTACAAAAGGTCAAGCCGATTCCTTGAGGAAAGCAATGGGAAAGAAGATTTTCGCAATGCTGGAGCAATTGAAACCGTTATTCATTAACGGTGGAACTGAGCGTGGACATAGTGAGAAGATGCTTGAAAAGGTTTGGAAAGATTGGGAAGCATTTGCTTCTTACGCCTTTAACAAATCTCACTCCACTTGTTATGCTTGGGTTGCTTATCAAACGGCCTTTTTTAAAGCGCATTACCCTGCTGAATATATGGCTTCGGTATTGAGTAATAACATGAACGATATTAAGTCTGTTACATTTTTCATGGAAGAATGTAAGCGGATGGGAGTTCCTGTTTTAGGTCCCGATGTAAATGAATCCGTATATAAATTTACAGTTAATCAAAAAGGAGAAATCCGATTTGGATTAGGAGCTGTAAGAGGAGTAGGAAGTGGGGCTGTTGATTCAATCGTTGAAGAACGAAAGAAAAACGGTCCTTATTCAGATGTATTTGATTTTACCAGTAGAATTAACTTAAGAGCAGCAAATAAAAGGTGTGTTGAAAATTTAACACTTGCAGGCGGATTAGATTGCTTTAAAGGTATTCATCGAGCACAGTATTTTTTTAAAAACCATGAAAAAGAATCTTCGTTTTTAGAGAAAGCAGTACGCTATGGATTACAACTTCAAAACGAGCAAGGTTCAGCGCAGCAATCTTTATTTGGGGGTAGTTCAGAAGTGGACTTGCCAAAGCCACCAGTTCCTGTTTGTGAGGAATGGAGTAATGTATATGCATTAAATCAAGAAAAGGAAATGGTTGGGGTTTATATCTCTGGACATCCTTTAGATGATTTTAAATTAGAGATTGATAACTTTTGCAATGCAACATTTGATGAATTAAACAATTCGCCTGATGAGTTAAAAGGGAAAGATCTAACGTTTGCTGGTATTGTTTCTGAAGCAGCCGAGCGAATGAGTAAAAAAGGAAATCACTTCGGTATTTTAACAGTAGAAGATTATTCTGAAGCAGGTAAATTCTTCCTTTTTGGAGATACCTATTTGAAGTTTAGAAGATTTTTAGTTGAGGGCGCTTTCCTTTATATCAAAGGTAAGATGGAGCCTAAGCGATATGCTAAATCTATAGAAGATACAGAGTTTAAAATTCATAAAATTGAATTGTTAACCGATGTTAGAGATAAACTTGTTAAGTCGGTTACAGTGCATGTTAAAACAAACTTAGTAAACGATGATTTTATTGACCGTTTATCCGGTGTTTGTGAATCAAACGTTGGGGATTGTTCTTTAAGGTTAGTGCTTGTGGATGAAGATGAAAACATCTTTTTAGAACTAGCAAGTAGCGTTTACAAGGTAGAGGTTACCAACGAATTCATTAACGGGTTAAATAAATTACCTGAATTGGAAATGAAGTTTAATTAACCTGCTTCCTTGTTTTTAAGAGAAGATAAGCTCCAATTATTATAAAAGGAAGACTTAATAATTGACCAGTTGATAGGATATTACCTAGGTCTTCTTGAATTCCTCCTTGAGAGTTTTTTGTGAATTCAATAATGAATCGAGCGCTAAATACAGTTACAAAGAAAGTTCCTATTAATTTTCCTTCTTGTAAATAAGCTTTGTTTTTCCAGTACATTTTTCTTAAAAAGAAATAGATAGCTAAGTATGCTATCGCTTCGTAAAGTTGAGAAGGGTGTCTTGGTAAATTGTCTTCTTGTAAAAATATTACGCCAAAGTTGTTTCCGGTAGGATTCCCAATAATCTCACTATTCATAAAGTTAGCAATTCTGATAAAAAAGGCTGTAATTGCGATTGGATAAGCAACTTTATCCAAAATCCATAAAAAGGAATGAGTGCTCTTTTTTACTTTATACCATATCAAGGCTAAAATAACGCCTAATGCTCCACCGTGACTTGCTAATCCTGCAAATCCAGTAAATTCAAAATGAGAATTCCCTTCGGCATCAAAAAACGAAAAAGGTAAAAATACACTTAAGAAATCTTGTGAAAACAATTCACTTTGATAAAAAATAACATGACCTAATCGTGCTCCCAGAATACCTCCCAGCATACATGCAAATAAAAGAGGATCTAAGAGTTTATTGTCTTCTTTTTCATGGATGAATAATTTACGAGTTAGTTGATAACCCGCATAAATTCCAATACCCCATAATAAACCGTAATATCTGATTTGAAGTTTTCCTAACTCAAATATAATTGGATCTAAATCCCAAGTAATTGCAGAAAAAATAGAATTCATTTATGGCTAATTTGATGTAAAAATATGGAATTAAATTGAAGGGTATTAACGAAGATGTATTATAAAATCAAAAACCCGTTTAATTATCAATGGTTGCACTTATAGGTTTTCGCTAATAGATAAATTTACCGTTTATAAATGTAGTTCTTAGATTTGAGAATGCTTGAGTTTATTGCTTCACTGTTCCGCTAACTTTAATGTATGCAATGTGGTTTATTGCATTGGACTTAATTTTGACCGTTTTGTTAAAAGAGCCTAGCCTTTTAGTATCGTAATTAATTGTGATTATTCCTTGATTTCCAGGAAGGATTGATTTAGTAGGACAAGTAGGAACAGTACAGCCACATGAACCATTACAATCGGTAATGATTAATGGTTTATCTCCTGTGTTTTTAAAGGTAATTATCCTTTTACCATTGCTGTCCTTTTTTATAACACCATAATTCAACGAATTTGAATCAAGTTGTATGTATGCCCCAGTAAGTTTTAAAGTGTCCGATTGAGCATTTATTTGAAGGCTAATCAATATAAAAGAACAAATGTAAACTAGATGTTTCATCGTGATAATTTGGTGTCAAAAAAAAAGGCACTGATACCAGTGCCTTTAAATTTTAAATATTGTTTTAGTTACTCTGCAGAAGGACCTGAGTTAATTGTAGGGAAAGCTTCTGGAGCTTTAGTAGCGTTAATCGTTCCAATCACTCTTAAAGTAATTGTACCATTATTAGCGTCTGATTTTACAGTAACAGTTTTAGAAATTCTTCCAACTCTTTTCGTGTCGTATCTAACTTTTAGTTCTCCTTGCTCTCCTGGCATAATTGCAGTAGTAGGACATTGTGGTACTGTACATCCACAAGAACCTTTACAAGTTGTAATGTGTAATGGCTTTTTCCCTGTATTCGTAAACATTAGAATCCTGAAAGGATCACTTCCTTGATCAATCGTTCCAAAATCTACAACAGTAGTGTCAAAAGAAATAACTGGTCCGTTTGGATCAACAGCTTCAGTTGGCTCAACATTTTGAGCGTTTGTATTAATAGCTAAACCTAAAAAGGCAATACAAAAAGTAAATAATAATTTTTTCATTTTTATGTTTTTTTAAAGTTCAATAACAATCTTTTCAAATTTATAAAATAAGATTGCCAATTCGTGTTAATGACTTGTTAAAGTTTTACTAAAATCATACCAAGATCAGTTTATTCAAATTGACTCAAGTATTGATTGTAAGTTTGTGTTTTGTAATGGTTGTCTCCGAAAAATTTTGCAATTGGTAGATATTCCTCAGCACTGTAGTAACCTGGTATTGATTGTAGCTTTTTTAAACTCTCGTCAAAATATACAATTGTTGGGTAAGCTAATCCCCTAAGAGTGCTTCCCATAGTAACTGCGAATTCATGTGTTCTTCCTTTATTCTTGTATTTTTTACTTAAAAAGACAACATCTTCCTTGGATTCAGCATCAAATTTAACTGCGTAAAAGTTCTCATTAATATACTGCACTACATCTGAATCAGAAAATGTATATTTCGTCATTCTTTTACATGGACCACACCAAACAGCATAAAAATCTATCAAAACCTTTTTGGGCTTAGTTTTCATTTTCTTTTGAACTTCTGCAATAGAAAGCCATTCAATAGAAGTTTCCTTTTGAGAGATTTTATTTGACTGACAAGCAGTTAAACCCAATAGAGTGATTAATGAAATTAGAAGCGTTTTTTTCATTTTACTAATGTAAACAGAGATTAATAAATTAATTGTTGTTTTTGTGCCATTTCACAAAACTTAAGGACAAAAAAAATGCGAATCTTTCGATTCGCATTAACTTTTGTGATCTGGCTGGGGCTCGAACCCAGGACCCTCTCCTTAAAAGGGAGATGCTCTACCAACTGAGCTACCAGATCTCTTTTTCAAAAGCGGTCGCAAATATACAGCGAATTTTTTAATAACTCAAAATAAAATTCAATTTTTTTGAGGGAAATTTTATTATTTTGTAAATTCGTAGTGTAAACGAATGATTATCAAAAAATTAAGTAATTGTGAAAAAAGATAAAATTTTCCTTTTAGGATTCATGGGATGTGGGAAATCTACATTTGGAAAGAAATTGGCCTCAAAGTTAAATTGGGACTTTATTGATTTAGACGACTATATCGAAGAAAAAGAAGGAGAGCATATCGTTGACATTTTTAAGCATAAAGGCGAAAAACACTTCCGGAGTTTAGAGACTCAAGCAGTTGAAGCAACAGCAAAAATGAAAAGAACGATTATTAGTACAGGAGGAGGAACGCCGTGCTTTAATAATAATATAGAAACGATAAATTCTTTAGGTTTATCCGTTTACATTAAGCTTCCTCCTGCAATATTGAAGGAAAGATTACTAAATGAGACAAATAAGCGACCATTACTTTCAGGTCTTAATGAAGATGAACTATTAACTTTCATTGAGAGTAAGTTGGCCGAAAGAGAGGATGATTATTTAAAAAGTGAAATCGTTTTTAATTATAATGATCATGCTGTACCCAATTTTATTGAAAAAATAAAAGAAGTTGTTTAATATAATAATGAGCCTTTTACTTTGGCTTACAGAGGTTTATACCTTCTTGCGTTTTAAGAAATGCATATTATTGCTTTTGAATTACAATGAAAATAAAAAAATGCCTTATTTTTGTCATTCTGTTGAAAATTTTCAGCAGAATTTTTAAATCTTAAACAGAATACAGATGAGCAAAGTAAAAGTAGCATTCAACGGAATGGGACGTATTGGAAAAAACGTAATGCGCGTTATCGTTGAACAATTTAATGATCAAATCGAAATAGTTGCTGGAAATGATTTAGTTTCTGCAAAGGATATAGCACAAGGTTTACCAAAGGATTCGATTTTTGGAAGATTTCCAGTTGATGTTTCTTTAGTGAGCGACAATGTAATTAAGGTTGGTGATCATGAAATCACTGTTTATGCTGAGAAAGATGCAAATAACATTCCTTGGGGTAAGCATGATGTAGATATCGTTTTTGAATGTACAGGTTTCTACTTGTCAACTGAAAAGTCTCAAGCGCACATTAATGCAGGAGCCAAAAAAGTAATTATTTCTGCACCTTGTGGAGATTCAACTAAAACAGTTGTAGTTGGTGTAAACCATGAAATATTAACAGCTGATGATAAGATCGTTTCTAACGCATCTTGTACTACTAACTGTTTAGCTCCAATGACTAAAGCTATTGATGATACTTTTAAAGTAATCTCAGGTTTAATGTCTACTACTCACGCTGCTACTGCTACTCAAAAAGTTGCTGATGCATTTGGAGGTGGTAAAAACAGAGCTACATTAAATAACATTATTCCTGCTTCAACTGGAGCTGCAAAAGCTGTTGGTAAAGTTTTACCACATTTAAACGGGAAATTAAACGGTACTGCATTAAGAGTTCCTACTGATACAGGTTCTGTTGTTGAGTGTGTTTACCAAATTGAAGGTGAGCATTCAGCTGAAGAAGTTATGACTGCTATGCAAGCCAACATTGCTAAAATGAATGCATCTACTTTATTAAAGAAGACTGCTTATTTAGGTGATTACTACGAATGTTCTAGAGACTGTGTAGGTGAGCCTTATTCTTCAATGATTAATGATAGCGTTTTAACTATTCCAAATAACGGAACTACTTTAGTTAAAGCAACTTCTTTCTATGACAACGAGATGGGATTCTCTCATAGAATGGCTGAATTAGCGATCATTTTATCTGCAAAATAATTAGTTACTAATTAAAGAATACAGTCTACCTAATGGGTAAACAAATAAAAAAAATTGGTGTCTTAACATCAGGAGGAGATTCTCCAGGAATGAACGCAGCCATTAGGGCTGTCGTTCGTTCTTCTTTGTATTATGGAATTGAAGCGGTAGGTATCTATCGCGGATATGAAGGTATGATCGAAGGAGATTTTGAATCAATGGATGTTCGTTCCGTAAACCATATCTTGGGAAAGGGAGGAACAGTATTGAAATCCGCTCGTTGTTTAGAATTCCACAAGCCAGAAGTAAGAGCAATTGCAGCCAAACAGTTAAAAGAGCATGGTATTGATGCTGTTGTAGCTATTGGTGGTAACGGAACTTTTACGGGTGCCAAATTATTATGGGAAGAGCATGATATTCCAGTTATTGGAGTTCCTGGGACAATCGATAATGATTTACACGGATCAGATTCAACCATTGGATTTGATACTGCTAATAATATTGTTTTAGAAGCAATTGACAACATTAGAAATACTGCATTATCTCATAATAGATTGTTTTTTGTTGAGGTAATGGGAAGAGAGTCCGGATATATTGCAGCCTATACTGGTTTAGCATCTGGTGCTTTTAGTGTTTTAATTCCTGAAAATGAAACTACTTTCGAAGATCTTATTGAGAAATTAGACAAAGGAAGAAGAAATGGAAAAACATCTAGTATTGTTGTTGTTGCTGAAGGTAATAAATGGGGTGGAGCTTCTGAAATTAAGCAATTGTTTAAGGAAAAAGCACCATCTTATGATGCCAAGGTTACAATATTAGGTCACACGCAAAGAGGTGGTAACCCAACTTGTTTCGACAGAATTCTTGCAAGTCGTTTAGGCGTTGCTGCTGTTGAAGGTTTAAAAGAAGGAAAAGCTGGTGTAATGGCAGGAATAATCAAAAATGAAGTGAAATATACTTCACTAGAAGATGCAATCCAATTTAAAGATAGTGTTGATGAAGAAATTGTTAGAGTTGCAGAAATTCTATCAATTTAATTAATTAATAAAATTAATAAAAAAGGCTTCAATTTATTGGAGCCTTTTTTATGTGTAAAAACTATTTTTGTCTTAATTAACTACTTATGAGGTTGTTGCATTTTTTTGTCTTGATTATGTCGGGTAACGTAAACCGAATAAAAGAGTTACGAATAAAGTTAATTTTTGTTAATTAGTATTATATTTGAATCTTAAACTTCATTTGACTATGAGAAGAATTTTTTCATTATGTGCGATTACAGTGTTACTCCTAGGCGGAGTCATTAAAGCACAAGAACCATGTAAACAAATTATCGGATACTACCCATCTTGGCAAATGTACAAGAGATCTGGAGCTGTTGTCCCTGAGGTTATTGATTATTCAAGATACAGTATCCTAAATTACTCATTTTTTGCACCTGATAGTAATGGGTATTTAAAAGGTACCGATCCATGGGCTGATACCTTACTTTTAAGAGGTAGAATTGATTGGGGAAAACCACAACCTGCATATTTTACGAATACATCATTAATTGATTTCTCTCATTTATGGGGCGTTAAAGTAATGGTTTCAATCGGAGGTTGGACACTTTCAGACAATTTCCCTGGTATTGCAAATGATCCTGTAAAAACTAAGCGTTTTGTTGACGAATGTGTTAGAGTAATAAAAACCTACCAGTTTGATGGGATTGATATTGATTGGGAATACCCATGTTATGAAGAACATAGTGGAAGACCAGATGTTGATAAAGAAAACTTCACGAAATTCATGTATGCTATTAGACTTGGAATTGATTCTTTAGGGAAAACAATGGGTAGAATAGATGAGGATAAGTTCTTATTAACTGCAGCATTTGGAGCGAATAAAGGTCAAATGGACTGTATTGAATACAAAAAAGTATCTGAATTCATGGATTACATTAATATGATGACTTATGACTTTAATGGAGTTTGGTCACCAGATGCAAATCATAACTCCCCTTTATACTCTCCATCTAGTGGATATGAGGGGTCTTTAGACCTCGCGTTTAAATTGTTACAGGAAAAAGGTGTTCCCGCAAAAAAAATAAATTTAGGAGTTGCATTTTACGGTAGAAGCTTAAAAGGTTTCAAAGGGAAAGAGCCTGCTATGTATGCTGAGCATGATGGTAAAGCAGATGTTGAAAGATATCCTTTACATGAAGGTATGCCACTTTACTACAGAATCGTAGATGAAATGGACGCATATGATAAACAAGAATGGGATGAAGCTGCACAAAACCCTTATGCGATTAGTACTAAGGATTCATCGCTAATTTCTTACGACAATGAAAAGTCAATTAGATTAAAAGCTAAATATGCATTAGACAATAAATGTGCTGGTGTTATTATTTGGGATGCTACTGGTGATTATATCGAAAAGAAGAAAGGTTCTCTGTTAATTTCTGGGACACCTTTAGTTGATCAATTGGTTGATGTTCTTCAACCTTGTGAAATGCCAAGAATCAAAAAAAGATATTAATAATTAACCTTAAATTTTAGGTATGATAAATAATAGAAAACTATTCACATCTCTACTTGTATCTGCGGGGCTTTCGTCTACGATTGCAATTGCTGGAGGAGTAACAGGTGGTGATAGCGCTTCTTACAACCCTCACAACTCCGTTAGAATGGGGTTCATGATGCCAAATGGAACTGAATCGAAAAACGATTCTACTTCAGAAGGAAACTTTAATAAGAAGTTTAATTATGTAAATCAAGGAGAGAAAAAAGGAAAAGGGCTTTTAGGTAATAACTTAGAAGTTTCAGGAGTAACGCGTTTTATTACTATTCAAAGGTCGATGCAACAGTCTTATGTTGACATGACTACAAGTGATAAAAACATATCATTTACGGATTACCCAAGTGCAGATGCTAATTCTGGTGCTAATGCAGGTTTCCCGCTTTTAGAATTAAACTTACAGTCTCAAATAAAACAAGACTTTAATTTTAATGTTGGTTATTCATTAGGACATAATATTACTGGTGATATTGATGGAAGTTCAAGAAATATCGGAGCTGTCCAAAATTTAAATTTTGGAGCTCAGTTAAAAACTGGTGTTGTAAAGACGTCTATTTGGGCTGGAGAAGTTCTTTGGACTAATTTGTCTCGTTTTACAATGGGGCAACCTGAGTTTACTGATAATTACTTTGAAAGATTACCTTGGGATTGGTACAGAACATCATACACTAGATACCAAGAGTACTTTACTTTATCAAGTAATATCGGAGCAAGAAACCTAGGTAGATCTCCCTTACAAGGTGGGATAGGTGTAGTTGAGATTCTTCCATTACAAACGAGTTTTAAAGTAATCTACGGGCAAACGAACAGAAGTATTATTGCTGCTGATCATGGAACAGGATTTCCTTCTTATATTACTGGTTATCGTTTAGAGAAGTATCTTTTTGAAAGAACTGTTAGAGGTAAAGCTGGTCTTAATGTTTATGCTAAAAGAGCATATACTGATGTTGTTGGTGAAATCGATGATAACAACACAATGTACACTATGGATTTTGACGTTAAGGTCAAAAAAATCAAGTTTGATGGTGAAATAGGAGGAAGTGTTCTAAATAATCCAGGTGTAACTAATGATGCTGGTGATTTAGAAGATAATACTGGATTTGGTGCGGTTTTCAAAACAGCCTTTGATAGAAGAGCTGTTCTTTGGCCATTCTCAATTGAGTTTTATAATATTAGTAAAAACTTTGGAAATGTTGATGGATCGATCTTAAATCAAAATGGAAGTATCATGCAGGGTGGAGCTAAGAATGAGTTCATCTATAACGATTCTTATTTCGCCAATGTAGCTAATGAAGCTGGTCAAATAACAAACAACAGAAGAGGTATCAATTTAGATATTGAAGCTAACTTTGGAGATTTTAAGATTCAATTAGGATATTCAGCAAGTCAGGAAATTGAAAAATTAACGGATTCATTAACAATCCAACATAGAGTTAATGCATTTTCAAGATCTAGATTCAGACCATGGTTTCAAGCTGCAGGTCCTTATGGAAGAATCAAGAGTTTCTGGTACAGAACGTTTGAAACCTTAACGTTATCAAATGAAGATGGATACCTTCAAAGAGATAATTTAGGGTTTAATGCTTTAGAGATTGGATTGAAGTACAAAAAGCCTGTAGGTAAAAATCAGGAAATCGTTATTTTAAATCAAAGTACCGTGAATACCATTAAGGAAGGATTTAATGTGTTCTCTGCACCTGGTGATGCAAATGTTTTAGCATCTGTACTTTATAATGATTTTACAGCTGCTTTTAAATTCAATAAAAAGTTGTCCTTAATTGGGAACTTTGCTGTTGAATCTACAAAAGGAAGTACAAGAACAAACTTATCTCCCGATGTTGATGGAAAAGATGAAGAGAGAATCATTTCTCAAATAGGGCATATGTATGCTTTAGGGGTTGATTATGATTTAACAAGAAAAACTTCATTTCACTTAAGATCTAAATACATGGATCATAAAGACAAGAATTTTTTGAAAGATAAATTCTCA
>CAJJCC010000037.1 GCA_905182585.1 uncultured Flavobacteriales bacterium
TTAAATGAAAAACATTCGAATTAATTGACAAAAAAAACTCAGCTAATTACTTTAACCTATCTCAATTAAAAGCTAAGAAAAAATTCACTTAATTAGGGTTTCGATATATTCACTTTAGGTAAATAACCTCTTGAATTTCTTTATTTGCGTTTAAATTAGCTTTTACGATAGGATAAACCGAATAAGCAGAGTCAGTATAAAACTCGTAGGAATAGTAAGTTTCTTTTGAATTAACAACTGGTAATTCAATACTGACAGGTCCTAAAGTTTGATAAGCAATAATCGTATCTGAAACCGTTTCTTCTTTATAAACTCTTAACACATCAAAAGTTCCATTTGGTGTAATTAACTTTCCGCAACCATCTACCGTTTTTTTAAAATTTCCTTGACGATTAAAAGTAACAGAATCAGCACTTACCGATGCGCCTTCGTGCTCAAAAGCAACCAATTCTTCTGTTTGATTTAGAGAGAATTCATCTGAAAATTCATCTTGATAGTTCATTGAGTAATCAAAGAAGTTATACGTGTCATCTAGTTTCAAAATAAAATCTAACGCTTCAACTCCAGTCTCCTCACTTAAAATTTCTAAACCATTTGCATTTTTTTTAAAAAAAGTCAATGCTCCATATTCACCAGCAACATCAGCATCTGGAAAGTCTGACGCATTTGGAAGTAACGATACTCCAATAAAAGGAATATCAAAGCTATCAATTTGGGTAAGTTTAGAAAAATCCCAAGTCGCTCCTTTATCACCGCTTAAAACCGTTCCTGCGTAAGTGGTCGAATCGATTAATAAATTCACAGTGTCCTTATTATTCGGTACAAAATTTCCGTTAAAAATTACACATGAATACGATGGAGAAGATTCATCTTTAGGGTCTTCTTTCTTGCAAGCTACTATTATTGAAATGACGCATAAAAATAAACCTATTTTTTTCATCTTACTTAATATTTTGAAGATTACATAACTTGTAATAATGACCTTGTTTTGCAAACAATTCGTCATGACTTCCTTCCTCTGCAATATTCCCTTTATCCAATACTACAATCTTATCCGCGTTCCGAATTGTACTTAATCTGTGTGCTATAACAATGGCAGTCCTTCCTTCCATTACCTTTTCTAGGGCCTCCTGAACCAATTTCTCTGATGCAGTATCTAATGCAGAGGTTGCTTCATCAAGAATCAATAAAGGCGGATTTAGTAATACTGCTCTCGCAATACATAAACGTTGTCGTTGTCCTCCACTCAACTTTCCGCCACCTTCTCCGATTACCGAGTCAATTCCGTGGTCCAATTCAGAAACAAAATCATAGGCATTGGCAATTTTCAACGCTTTTGTAAAATCTTCATCCGATACGTCTTCAACACCTAATGATAAATTCTGTCTAACCGTATCATTAAACAAAATAGAATCTTGTGTTACAATCCCTGTTAATCTTCTGAGGGATTGAATATTTATTTCACGAACATCTTTCCCATCTACTTTTATAACTCCATCTGTAACATCATTAAAACGAGGAACTAAATCAGCTAAAGTAGATTTACCCGATCCAGACTCACCTACTAAAGCATACGTTTTTCCTTTTTCAAAATTTAAATTAATCCCCTTTAACACTTCCTCTTCTTCGTATTTAAAGCGCACATTAGTCAATTCGATTTTATCTTCAAAACCGTTAATTTCTACACCGCCAGTTTCCATTTCATTCTTCTCGTCTGCATCTAAAATCTCATCCACTCTTTCCAACGAAACATAAGCAACTTGTAAAGCATTTAAAGAAGCCGTAATTGATTTAAGAGGCGCTAATAATCCCCACATGAAAGCCAAATAAGTTATTAATGTTGATCCACTCAATCCGTTTTCGGAATCGAACACAATATTACCACCAACCCACATTACTAGAGCGAAAACTCCAATTCCTATAGTTTCACTTATCGGTGAAGAAGCTGTTCTTTTTCTAATTTGACGATTGGTAAGGGTGTAAAATCGTTGATTATGCTCTTCAAAATCTTTCGTGAAAATCTTCTCAACTGCAAACCCTTTAATCACCTTAACGGCAGTAATACTTTCTTCAACAACCGATAATACTTGCCCAAGTTTTCCTTGTGCTTTTTTAGATGTTCGTTTTAAGCCTTTACCAATAATAGATACCACAATCGCCGTAATTGGTAAAAGCAACAACACCACTAAGGTTAATTTCACACTGATAAAAAGTAATCCATATATAAATACAATGATTTGAATAGGCTCTCTTACAATTTTTTGAAGCGATACCATTCCCCATTCAATTTGACCAACATCATTGGTCATTCTACTCATTAAATCACCTTTCTTTTCATTGTTAAAGAAAGAAACAGGTAGTCTTAACATCTTTTTATAAACGTCATTTCTCAACTTAGCAATCATTCCATTTCGGATAGGCGCTAAAAAAAATTGTGCTAAATAAAGGAATAAGTTCTTGAATAAAAATGCTCCAGAAATAAGCATACATATTTTGTATAAAGCTTCTTTTTTTCCTTCATTAAAAGAAGAAGCTCCATCAATCATTCCCGCAAACCAATGATTCACTTCATACTCTAAAAACTCTCTTGAAAAATCAAGGTGTGGATTAGGCGCTAAAAAATCATTGATTTGTGAAATATCCGATTTAAATAAAATCTCGATTAAAGGCATCATGGTAGACATACCAATCATAGTGAAAATCACCCCCAAAATATTAAACGTCACGTTTAAGGCGAAATAACCTTTAAAATCCTTTGCATAGGATATAAACCTCTTAAATTTACTCACAACACAAAGAAATGATATTTAGAGGAGAAAGCCCAATAGGACTTTAGGTAATTTGTTTATTAAGTATTTTTTTAAACGTTCTTTAACCGACAACCTTTGTTTCAAGGTGATTTCACATAAATCAGTACATTTGCATTATTATTTTAAAATAAGCGGTATGGAAAATTTTTTCTCGGTAAACGATGTTGAAGATGTGCAAGAATTGCTAAAAAAAGCGATGGAGGTTAAAAAAAACCCTTTGGCCAATGCAACTCTTGGAAAGCACAAAACACTAGGTTTAATCTTTTATAACTCAAGTTTAAGAACTAGAATTTCCTCACAAAAAGCTGCTTTTAATTTAGGAATGGACGTCATCACTCTTAATATTGGTAGTGATGGGTGGCAGTTAGAATCGAAAGATGGTGCTATAATGGACCAAGGAACTGCTGAACATATTAAGGAAGCGGCTGCGGTTATAAGTACTTATGTTGACGTTTTAGGAATTCGATGCTTTGCAGGATTAGAAGATCGTGAAACAGATTATAACGAGGAGGTTTTACAAAACTTCATCAAACACGCTACTGTTCCAATTGTAAATTTAGAATCAAGTACGTTGCACCCACTTCAGTCATTAGCTGATTTGGTTACCATAGAAACTCATAAGAAAAAAGACCGCCCGAAAGTTGTTTTAACTTGGGCGCCTCATCCGCGTGCATTACCTCAAGCTGTTTCTAATTCATTTGCTGAATGGATGAAAAAAGCTGATGTTGAATTGGTTATTACCAATCCGGAAGGATACGACTTAGCACCTCAGTTTACTGAAGGAGTTACTGTTGAACATGATCAAAAGAAAGCTTTTGAAGGAGCTGATTTTGTTTATGCTAAAAACTGGAGTTCTTACGATAGCTACGGTCAAATTTTATCTGCTAATCCATCTTGGACAATTGATGCAGATAAAATGGCGGTTACAAATGATGCGAAGTTTATGCATTGCTTACCTGTTAGACGAAATGTTGTTGTTGCGGATGAAGTTATCGATTCTGAAAACTCAGTAGTTATTGAGCAAGCTGGAAATCGTGTTGTTTCTATTCAAACAGTACTTCAAGAATTTTTAAAGAAATAGTTGTGATTAAAGTCGTAAAAGTTGGTGGTGGAATTATTGAAGATGAAAATGCATTAAGCACTTTTTTAGATTCGTTTTCCAAAATTGAAGGTCCTAAAGTTTTAGTTCACGGTGGCGGGCGATTAGCAACAAAGGTTGCTGAAAGGCTTGGCTATGAAACTAAAATGGTGGAAGGTCGACGAATTACAGACGAAAATATGTTGGAGGTTGCCACCATGGTTTATGGTGGTTTAGCCAACAAAAAAATTGTTGCAAAATTACAAGCAATAGGAACCAATGCACTAGGATTAAGTGGTGCTGATGGAAATTTAATTTCTGCTCATAAAAGGCCTGTTAAAGATGTAGATTACGGATGGGTTGGTGATATTGATGCAATTAACGCGGATTTATTACTCAACTTAATCGAAAACAACATTGTGCCTATTGTTGCTCCTTTATCCCATGATGGAAAAGGAAATATGCTAAATACCAACGCAGACACAATCGCAAGTACGGTAGCAACTGCACTAGCTGAAAAATCGGCTACTCAACTAATATTAGGATTTGAACTAGACGGTGTTTTACGAGATTTTAATGACAAGTCAAGTGTGATTGAAAAAATTACACCTACTTTATTCGAACAATATAAATCAGAAGGGATTATCTCCGATGGTATGATTCCAAAGCTATCTAATGCATTTGATGCAATTAACGCTGGTGTTAAGTCTGTAAAGATTTGTAACGCACTTAAAGTTGGTGGTGATCTCGGAACAGTGATCTCCAAATGATTTTTCTCGTAGGTCTAGGAGGTTCCGCAAATCTGTTTTTGGGAGTAGTTATTATCAGGTTTTGTAAAATAAGACGTGGAAACTCCTACCTATTTCATGCTAATAAATAGAAATTTCACTCATAACCTAAAGAATACTTATATCCAGAATCCATGAGATCTGCGTACAAACTATTTAGAACCAAACAATTCCTCTTCAACAATTTGGC
>CAJJCC010000038.1 GCA_905182585.1 uncultured Flavobacteriales bacterium
AACCTTAAAAAACCATATTCAAATACAAACAAATAAACATCCCCTTTTTTATTCTTCCAATAATTAGTAAAAACCCCACCATTAAAACCGTCATCCAATAATTTAGTTCCAGACACCTTGGCCATTCCAGCTTTATTAAACTTTGCCAAAATACGTCTGTTATTTTTCAACTGATTCAAAACAATCTGATACCTATTTTTATTTCCTAACCTATTTTTCTCATAATGGTATTGACTTTTACAATACTTATCACAATACTTCTTATCTCTTCTGCCTTCTAATTTTTCAGCACAGTTTAAACAATATCTTTTCATCGAATTCATTCCTCTAAAGTGTACATTATACGTTTAATAAACGTTTAATACACCTTTTCTTCAATTCATTTAAGCAACTTACGTGTACAACGTTCAAAAATGGAAAAAACCAAACAAATATCACTAAAACACTTACTCATTAAGGAGCAAAAATGTATTGGGCTTCAGTTTTATCCCGACAAGGTTATACAAGCTTTAATAAAGGGACTTCCCAATCCTAAATGGAGTACGCAATTCAATATGGTTTTTCTTATAAACAATAAGGATAATCTTGATGCAATTTTTAAAAAATTTAAAGGAGTTGCTTGGGTGAATACATCACACTTCTTCACCAATAAGCCAATTAAAAACGCAGCAGATCAAATAGACCTAACATGGTTTCGAAAACGCAAACACAAACCAAACTACCGTGTTTGTCCAGAAGACTATGTACAAAAACTCGAATTAAAAAAATACGCAACAAATACGGCAAAAACTTATATAGTGTGTTTTGAAGCTTTCATAAATTATTACAAAAAGTATGAACTCATCGAAATTAATGAAGAGCTTATCCGGAATTACCTTCAAAAATTAATTCAAGACAAAAAGTCTAATTCCTATATTAACCAGGCAGTAAACAGTATTAAATTCTATTATGAAATAGTGTTAGGTATGCCTAATCGTTTCTACTCTGTAGAACGTCCTCGAAGTGTAAACAAACTTCCTAAAGTCATATCAAAGGAAGAAGTAATGGCATTAATCAACTCAATCAATAACATCAAACATAAATGCATAGTAAGCCTACTTTACTCAGCAGGATTAAGACGGAGCGAACTACTCAATTTAAAAATTAACGATGTCGATAGTAAACGAATGTTAATTAGGGTTGAATCTTCAAAAGGGAATAAAGACCGTATGACTTTACTTTCAAAAACAGTACTTAGTGATTTACGCTTATATTTTAAAAAGCATAAACCAAAAAAATGGTTATTTGAAGGAGAGTTTAACAAACAATATTCAGCAACTAGCGTGGTGAAAATCATAAAAAAAGCATCAATAAATGCCAAAATAAGAAGAAACGTAACACCCCATACACTTAGGCATAGCTTCGCTACTCACTTACTGGAAAACGGAACAGATTTAAGATACATTCAATCCATATTGGGTCACAGTTCATCCAAAACAACAGAAATATACACACATGTAGCAATAAATAGTTTTGATAACATTAAAAATCCATTAGATTTGTAATTCCTATATATGGGATATATGTGCACCAGTGCACATTATTTAAATAATATACCACTAGTGGTATTTACAGATACGTTAACTACAATTAAATGAAGACAATTCCCTTACTATTAATTACTCTTTTCTTTGTCGGGTGCTCCATAAAATCGGATCGCGAAAAATTAATTGGAACTTGGGAA
>CAJJCC010000039.1 GCA_905182585.1 uncultured Flavobacteriales bacterium
CTTAAAACTGTCAGAGATGAAGACAAAAACATTATTTCGCAAGTTGAAACACCGGGTTCTACTGGATTCTTACTTTTGTGTAATAAAATATGTGGAGCATCGCATTACAATATGAAAATTTATATTGAGGTTGTTGAAGAAAAAGAATATAACAAGTGGATTGCAGCGCAAAAAACTTTTGAGTAAATAGATTACGAGTAATTAAATAAATTAGATAATATTTTACAATTGATATAGTCATGGGTGGAGCACATCATCACGAGACATTTATTAGCAAGTACATTTTCAGTATGGATCACAAAATTATCGGGAAGCAATTCTTGATAACTGCGATTATCATGGCTGTAATTGGAATGGGAATGTCGATTTTGTTTAGAATTCAATTAGCTTGGCCTGGTGAGGGTTTTGCTTTTTTAAATTTCTTTTTAGGAGATAAATGGGCACCAGAAGGTGTTTTAGATCCTAATATGTATTTAGCACTTGTTACTATACATGGTACGATTATCGTATTCTTTGTATTGACAGGTGGTTTATCAGGTACATTTTCTAACTTATTAATCCCTTACCAAATTGGTGCTCGGGATATGGCCTCAGGTTTTCTAAACATGCTGTCATATTGGTTGTTTTTTGTTTCTTCCGTGATTATGATTTGGTCTTGTTTTATTGAAACAGGTCCTGCTTCAGGTGGTTGGACAGTTTATCCTCCATTATCTGCTCTTGAAAAAGCGATGCCTGGTTCTGGTTTAGGAATGACACTATGGTTAGTTTCAATGACTATTTTCATTGCTTCTTCACTAATTGGGTCATTAAACTATATTGCCACTGTTATTAATTTAAGAACCAAAGGAATGACTATGGTGAGGTTACCACTTACTATTTGGTGTTTCTTTGTCACTGCTATTTTAGGAGTCTTATCATTCCCTGTATTACTATCTGCAGCTTTACTATTGATGTTTGATAGAATGTTGGGAACTTCGTTTTATTTAGATTCAATTTTCATTGGTGGTGAGCCTTTAGCTGCTACAGGTGGTTCTCCAATCTTATATGAACATTTATTCTGGTTTTTAGGTCATCCTGAAGTTTACATCATTTTGTTACCAGCATTAGGTTTAGTATCTGAGGTAATTTCTACAAACTCAAGAAAACCGATTTTCGGATATAGAGCAATGATATTATCTATTCTTGCTATCGCATTCCTTTCTTTCATTGTTTGGGGTCATCATATGTTTATGACCGGTATGAGTCCATTTTTAGGAACAGTATTTACATTTACTACTCTATTAATCGCTATACCATCTGCTGTTAAAGTATTTAATTACTTAGCTACTTTGTGGAAAGGGAACCTTAGGTTAACTCCAGCAATGTTGTTTGCTTTAGGAATGGTTTCTTTGTTCATCTCCGGTGGTTTAACTGGTATTGTACTTGGAGATTCAGCATTAGACATTAATGTTCACGATACTTACTTTGTTGTCGCTCATTTCCATATTGTAATGGGAGCAGGTGCTATTTTTGGAATGTTCGCAGGTGTCTATCATTGGTTTCCAAGGTTATATGGTAGATTAATGGTGTCAAAACTAGGGTATTTACATTTTTGGGTTACTTTTATTGGAGTTTATGGTGTATTTATGCCAATGCACTTCATTGGATTAGCAGGTGTCCCTAGGCGTTATTATTCAAATGTAGAGTTTGAAATGTTTCAAGATGTTCAGTTTATTAATCCTATTATTACTGCTTTTGCAATAGCTTCAGCGATAGGTCAATTGGTATTTATTTTCAACTTCTTTCACTCAATTTTTAAAGGTAGAAAAAGTGGACAAAATCCTTGGAAATCGAATTCTCTTGAATGGACAGCTCCAGTTGGAAGAATACACGGTAACTGGGAAGGACCTTTGCCAACCGTATATAGATGGCCTTACGATTACAGTAAGCCTGGATATGAAGAAGACTATGTTCCTCAGAATGTTCCTTTAAAAGAAGGTGAGCATGATGGACACTAGAAATAATTATCATAATTAAAAAAGGGGGATCAGTTGATCCCCCTTTTTTATGCATTTACTTTTTATGAAAAATAAGATTTCTTGACTTTTTAATTTGGGACAAACAAAAAGGCCTCAATTATGAGGCCTTTTTGTTTAGTGGTTAATACTTTGTTTTATAAGTATTCGTCAAAAGCACTTTTTAAGCTATCAGCAATCATAGTTGCTTGATTACCTTCAATGTTATGACGTTCGATCATATGAACTAATTTTCCGTCCTTAAATAATGCCATACATGGTGATGATGGAGGATAAGGAAGCATATATTTTCTAGCTTGATTTACTGCATCTTTATCAAAACCCGCAAACACTGTTGTTAACTTAGGTACTTTTGGATGTTCTGAAGCTAATCTTGCAGCGGGACGAGCATTTCCAGCTGCACAACCACATACTGAATTGATAATCACTAATACTCCGCCTTCACTACTTATTGCAGCATCTACATCTTCTATTGTTGTTAAGTCTTGGAATCCTGCGTCTACAAGTTCCTTTTTCATTGGTAATACGATTTCTGCTGGATACATATTTAAAATTTTAGATTGTAAAATTAATGGTTTCTAAATTGTAAAACCACTTTTTTATATTGGTTTTTCTAATCCTCTGATTGTTTTCAATGAAGATTGCATTTGAAGTTACATATTTTCTTATTTTTGTCAATATATTTTCGATAGAAATGAGCGATTTAAAAGTTTACAATACTTTAACTAAAGTAAAGGAGTTATTTATACCAATAAATAAAAATCATGTCGGAATGTACGTATGTGGCCCTACAGTTTATAGTGATGTTCATATTGGGAACTGCAGAACATTCATTTCATTTGATGTCATCTACCGGTATTTAAATTATCTAAAATACAATGTTAGATATGTTCGTAATATTACTGATGTTGGGCATTTAGAAAATGATGCTGATGAAGGGGAGGACAAAATATCTAAAAAAGCAAAATTAGAAAATTTAGAACCAATGGAGGTGGTTCAAAAGTATACAAATGGATTTCATAATACTTTAGAAAAGTTCAATACGTTAAAGCCTAGTATAGAACCTACTGCTACAGGACATTTAATTGAACAAATTGAATACGTAGAGACTATCCTTAAGAATGGCTATGCATATGAGTCTAATGGTTCTGTTTATTTTGATGTTGAAAGTTATGCTGTGAATCATAATTACGGGGCTATTTCTGGTAGAAAAATTGATGAGCTACAAAGTAACTCTCGAGTTTTAATTGGTCAAGACGAAAAAAGAAGCCCACTAGATTTTGTTATATGGAAGAAAGCAGGTCCAAATCATATTATGCAATGGAATTCACCTTGGGGTAAAGGTTTCCCTGGTTGGCATCTTGAATGCTCTGTGATGAGCACTAAATATTTAGGTGATAAGTTTGACATTCATGGTGGAGGTATGGACTTAAAGTTTCCACATCATGAATGTGAAATTGCGCAAAATACTGCTCATTCAGGTAATACCGATTCAATAAAATATTGGCTTCATTCTAACATGTTAACGCTTAATGGAGAAAAAATGAGTAAAAGTACAGGTTTGTATTTTTTACCTGAGCAAATGTTTGATGGTTCAACGGAACTATTAAGTCAGGCGTACTCCCCCGCTGTAGTTAGGTTTTCGATGATGCAATGTCATTATCGTTCTACAATGGATTTGAGTGATGACGCTTTAAAGGCGGCTGGTAAAGGGTATTTGAGATTGGTAAATGCAATCGAGACTTTGGATTTACTGAATGGCGCTGAAAAATCATCAATTGATGTAAATGCCATCTGGGAGAAATGTTCCAGTGCAATGAACGATGATTTTAATTGTCCGGTCTTAGTATCCCACTTATTTGATGTTGTTAAGTTAATAAATTTAGTTTCGGCAGGTAATGAAACACTAACGGTTGATGATATTGAAAGTTTAAAGAAACTATTCAACGATTTTGTTGTTGAAATATTAGGTGTTAAGATTGAAGTTAATAATTCCAGCTCAGAGGGTATAGAAGAAGACCTAATAAAATTAGCGGTTGACCTTAGGAGTAATGCTAAAACAAACAAGGATTGGGGAACTAGCGATTTAATACGCAATGAGCTGGGGAAGTTAGGGGTAACAATCAAAGATTCTAAAAACGGTACTGAATGGTCGAAATAAAAAAAATATTCCTATTTCTAATTACATCTCTTGTTGTTTTCGCATGTTCTGAGACTCCAGTGGAAAAAAGTGAGAATATCGTCACCCCTAAATATGTTTTAGTAAAAACACCTAAGGTTAATGCGGATTCAGTTTTTTCTTTTGTGAAAAAACAAGTCGATTTTGGACCGAGAACTCCGAATAGTATCGCGCATGCAAATTGTGCAGATTGGCTGGTTGCAAAATTATCCAATTATGGATTGTTAGTTAAAGAGCAAACTGGAACTCAATTAGCACATGATGGAGTAGATTTAAATTATCGTAATATTATAGCAAGATCAGATTTGAAATTAGCTAAAAGAATTCTATTAACAGCGCATTGGGACACTCGGCCATGGGCAGATCAAGATAATCAAAATCAAGAAGAAGCAATAGACGGAGCGAACGATGGAGGAAGCGGCGTTGCTGTAATATTAGAGGTCGCTCGTCTTCTAAAAGAGCAGGTGCCGAATGTAGGAGTTGATATTGTTCTTTTTGACATAGAAGACTACGGTAAAACAACAGAGTCTTTTTGTTACGGGTCCCAAATTTGGGCAAAAGAAACGATGTTAGATTCTTTAAAACCCATTTATGGAATTAATTTAGATATGGTTGGAGATGCAAATGCTGTATTTGTATACGAAGGTTATTCATTGCAATACGCTCGACCAATTTTGGATAAAGTATGGGCTGTTGCTAAACATAGTGGCAACGGTCGTTTTTTTAGATCTATTCAAGATGGCATGATTACAGACGATCATTATTATGTAAATCAGGCGGGAATTCCTTGTATTGATATCATTCATCGAGACCCTCAAACTGGTGGATTTGCACATTCGTGGCATACGCACAATGACAATCTTCAAAACATTTCAAAAAACACTCTAAAGGCAGTGACAGAAGTGGTGATTCAAACTGTTTATCGAGAAAAGTAAATTTTCTGTACTTGTATTCGTTAGTTTATCAATTGTTAAATCTGAGTAATAAGGCATTATTTATAGTTTAAATTTTTTCCGATTTAATAAGTAAAGTAAGCCCCAAGTTAATATGTAGTGGATAGTTTATCGGAGAATCTATGTGAGGTAGAGTAATATTTGTATACTAGAAACTAAAAACATCCAATACTTTAATACAAATTGTTAGCCATTTGTTGAAAGAAGAATTATTAAATCTTGCAAGGATTCAGTAATTTGCGGAAGACTCATTTTAGAGTTTTAAACCACGAAAAAACAACAAAAAATGGCGAAGGATAAGCTTTTTCTAATAGATGCATTTGCAATTATTTTTCGATCGTATTTTGGATTCGGAAACAACCAAAGATATAATTCTCAAGGAATCAACACATCTGTTACTTTAGGAGTTGCCAATACAATATTGGAAGTTTTAAATAAGCACAAGCCTTCGCATATTGCTGTTGTTTTTGACGCGCCTGGAAAAACGTTTAGGCATGATATGTATCCTGATTATAAAGCGCATAGAAATGAAACTCCAGAAGACATAAAAATTTCTATCCCTTACGTTAAAAGGTTAATTGAATCTTTTAATATTCCAATTATTGAAAAAGTTGGTTATGAAGCGGATGATATTATTGGTACGATAGCGAAACTTGCCGAAAAGGAAGATTTTGAAACATATATGATGACGCCTGATAAGGATTTTGCTCAATTAGTTTCCGAGAATATATTCATGTACCGTCCAGGAAGAAGTGGTAATCCTGCTGAAGTTTGGGGTGTCCCGGAAGTTCAAGCTAAATTTGAAGTTGAACGTCCTGAACAAGTAATCGATATTTTGGGAATGTGGGGTGATTCAGCAGATAATATTCCAGGAATCCCAGGTATTGGTGAGAAAACCTCAAAAAAGTTAATTAAAGCATACGGTTCTTTAGAAGGGTTGTTGGAGAATACTGATGATTTAAAAGGAAAACAAAAAGAGAATGTAATCAACTTTGCAGAGCAAGGGAAATTATCTAAGCTTTTAGCTACAATTGATTTAAATGTTCCTGTTGAGTTTGACTTCGATTTGATGTTAATTGATAACTGGAATGAGGATGCTCTATTGAGTATTTTCTCAGAAATGGAATTTAGGACGCTTGCAAGGCGAGTATTAGGCGTTGATATATCAAATACCGCTCAAACTTCGCAAGCTCCGGTTCAGCGTAAGCCTGACATTCCTGAAGCTTCTGTTGCTGCAAAACCTGTGCGTTCTAATGGTCAATTAGATTTATTTGCAACCCCTGAAGTAGGTGTTGATACAGACGAACATTTAATTAAAGGAGAAATAAAAACAATTGATGATGTGAAACCAAATTATATTTTGGTGGAATCTGATGAAGAAATAAATACATTAATTGAAAAGCTAGATAAGCTTGATAGCTTTTGTTTTGATACAGAAACAACAGGTTTAGATACCATGATTGCTGAAGTTGTAGGCTTAGCATTTTCATGGAAATCTGGAGAAGGTTATTATGTTTTTATAAATGAAGGAGATGAGCAACGTGTGCTTGATCTTTTTAAACCTTTATTCAGTAATGAAAGTACAACAAAAATTGGTCAGAATTTAAAGTATGATATTAATGTTTTAGTAAAGTATGGTGTTGCTGTAAAAGGTAAGTTATTTGATACGATGATGGCACATTATTTACTTCAACCAGATTTAAAACATAACATGGATTTCCTTGCGGAAACATATTTAAATTACCGTCCTGTTTCAATTGAAACGTTAATTGGGAAAAAAGGGAAGAATCAAAAAACGATGCGAGAGGCTGAAAAGGCTGAGTTGGTAAAATATGCTGCTGAAGACGCTGATATTACGTGGCAATTAATGGAAAAGTTTAGTCCGTTACTTGATCAAAAAGAAGTTCGTGAATTATTTGATAATATTGAAATGCCACTGATTCCCGTTTTATCAAAAATGGAAAACAATGGAGTGGCTTTGAATTCAGAAACTTTAAAAGAGTTTTCGATAGAGTTAGAGGCAGAAATTGAAAAATTAGAGAAAGCGGTTATTGAAAAGGCTGGAGAAGAATTTAATGTTTCTTCTCCAAAGCAATTAGGAATCGTTCTTTTTGAAAACATGAAGATTGATGAAAAGGCCAAAAAAACAAAAACTGGTCAGTATTCAACATCGGAAGAAACGCTTCAGAAATTGGCAGGAAAACATCCAATAATTGACGTTGTTTTAGAATACCGTCAATTGAAGAAATTAAAATCCACCTACGTTGATGCATTACCTGAATTAGTTAATGCGACAACAGGGAAGATTCATACAACCTATAGTCAAGCTGTAGCAGCTACAGGAAGACTTTCATCTGTAAATCCTAACCTGCAAAATATTCCTGTTAAAACGGAAAAAGGTAGAAAGGTTCGAGCGGCATTTGTTCCGAGTAAAGGAAATGAGTTATACGCAGCTGATTACTCTCAAGTTGAATTGCGTTTGATGGCGGAGATGAGTCAAGATCAAAACATGGTTGAGGCTTTTAAAGAGGGACATGATATTCATTCGGCTACAGCAGCAAAGGTATTTGATGTGCCAATGGAAGAGGTAGACCGAGAAATGAGAGGGAAAGCCAAAATGGTCAATTTTGGAATTATCTATGGAATATCTGCTTTTGGTTTAAGTCAACGATTAAACATCAAACGTAAAGAAGCAAAGGAACTAATAGACGGTTATTTCGCCAATTACCCAGGAATTAAACAATTCATGGAGGATAGTGTAGACGGAGCTAAAGAAAAAGGATACGTGCAAACAATTTTAAAGCGTAAGCGCTTTTTAAAAGACATTAATTCTAAAAATGCAGTAGTACGTGGGTATGCTGAAAGAAATGCTATAAACGCCCCTATTCAGGGTTCAGCAGCCGATATTATTAAAGTAGCAATGATTAATATCCATAAAGAAATGGAAGAGCAAGGGCTTCAATCTAAAATGATTCTTCAAGTACATGATGAATTGGTTTTTGATGTTGTTCCTTCTGAAAAAGAAATAATCGCTAAGTTGGCAAAAGAGAAAATGGAAAATGCAGTAAAAACTACTGTTCGATTAGACGTAGAAGGTTCTTTTGGGAAAACTTGGTTAGAGGCTCATTAAATAAAAAGCTTGGTTTAACAATACGAATAAGGTTAAACCAAGCTTTTTGTTAATCAGTCACTTGTAATTTAAACCCTGCACCGTGAACGTTAATGATTTCAATTCGTTCGTCCGCTTTTAAATATTTTCTCAGCTTGGTAATAAAAACATCCATGCTTCTTCCTTTAAAGTAATCGTTTTCTCCCCAAATTATTTTTAAAGTAAGCTCCCTTGTGAGTAACTGATTTTTGTTTAGACATAGTAATCGTAAAATTTCTGCTTCTTTTTTTGTGAGATGCTTATTTTCGTTACCAAAAATTAATTCTTGATTTTTAAAATGGAAAGAATATTTTCCAATTTCAAAAACATCCTTATCATCATTATTGTTTGTTTCTCCTGAAAAATATCGTTTTAATAAAGCTTTTATACGAAGTGTTAAAAGTTCCATATTGAATGGTTTTGTGATGTAATCATCAGCACCGATTTTAAAACCTTGTACTTTGTCAGGGTCAAGTGACTTAGCAGTTAAGAAAATGATCGGAGTGGATTCGTTTACTGCTTTTATTTCCTTACCCAATTGGAATCCATCTTTTTTAGGTAGCATTACATCTAGGACGCAAAGATCAAAATTACCTTTGCAAAAAGCTTCAAATCCAGCTTCCCCATCTTTTGCCCAAGTAACGTTAAAACCTGTAATTTCAAGATTGTCTTTTGTTACAAAACCAAGATTTTCATCATCTTCAACTAAAAGTATATGTGCTTTTACATTCATGTTTCTTGATTTATGGGAATTGTGATTTCAAAAGTTGAACCTGTATTTTTTTCGCTTTTAACAGCGATAGTTCCTTTGTGCATTTTTATAATTTGCTCAACGTAACTAAGTCCGATACCAAAACCTTTTACGTCATGGATATTTCCAGTAGGTGCGCGGTAAAACTTCTTAAATATATTTTTCACTTCATCTTTACCCATTCCAATTCCGTTATCTATGATCAATACAGATAAGTTAGATTTTGAAGAACTTACTTTAAATTCTATTTGAGGAGATTTATCTCCTGAGTATTTAATAGCGTTGTCAATAAGGTTTGAGATTACATTTTCAAAGTGATGAACGTCTAGTTTAACTTGTAGTGGATCACCATGAACGGCTAAAGAACCTTTTTTATCGTTAAGAATTAAATCAAAAGGCTGAAAAGCATTTTTAATTAATTGGATAATTTCAATTGATTGATAATTAAGGGCAAAATTTCGTTCTTCAAAAAAGGCTAATTGCAATACTCTTTCAACCTGATTTTTCAAACGTTCATTCTCTTGAACGATAATTTGAGTATATCGTTTTAATCTTTCTGGTTGATTAATAATATCTGGTTGATTGATAACATTACTCGAAAGTGAAATCGTGGAAATAGGTGTTTTGAGTTCGTGCGTCATGTTGTTAATGAAATCGGTTTTCATCTCCCCGATTTTCTTTTGACGCAAAAACATTAAAACAACATAAATAAAGAACCCAACAATACCCATTATTACTACACCAGATGCAACTCCGATACTTAAGTAGTTTTCTAATGTGTTCTTTTTTGGGAAAATCACGCCGAAATTGTAACTAGTAATATCCCAGTCAACACCGTATTCGTTTGCTGCAACGTAATTCTCACTACTTGAACCAGAGTTTGAATAAATTACACTGTCTGTAAAGCAATCATAAATAGCAATCTTGTAAGGAGAGTTAAGCTCTAGTGCTTTAAATTCTATTTGCAGCAAGGAATCAATATGAGAAGGATTTACGATGTCTTGGACTTCAACAACATAAGACTCGTCACTTAGTTGTTTTACAAGGTGTACTTTATCAATTGTAGTATGATGGATTAACTTGAGTTTATAACCGGCATTCAGTAACCCGATTTTTACTTTATGATTAAATTGTTTGTTCTCAAGTGCTATTAAGTTTTTTGCCCAAAAAAACTGAACAACAAATAACAATAAGATGGAGAAGACTCCAGTTATAATAATTATCTGTAATGTGCGATTTTTCATTAAAATTTAAATTACTAAATTTTTCTGCAACCATTAGTTATTATAAATTAGTAGTGCAATTATCAAGACAATTATTTTGTCTTTAAAACATCACGAATGCGAAACCTGTTAAACGTTGTTTTATCTGTTTTCTTTTTAAGCTCTCAGGCTCAAATAGCAAACAAGTATGTAAATAATATAAATGCTCAAACCGCTCGAGAACACTTAGAATATTTAGCCAGCGATGAGTTGGAAGGGAGAGAGGCAGGGCAAAAAGGCCAGAAGTTAGCGGGCGCTTATTTAATGCAAAATTTTATTGAATATGGATTACCACCGCTAAATGGAGGGTATTTTCAAAAGTTTAATTTGAGGGTGGTTGAGCCTGGCAAGATCAAAATTTCTGTAAACGGGGACACCTTATCTTATTTTCAAGATTTTTTACATAATTCTGATTTTGATGATTCAAACTTTAGTAATACTGAAGTGGTCTTTATAGGCTACGGAATTGGAGCAGATAGCTACAATGAATATGAAGGACTAGATTTAAGAGATAAGGTAGTCATGTTTATCGATAGTGAACCTAAAAATAAAAAAGAAAATACATCGTAAATAAAAAATATTCTCATAGTCTATGGGGGAATAGGCTGAAAAAGATTAAAAAGCTAAAAACACAAGGAGCTAAGGCTATTATTGTTGTTAATGAGCGTTTAAGTTTTTTAAAATCATCTTATGCTCATTCTTTTAAATCATCAAAAATGACATTGGCAACGGATAGTTTTAGTATGAAATTACCTGTTGTTTTTATAAGTCCTAAAACAGCTGATAGACTCTTAATCAAAGGAGGGTGTAAAAGTGGTTTGTTCGGTACTAAAAAGAAAATATCAAAAAAGGGAAAACCTCTTAGCTGTAATTTATCATTAAAAATTGGATTTCATTCTGATTTAATAAATCACAAAATTACTTCTGAAAATGTTCTGGGTTTTATAGAGGGTTCTGATAAAAAAGAAGAAGTTGTTATAGTAACTGCTCATTACGATCATATTGGAGTTCATGATGGTGAAGTGTTTAATGGAGCAGATGATGACGGAAGTGGAACTACAGCTTTACTAATGATGGCAAAAGCTTTTGCAAAAGCGAAAGAAGACGGGAATGGGCCACGACGGAGTATTTTGTTTATGCCCGTTTCGGCAGAGGAGAAAGGTTTACTTGGAAGTAGGTATTATTCAGAGAATCCAATTTTTGATTTAAAGAATACTGTTGCTGATTTGAATATTGATATGATTGGGAGAGTAGATGAAGCGCATCATGAAGACAGTTTACCTAATCCAAACTATGTTTATATTATTGGAAGTGATTTTTTAAGTAAGGAGTTACATAATATTAATGAGGATCAAAATGAAAAACATACTCAGTTGCAACTAGATTACACTTATAATTCAATGGATGACCCCAATCATTACTACCAAAGATCAGATCATTACAATTTTGCAAAACACGGTATACCTGTTATCTTTTATTTTAATGGTGTTCATGAGGATTACCATCAAGCCTCTGATACGGTAGATAAAATAGATTTTAATAAGATTGCGCACATTTCAAAACTGGTGTATTATACAGCTTGGGAGTTGGCGAATAATGAAGATCGAATTGTAGTTGACAAGAAATAAAAAAAGGCCGAATAAATCGGCCTTTAAATTTTGTCTTAGTATAGTTTTACCACGTAGCCTTAAACTGATCTAAGAATCTTATATCATTTTCAGACCACATTCTTAAATCTTTTACTTCGTATTTTAACATTGCCATTCTTTCGATTCCCATTCCGAATGCGAATCCTGAATATTCATTAGGATCAATTCCTGCATTTTTAAGAACATTAGGATCAATCATTCCACATCCAAGAATTTCTAACCAACCTGTGTATTTACAAACGTTACATCCTTTTGTATTACACAAAGAACATGAAACATCAACTTCAGCACTTGGCTCTGTAAAAGGGAAGTAAGAAGGACGCAATCTGATTTTAGCATGCTCTCCAAACATTTCCTTTGCGAAGTATTCGATTGTTTGTTTTAAATCAGCAAAGGAAACTTTCTTATCGATATAAATACCTTCAACTTGGTGAAAGAAACAATGCGCTCTGGCACTAATTGCTTCATTTCTATAAACTCTTCCTGGAGTAATGGTACGAATTGGTAATTCTTTAGCTTCCATAACCCTCATCTGAACCGACGAAGTATGTGTTCTTAACAACCAATCTGGATCTTTCTCTATAAAAAATGTATCCTGCATATCTCTAGCTGGGTGCTCATCAGGTAAGTTTAAGCCAGTGAAATTATGCCAGTCATCTTCAACTTCAGGCCCTTCTGAAACATTAAATCCGATTTTACTGAAAATCTCAATGATTTCTTCGTTAACCAAGCTCAGTGGATGCCTACTTCCTAGTTTGAAACCCTCACCAGGTAACGTTAAATCTATATCTGATTTTTGCTCTTCCGCTTCCTCACTTGAATCAGATAGGCTATCAAATTTATTTTGGGCTTGAGTTTTTAAAGAATTAATGGATTGACCAACTTCTTTTCTTTTGTCAGCTGCAACGTTTCTTATCTCAGCAAATAAATCTTTAAGTACATTTTTTGAACCTAAAAATTGAATTCTAAATTTCTCTAAAGTTTCCTTTCCTTCTATTTTGAATTCTTCAATTTGTTGACTTAACTCTTTGATTTTATCTTCCATCAATAATACTTGAATTGAGTTGTAAAATTACAACTTTTTAATTGTCATTTTAAGATCTTCTTTAGGACGGTTGTTTTTATCCTTTTTTAATATAGCAATTGAGTCAATGATATTAATTCCTTCTATAATTTCCCCAAATACAGTATAGTCTCCATCTAAATTGGGGGCGCCTCCCAAGGAATCATATAATGCTATTTGTTCTGGACTATAATGAAAAGCTTTTTTTGCGTACGCTTGATCAATTAACGTTTGAATTTTTGCCCCATAGAAATTAGTGCTATCATCATTTTTAGAACTTCGTGCGTTTAAGTATTTGTTCCGGAGATCAATATTAGATGAATCATTCATGATTTCAGTACTGAAGGTCCTTTTTTTGGAGATGTTTTTTCTGTTTTCAAAAGATTCTAACGTTTTTTTATTTGTTGAGGAACCATCAACGATATAAAATTGAGACGCAGACGAAGCGCGCAAAGGGTTTACTCTTGGGTCTTGCTGAGCAGCAGCTAAGGCTCCCTTTTTATGGATGAATTTTGGAGAAACTTCGTTAGGGATAGTGTAATTAAGATTTCCCATTCCTAATCTTTGATCTGGCTGAGCGTTTTTGGAATCGGGATCACCACCTTGAATCATAAAATTTGGAATTACGCGATGAAATAAAGTTCCATTATAAAATGAATCAGCAACTAGTTTTTTGAAATTATCTCTATGAAGCGGTGTCTCATCAAAAAGTCTAATTGTCATGTCTCCAAATTTAGTTTGAATAACATATAGGTTGCTATCAATGGGTTCGGTGTTCTTACTATTACTTTCTTTAGTAGAATTACACGCAGAAATAATTATCGAAAAAATAAGAATAAGGGAAAACTTGAAACGGATCATGTTGCGAAATTAACTATTTACTGAGGTATAGTGAATTTTTGACCAAACAATTTTTTATATATATTTGTTAAGAGAAAGTTATTGTACTATTTCTAAACGCTAATTACTATGAAAATATTTAAAGTTTTATTTTTAGGCTTGCTTCTTGCGCTAACAAGTGTAAGTTGTGGTGAAAAGAAAACGGAAGGAATTATTTCTGTAATAGATTTAGCAACTAGTACGCCTGTTAAAGGGGCTACGGTAAGAATTTTTGTTGAATCAGCAGATGTGTCCGATGCTGGTTTTTACCTTTGTGGTGAAGATGATGTGACTTCTGAACAAATATACACTACCTCTGACGCAGGAGTTACTGACAAGATTTGCTTTAAATTACCTGTGGTTGTGAAAGTTAGTGTAACAGCTGGAGGCAAAACAGGAATTGGTACTTTAAGTGTAGTTAGAGAGGAAACTACAACAGCAGTTGTTAAAATTAATTAATAAACTTCCCCAAAATAGTCTAAAATACCTTGCTTCATTAATTTTAGTTGTTCTCCAGCCTTTAAAGTAGGAAGAGGCTTAAGTGTATCGAAATGTGGCCATCCATCCTGGTCCGCGTGTGAAAGCTTATAAAAACCAAATGGACTTAACACTCTGCAAATAGCAACGTGCATCACATCCAATTTTTGATCTTTAGTGAAGTCTTGTTTTCCTTTACCAAGTTCTTGCACTCCAATCAAGAACAAAATTGCCTGAACATCTAAATCTCCTCCAAAATCTTGAGCGATTCTCTTTTCAAGCTCTTTCCATTTATCTTCAAAACTGTTATCCATTCTGTAAATTTAAGTAATTAAAACGCCCAACTGTTCGAGAAAGGGTTAAATACATTTATTCCAAACTTAAACATGTTGGATAGGGTTGAGTAATTCGAATATGCAACAGCATAATATGATCCAAGTTTAAATTTGGTATCTCCTATTTTAAAAGGGATTTCAAGGCCAACAAATGTTTCTGAATGGGCAAAGCTATTATCATTAATATAAAGTAATCCCCCACCAAAAACACTTTCAATTTCACGTTTCTTTAAAAAGGGAATTTTCTTTACTAGAGCGCCATGGAAATGGTGAATGAAATTTACTTGAATAAACTCTCCGATAGATTTAT
>CAJJCC010000040.1 GCA_905182585.1 uncultured Flavobacteriales bacterium
TGCTTAAGAACATATTGAGTAGCAAAATTGAATACATGATTTTTAGAAAGTAACGCCCTTGTTATTGCACCATATCTCTCGCGATTCTTTTCAACATCAGGCTTAATACCCGCTCCATCTAAAACTAATCTTCCATTTTGAGTTTTAAACTCGGTTAATAAGGAATCTGGAATTTTCTTTGGATTACCATCTTCGTCCTTATGAGCATAATCTATTGCTTGAATACATCTACCACTTGGAATGTAATATTTAGCTGTTGTTACTTTAATACTTGTATTGTATTTCAAATTTCGAGTTGTTTGAACCAATCCCTTTCCATAAGTATTCGACCCCAAAATAACTGCTCTATCGAAATCTTGTAATGCACCACTTACAATTTCACTGGCTGAAGCAGATCCGCCATCTACTAGAATCACTATTGGTATTTCTTTATCTAATGGTGCGTTAAGTGTTTTATAAATTTTAGTCCATTCTTCAATTTTCCCTCGTGTCTCAACAACCTTTACTCCTTTTTTGGTAAATAAACCAACAGTGTTTATTGCCTCATGTAATAAGCCTCCTGGATTACCTCTTAAATCAAATACTAGGGATTGGAAGTTTGGATTCTTTTTTAATTCTAAAAATGCAGTTTTCACTTCTTTGGATACATTTCTCGTGAAACTCTTCATTTTAATATAGCCTATATTCTCGGTAATCATCCCTTGATAAGGAACACTTTTAATTTGAACTTTCTCCCTTTTGAAAGAGACTTCAAAGGATGCCTCTATTCCAGGTCGCTGAATGGTAACAGTGATACTTGTGCCAGGATTTCCTTTTAATATTTTACTCAAATCAGATGTTGATTTACCTTTCACATCTTTTCCATCAACTTTTAAAATCACATCTCCACCTCTTAAGCCTGCTTTAAAAGCTGGGAAACCTACATATGGCTCGCCTACTACCACAAAGTCATCTATCTTTCGAATACGAGCCCCAATTCCTCCATACTGACCAGTCGTCATTAACTTGTAATTCTCAATATCAGATTCAGGATAATACACCGTGTAAGGATCAAGACTTTCAAGCATAGCGTCTATACCAACCTTCATTAATTCCCCAGGCTGAGTACCATCAACATAAAGCGAATTTACTTGCTTATAAACTTCAGTAAAGATGTCTAGGTTTTTACCAACTTCAAAACGATCCGAAGTGTCTTCTAACTCAACAAAACTTAACAGGAATAAGGATAAAAATCCTGCCAAAAAATAGATTTTACTTTTTTTCATAATTATCAATAGTTTTGGCCAAACGGTTTAGCAATTCTTTTATTTTAGTTTCAACTAGTTCAAAACTAGGAATAGATTCCGCATTGCAAATAATCATTGTGTTTACGGCACAATGATTATTATACATAGCCGCGTATAAAATGGTTTTATTTAATCTTAAAGATTCTTTCACCAATCTTTTTATATGATTTCGATCGACAGCTCTTTTGAATTTCTTTTTAGGTACACCAATTCCAAATTTGGCATTTACTTCATCCTCATGAGAAACAGTATAGAATGCTCTAAATGGATAGGAGGCAACAGATAGTTTTGGTCCATCAAAAATATCTCCAACAATTTTTTTCCCTTTAAGCCTCTGACTTTTATCTAACGTATTTCTCATAGCAGTCTTCAATATACTCGTTAATAAAAATAATCAATTATAAGAGAATAATTTAAAATCTGATCATAAACGAGGAAATACTTTAATAGCGAGAGTGCATATTTAAGATAAAGATGCTACAGTCAACCAAATAACAATAAAAAACTCAGGACTTTGCCATAAATAACAGCTCCAAAAAACATATTCCCATTTATAAAATCAGTAGCAGTAAATCTTACATAAAGTCCGCTAACTTAGCGAACTGTTCGTAGCAGTTACTCATTTTATTATATTCATTAATGAGGTTAAACCCTTTACCGAGAATACAACCTCATTGGATTTTCTAGAAAATAACAAGCAACTATTTTAGCGAAATACTTATTAAATATTTAATTGGCAGTAAATATATCCTTCACGCGTTGTATTTGAATAACACCCCTAAGTTTCTTCGTCAACATTGAAATACAGTGTTTCATGAAAAAAGAAAACAGGTACTGAAATTCTGAGAAAATTCTGAGTTTAGTTTTAACATTTAGCGCATAAATAAGCTAATATTAGCGATTTACGAACAAGTCGAAAAAATAGGGTGCGGACTATTTTTTAAATGAGTTTAAACCTTAAGCGACACCAAAAAAACAGATAAATATAGCTGAGAATATTAACTATTTATCTCAATAAACCTCTGAATATCTCTCGACGTTCCAAAAACAATTAAGGTATCCGTTTGCTTAATAATCGTGTCAGCTGACGGAACTCCTAAGATATGCTGAACGACTTCAATAGAGTTCCCTTTATCTTCTTCGAAACAGCGCTTAATTGTAATTAAATTTAAGCGATACTTATTTCTTAATCCAATATCTTGAACACTTCTTTCGGCAATGTCTATAGGAGGTTTTATTTCTGCCACCTCGTAATCATCCGGTAATTGTAAAAACGAAACAATGTTTGGATTAATTAATTGCTCAGCTACAAATACTCCAATTTCTTTTTCAGGTTCAAGGATTTCCTCTATACCCATTCTTAAAAGAATTTTCTTCTGATTTTCATCATTAGACCTAGCAATTATTCGTTTAACTCCCAATTCTTTTAATTGAAAACAACACAATAATAAAGCCTCAAAATTTGATCCAATCGCAACAACTACAGCATCACATTCATGAATGTTTTGAGCCTCAAGAGCCTTTCCGTCTGTTGCGTCCATTGTTACTGCCAAAGCAACAAAATCTTCAACCTCCTCAATAAGGTCCTCTCTATTATCAATTGCGATTACCTCAGCACCTCTATCACTTAAAATTTGGGCAATGGCTTTACCATATTTCCCCATTCCTATTACAGAAAACTTTGTACCTCTCATGAATGAAATTATTGTGAATTATAAAGATAAGCTTTAAGTCCCTTTTAATGAAGGGATTTAAGAAGGGAAATGTTTTTGAAAAATCTCAACCAACTTTTTTGTTTTAATAGGTTTGCCAATATAATCAGTCTCCCTTTATTGGTCTGCATTCACTTATTGCGATCAATGCTTAAAGCTGCTATATACAATCTATTTTTAATTGCTTTTGTAGCTTACGTTTTTAATCATTGCTAAAGTTTCAACACTTGTTCAGCCGACGTTAAATTGCCTGCCTGTGATTTTTATTCAAGCTTACGAATCCTTAATTATTAAAAATAACACAAGCTAGCTTCTCTAATAAAAAGTCACCTAGTATAGGTTTTACAAGCTTTTCGTTTGCAATTAAAAAATATAAATTGCGTTTATGTTTTTCTTTATCAATCTCTTTTAAACCAACTATGTTCCGTCTTTTATACTCCAAAAAGCGATTTGACTTAAAAAGAAAAAGCCCTCTCGAAAGAAGGCTTTTGAATATAATTTAACACCTACGAATTAGGCTATAACACCACCGTTATCGCTTCCGCCTTGTGGCGCTACAAATTGTAATTCTCCTTTGTTGTTTTCGGCCATCAAAATCATTCCTTCTGATTCAATTCCAAGCATTTTCCGCGGAGAAAGATTAACTAAAATAGAGACTTGTTGACCAATTAATTTTTCTGGTTCAAAAAACTGCGCAATTCCAGAAACAACTGTTCTTTGATCAATTCCTGTATCCACTTTAAGTTTTAATAATTTTTTTGCCTTTTTAATTTTCTCAGCCTCGATAATCGTTCCAACGCGAATGTCCATTTTTTGGAATTCATCAAATGACGTAGTATCCTTTTGAGGTTCTACAATTTTGCTTGCCGCTTCAGCAGCATCTTTTGCTTGACTAAGCTTAGCTCTTTGTTCATCTACCACTTCATTATCAATTCTTTGAAACAACAATGAAGGCTTATTTATCTGGTGCCCTTCAGTGATATTATCTTCTGTTAACGCATCCCATTTTAAACCTTCCAAATTTATCATTTCTGATAAATTATTAGCTGTTTCCGGTAAAAACGGAACGGATAAAACAGCCAACGAGGAAGTTATTTGTAAAGCAATATTCATGATGGTTTTTACTCTTTCTTCATCTTGTTTAATAAGCTTCCAAGGCTCTGTTTCCGCCAAGTACTTATTTCCAAGTGCAGATAGCTTCATTAATTCAGATAAAGCTTCTTTGTACCTATGTTTTTCAATACTTGCGCTAATTTTGTTTGGAAATGCATTCAACTGAACGATTACATCTTTATCTAAATCCGTTAATTCATTTCTGCCAGGAACAACTCCTCCCCAATACTTAGTAGTTAAAACAAGCGCACGGTTTACAAAATTCCCCAAGTTTGCAACTAACTCATTGTTGTTTTTAGCTTGAAAATCAGCCCACGTAAAATCGGCATCTTTTTGCTCTGGTAAAATTGAACAAAGCACATATCGTAATACATCTGTTTTATCAGGGAAATCAGTTAAAAAATCATCCAACCAAACTGCCCAGTTTTTGGATGTAGAAAACTTCTCGCCTTCCAAGTTTAAAAACTCATTCGCTGGAACATTTTGCGGTAAAATGTAATCTCCCATTGATTTTAGCATACTTGGGAAAATTACAGAGTGAAAAACAATATTATCTTTTCCTAAGAAATGTACAAGCTGAGAGTCTCCATCTTTTTTCCAATAATCTTCCCAATTTCTATTCGGGTCCTTTTCCAAAAGTTGCTTGGTAAAGGAAACGTATCCGATTGGAGCATCAAACCATACATAAAGTACTTTTCCTTCTCCACCTTTAACAGGTACAGGAACTCCCCAATCTAAATCTCTTGTAATCGCTCTTTGATGTAAACCTGAATCTAACCAAGATTTTACTTGGCCGTAAACGTTTGCCTTTAAAACAGGCTTCATTTCTTCGATCCATTCTTTTAACCAAGGCTCAAATTTATCCAAAGGTAAAAACCAGTGTTTTGTATCTCTTAAAACAGGCTTGTTCCCGCTTAACGCAGATTTTGGATTTATTAAATCGGTAGCGTTTAAAGTTGCTCCACATTTTTCACACTGATCTCCATAAGCTCCTTCCTTTTTACATTCCGGACAATCACCTGTAATGTATCGATCGGCTAAAAATTGGTTGTTCTCTTCATCGTAGTATTGCTGAGAAACCTCTTCTCTAAAAACACCATCGTCAGATAGTTTTGTGAACCACTCACTTGACGTTTCATAGTGACCTTTTGATGATGTTTGGCCAAAGTAATCAAGCGAGACGCCCAATCCTTTTAAAGATTGTTTAATAATATTGTGATATCGATTTACAACCTCTTTAGGCGTAACACCTTCGTTTTTGGCCTTAATCGAAATTGGCACTCCATGTTCATCTGTCCCTCCAATGAATACAACATCTTCTCCTTTTGCCTTTAAATACTTCACGTAAATATCCGCAGGAATATAAACCCCAGCAACATGTCCTAAATGAAGCGGACCATTTGCGTAAGGTAATGCTGTTGTAACCGTAAATCTCTTTGCCATTTGGCAAAATTACACAAATACAGTTTAAACTTATACAATAACTACTTCTTCTTTTTATCTTCTCCTCCTTTATCTTCTAAATAAAGTGGATCAACGTATTTATCTAAAAGAGGAGTTTTACAAGAATTTAATGTAATTGTTGTAAAAATGGTTGCCAGTAATATGAATGCAGCGGTTTTCATACCCTAAAACTAATAAATTATTGGGCGCTAGAAAGTAAAATTGACGAACAAATTCTTTTCAGCTAACTTTGCACTCTGATTCAATAGATTATGGAAGCTCAAAAAAACATTCGATTACTTGATTTAAATGAAATTAAAGCCTTTTTTTCGGAGATTGGGGAAAAACCGTTTAGAGCCAAACAAGTGTATGAGTGGCTTTGGAAAAACTCAGCAATGAGCTTTGATGACATGTCGAACTTATCTCTTGATCTCCGAAATAAATTAAAAGACAACTTTACGCTTCCATCTGTTAAAATTAAGACGAGCCAAATTAGCGTCGACAAGACGATTAAAAATGCTTTCGAGTTGGTGGACGGGAATATTGTTGAAGGAGTTTTAATACCCTCTAAAACAAGAATGACGGCTTGTATCTCATCTCAAGTTGGATGTAGTTTAACCTGTAAGTTTTGTGCAACAGGGAAATTAAAGCGATTAAGGAATATTAGCTTTGATGAAATCGTTGATCAAGTAGCCCATATTAAACGACAGGCTGAGGAAAACTACAACAGACCTCTTACAAATATCGTATATATGGGAATGGGAGAACCTTTGTTAAACTATAAAGGAATGATGGACTCTATTGATAAAATCACAGCTCCTGATGGATTAGCAATGTCACCAAAGCGAATTACGGTATCTACAGCTGGTATTGCTAAAATGATTATGAAACTTGGAGACGATCGTGTTAAATTTAACTTAGCCTTATCTCTTCATGCTGCAAATGATAAAAAGCGTGACCATATCATGCCTATAAATGAGCAAAACTCACTGGCATCCTTAGCAGAAGCACTAATTTACTTTCATGAAAAAACGGATTCAAGAGTTACTTTTGAATACATTGTTTTTAAAGATTTTAACGATTCGCTCGAAGATGCTTCGGAATTAGCACAGTTCTCTCGAAACATTCCTTGTAAAATAAATATCATTGAATATAATCCGATTGACGACAGCGGCGAATTTGAACAAACAACACCTGAACGATTAGATGCTTTTGTAAAGTTTCTGGAAGATCGAAACATTATTGTTAACGTAAGAAGATCGAGGGGTAAGGATATTGATGCAGCTTGCGGACAATTGGCCAACAAACATTAGAGTTTTTTTTGAAACGTAGAATTACTTTTCTCTTTCTGTTGTGTAAAGAATCAAATCGATTAAACTTTGACGCGAAGGACTTTCTGGATATTGGTTAATCATTTGAATTGCTTCTTCTCTAATTTCGTACATCTTTTTCTTTGTGTACTCAATTCCACCTGAAGCCTTTACTTTTTCGATTAACTCCGTTACTTTTTTTTGATTTTCGTTGTGATTTTTCACAACACTAATCATCCACCTTTTTTCCTTTTTAGTAGAGTTATTTAGAGCATAAATTAATGGCAACGTCATTTTACGCTCCTTTATATCAATCCCCACTGGTTTCCCAATTAAACTTACCGATGACTCATAATCGAATAAATCATCTTTAATTTGAAAAGCAACTCCAATTTTTTCTCCTAAGAGTTTTAACTTTTTAACCTCCTCCGCACTTCCTCCTGCAGATGAAGCTCCGCTGGCACAACAGGCTGCAATTAATGTTGCTGTTTTTTGACGGATTATTTCGAAATAGACTTCTTCCTTAATATCTAATCTACGGGCTTTCTCTATTTGTAAAAGTTCCCCTTCACTCATTTCTTTAGATGCCTCCGAAATAATCTCAAGAAAGTCGTAATCTTTATTTTGAGAAGCTAACTGCAGGCCTTTACTTAGTAAGAAGTCACCAACTAGTACCGCAATTTTATTTTTCCAAAGTGCATTAATTGAGAAGAAACCTCTTCTTTTGTTCGCATCATCTACAACATCATCATGAACCAATGTGGCCGTATGAATCATTTCAATTAAACTTGCTGCTCTGTATGTTCTTTCAGTAACTCCACCACAAAGATTGGCAGCTAAAAAAACAAACATAGGACGCATTTGCTTGCCTTTTCGTTTAACAATGTAATGCGTGATTTTATCCAATAAAGGCGCACTCCCTTTCATCACTTCTTTAAACTTGTCTTCAAACAAGTTCATTTCGGTTGCAATTGGTGCCTTTATTGATTTTACGGATGCCATTTGACAACAAAATTAACGAAAAATTAAGTGTTATTCCGAAAATAGAAGACTTAACTACAAAGTTTATTTTTCGCTTCTGTGCTTAACAACCTTTGCTTCTGCGTAAAAAATCAATTGCTCAGCTATATTTTTACATAAATCACCTACCCGCTCTAGTTTTCGTATCGTCGAAAATAAAAACAAAGCTTGCTTAGTTGCCTCTGAATCGTTTCTTAAATAGTCAGTTATTACATCAGGAGCAGCAAGTTTAATCTCATTTAACGATTTATCTAATTTAAAGATTTTCCTTGCTAACCCAAGATCTTCTCTATCAAAAGCATCTTCTAGCATTTCCAACATTTGAAGGGCTATATCATACATTTTAGTAAACCTCAATTGCTCAAATAAATCTTTTTCGAACTTTTTATCCAGTTCTATTATGTAACTAGCGATACCTTCTGCATGATCACCTATCCTTTCAATATCTGATATCACTTTTAAAATGGCGATTACTAATCTTAAATCAGAAGCTACGGGATTGTGCAAAGCGAAAATATTTTCACAATCACGATCAATTCTTAATTCAAAATTATTCAAGTGCTTTTCCGAAATAAAAATTTCGTCTGCTAAATCTTGATCCTTATTCAAAAAAGCTTCTTTTGATTTTTGAAGCTGAATTTTTGCCATCGTAATCATTTCAACTGTTGATGATTTCAAGGCTTTTAATGTTGTTTCTAATTGTGTCATTTTCTAAAATCTAATTAGGAGGATTATCCAAATCGACCTGTAATATAATTTTCTGTTTTCTCCATACTCGGGTTGGTGAAAATCTTGTCGGTTTTATCAAACTCTATTAATTCCCCCATATAAAAAAACGCTGTATCATCGCTTACCCTAGCAGCTTGCTGCATATTGTGCGTAACAATCACAATGGTATATTTCTTCTTTAATTCATGTAGTAATTCTTCAATTTTAGATGTGCTAATGGGGTCTAATGCCGAGGTTGGTTCATCCATTAAAATGACCGAAGGCTCTACCGCTAATGTTCTAGCTATACAAAGCCTTTGCTGTTGCCCCCCCGATAAAGCCAATGCCGATTTTTTGAGCTGATCTTTAACCTCATCCCACAATGCAACTTGTTTTAACGAATTAATCACGCGCTCTTCAATAAACGCTTTATCTGTAATTCCCTGAATTTTTAATCCGAAGGCTACATTATCATAAATAGATTTCGGAAATGGATTTGGTTTCTGAAAAACCATTCCAACTTCTTTTCTTAATTCTTCAACCTTAACCGATTTACGATATATCTTTTCTCCATTAATTTCAATCTCACCTCTTAAAGCAAAACCTTCAACGTAATCATTCATTCGATTAAGTACTCTTAAGAATGTGGACTTACCACAACCTGACGGTCCGATAAAAGCAGTTACAGAGTTCTCCTTGATCTTCATGTCAATATTTTTAATAGCTTGGAATTCACCATAAAATACATCCACATTTCTCGCCTCCAACATTATTTTTTTTTCGCTCATTACCACTTAATTTTTTTCTGCCATCTATTTCTTAAATAAACAGCAAATCCATTCATAACTAATGTAATCATCAACAATACTATTATTCCTGCAGCAGCATTTACTTTCATTGCTTCTCTCGCATCTGGCATCCAAGTATATATTTGCATTGGGATTACCGTGTATTCTGATAATACTCCATCTGGAGCGTCATAAATATACGCGGCAGCTCCTACCACAATTAAAGGAGCCGTTTCTCCAATTGCTCTGGATAAGGCTAAAATTACGCCCGTTAAAACGCCACCTATTGAAGAGGGTAAAACTTGCGTCCAAATGGTTTGCCATTTAGTGGCTCCTAAAGCATAAGCAGCTTGTTTTATCGAATCGGGAACCGCCTTTATTGCTTCTCGTGTTGCTACAATTACAATTGGCAAAACCAATAGAGATAGTGTTAAAGCTCCAGCTAGAACAGACTTACCTAACCCCATTATTCGCACAAAAACTTCTAATCCTAACAACCCATAAATAATTGAAGGCACTCCTGCTAAATTTGAAATATTTATTTCCAGCAACGTTGAAACCCAATTTTTTTCACTGTATTCTTCTAAATAAATTCCGGCTCCAACTCCCAAAGGGATCGAAATAGATGCTGTTAAAAATAAAATCCAAAGCGTCCCCAATAATGCAGGAAATATCCCTGATGTTTCTGGTTTTAACCCGGAAGGAGAATTGGTAAAGAATGTAGTGTCGATTCTTGAAACCCCTTGCATGAATATATCAGTCATAAAAACAACTAATAGTACAATTCCAATTAATGTGGAAATAATACCCCAGTATTCAAATAACTTATCTTTAATTCTATTTTTTGTAGCTACACTAATCATACTTCTCTTGGTATTTCTTTTTAATGAAATAACTGATGTTATTCAACATAAACGTGAACAAAAACAAAGTGATTCCAGCTGCAAAAAGTGATTTATATTCAATCGACCCATGCTCAACATCACCAGTTGTTACTTGCACAATAAAAGAAGTTATGGTTGCAATAGTCTCTGTAGGATCTAATGTTAATGTTGGTTTTTGTCCTGCGGCAATAGCAACAATCATGGTTTCTCCAATCGCTCTTGATATTGCTAAAATAATGGAGACAATAATTCCTGAAGATGCTGCTGGAATTGTTACTTTAAAGGCAGTTTGTAATCGAGTTGTTCCCATTCCATATGCTGCTTCTCTTAACGATTTAGGCACTGCATATAATGCATCTTCACTAATGGACGAGATATATGGAATGATCATAATTCCCATTACTAGTCCTGCCGACAAAGCATTAAAGGAATCTATGTCAATAAACTGTTTTAGAAATGGAGTAACGACTGTTAATGCAAAAAAACCATAAACAATCGTAGGTACTGCCGCCAATAACTCCAAGGCAGGTTTTATTCTTTTTCGAAATCCTTTGGGCGCAAACTCGTTTAAATAGATAGCAATGCTTAACCCTATAGGAATGGCAACGCCAACAGCAATAACTGTTGTTAAAAATGTACCCGCTAATAAGGAGCCTATACCAAAATGCTTATCCTTAAACATCGGTGTCCATTTCTTATCGGTAATAAAATCTACAAATGATACTTCTTGAAAGAATTCAAAAGTATCTAAAAGAAGTACTAATATTATTCCTACAGTGATTAAGACAGAAATTGATGCACACAAGAACAGCAATTTCTCTATGATCATTTCTTTAACCTTCATACCAAAAATGATCTAATTTATTAATTAAAAATACCGGAGTACTTAAAACAGCACCCCGGTAACTTCTGTTGATTATTTCGAAGTGGTAAAATCTTCGAACTTTTTAAGAGATTCTTCATAATCTGATGCTGGTAGTGGTACATAACCCACAATTTGAGCTACCTCTCCTGCATTTTTAAGGTAAAACCGAACGAATGAGGCTACCTCAGATTTTACTGCAGACTGCTTTGATACATATATAAATAATGGTCTTGATAATGGAGCGTAAGTTCCAGTTTTAACTGTTTCCATATTGGGCTTCACACCATTTACAGCAACTAATTTCAACTTGTCTTTATTCGCTTCATAGTATGCTAAACCAAAGAATCCTAGTGCGTTTTGATCTCCTGCGATACCTTGAACTAGCACGTCGTCGTCTTCGGATGGCGAATAATCTGAACGAATAGCTCCTGATTCTCCAACGATTGCTTCTGTGAAGTAATCGAACGTTCCTGATGCTGTCCCAGGACCAAATAATGCAATTTCTTCACTTGGCCAGCCCTCACGAATATCTGCCCAAGTTTTAATTACACCTTCTGCAGCTGGCTCCCACAACTTCTTTAAATCAGCTGATGATAAACTATCAGCCCAAGTATTTTCTTTGTTAACCAAAACAGCCAATCCATCATAAGCAACTTCAAGTTGTAAGTATTCAACTCCAGCCTCTTTACATTTTTTAACTTCTTTTGCTTTAATCGGTCGAGATGCGTCAGATACTTCAATTTCTCTTGAAGAGAACATTTTAAATCCTGATCCCGACCCTGATTTATTAACAATTACTTTAACCTTAGGTTCTTCTCCTCTAAATAATTCAGCTATACCTCCCGAAATAGGGAATACTGTACTTGAACCATCTATTCTAATTTTTCCTGTTAACTCTTTTGCAGAATCAGCTGGCTGAATTCCACCTTCCTGTACATCTAATTTTGTGTTTTCTCCACCACATGATGAAAGTAAAACCCCTGCAAATGCAATTGATGCTAATTTTCTTGTTATTTTCATTTCTATTTATCTTGTGACACAAATGTCTAATTTGAATGTTAATTAAAAGTTAACCTAAGTTTAACCTTTGATTAAGTAATCATGAAATAAATTGGAAATCCTTAAGATAGTTTTAACGTAAAAGAGAAAGTAGAGCCTTTCCCAATAATACTTTTAACATTAAGCGTTTGATCGTGCGCTTCCACGATGTGTTTAACAATAGAAAGACCCAAACCAGAACCACCTAGCTTTCTTCCTCCACTTTTATCAACTCTATAAAAGCGTTCGAAAATTCGTGATAAATCGTCTTCTGAAATCCCTAATCCGTCATCCGTAACCTCAATAAGTAAATACTCTTCACTCATTCGATTAATATCAATAGAAACACTTCCGCTGTTTTTCCCATATTTAATGGCATTTACAACCAAGTTTGAAATAACCTGAAAAATCTTCCCTCGATCGGCGTCTATGAATATTTGATACTTAGGGAAGCCAATTGTATTCAGAGAAATATTCCTTTTTTTAGCTGATAATTCTAATGAATCATAAACCTCATGACATAATTGAACAACATCAAAGGTTTCTACTTCAAGTGGAAATTCACCAGTATCAAGCTTAGTAATCAAATCTAAGCTGTCCAACAAACCAATTATTCGTTCAATACTTCTATCCGCTCTTACCAAGTAGTCTCTATTGATTCTTTTGTCTTCTAAACCTCCATCCAAAAGAGTTAGTACATAGCCCTGAATTGTGAAAATTGGTGTTTTTAATTCATGGGCGATATTTCCAACGTATTCTCTTCTAAATTGTTGCTGCAGTGTTAATTCCTCGACCTCTTCTTCTTTCTGCTCCAAAAAGGTATTTACCTTGTAATCTAACTCTTCAAAAGGGTCTTCCGAAATTTTTAACGCTTTTTGATCGTAACTTATATTTAAAACTTTGTTAAACAGAGTTTTTATTCTTTTGTAAATGAATTTTTTTAAAATGGATTGGGTAATAATGAATAATAATACACTGGCGGAAAATGCACCTAAAAAGAGCTTCCATATTGCTTTTTCAGAAAAAAAGAGCAACAAAGAAAATGTAAAAACAAAACTTGTTCCGCTAATTATAAAGATGGTATTTAAAGGCTTTTTAAACATTAACTAGGTAAGATAAATTTGTAACCTACTCCCTTAACAGTTTCAAAACATGCATCTCCAAATTTCTCTCTTAATTTTCGAATGTGAACGTCAATCGTTCTGTCACCAACAATTACATCTGTTCCCCAAACTTTATTCATGATAATGTTTCGTTCAAAAACTTTCCCTGGAATAGAAAACAACAATCCAAACAATTCCATTTCCTTGCGAGGTAAAACTAATTTCTGATCCCCCTTTAGTACCACGTATCTAGACCAATCAATCGTAAATTCTCCGTGAGTCACTAATTTACCCGTTTCTTCTTTTTTTATTCCTCGTCGTAAAATAGCTTTAATTCTACTTAATAAAACACGAGGCCTGACGGGCTTACTTATGTAATCGTCGGCTCCTGCCTCTAAACCTGAAATTTCAGAATAATCTTCTGATCGAGCAGTTAAAAACAAAATTTTAGGGTCATTAATAGATACGTCTTTCTTTATCTGATAACAAGTTTCAATACCATCTAATTCGGGCATCATAACATCAAGAATAATCAAATCCGGTTTGAAAGAATTATTCAAAGCGATTGCATCCTTTCCATTGTTTGTCTTTTCGACCTTAAAACCTTCGTTTATCAAGTTGTAACCAACAAATTCTAAAATATCCGGCTCATCATCAACAATCAAAATTCTTACCTCATCCATATTGAATATATTCTTGTTGAAAGTTAAGTAAACCCTTCAGTAAAAACAAAAGGGGGAATAGGTATAACACTTAAGCCTTCATAACTTAACGTTAAGGTAACTTAATCGTTACTTACTTTTAACAATCTACTTTTTTCCTCCATGTTTTATATTCTCTGTAAATTCTCTTCCTGCAGCATATTCTTAAGGTAGACTGGACCTCTTCTTTAAATTTATTTTCAGTCAGGTATAATTTAATCAGGTACCTTAGTGTGATTTTGGAGATTGGAGTGTTAAAAACAGACTCTATTAACAAGCTGCAGTGTTGAAAAACATCATATCCTAAAAATTAAAAAAGGGTGAAGTTGACTTATCAACTTCACCCTTTTTTTTTCAAATAAGTATTAATTAAAATGCTAATTCAAATTGTAATCTATAAATCAAATCGTTTTCCCATTTCCCAGATCCTACCATGGTTTCAGCCAATGTAACATCAGACTGAACCTTTAGGTAATGTCCAACAACATATTTTGACACTCCTATTGTGTATTGATTTTGACGACTTAAACCTCCATTAGTATTTGAAAAAGGAATGTAAGTAGAATATCTTCCAGATAATTCAACATTGTTACTAAACAAATAACCTCCTTGTAAATTAACACCTTCACCAACTTCAAAAAACCCTCCAGCTCCATCGTGTCTTACATATTTTCCTGCAGCATTTACAACATCTGCATTAGCGTATTCCCCCATCAAAGAAAATCCACTGTACTTGTACATAAAATCGGCATGGAAATTAATAAAATTTCTTCTGCTCGCTAAGATGTCACCCTTTACCTTTCTTGAGAACATCACATTTTGGTTATAATCATACGTTAAACCAATCGCTAATTTTTGACTCTTTTCTCTTTTTAAATCCGATGCAAAGTAATCCCCTTTACTTGTGAAATTTCCAAAAGGTAAAAACTCAACTCTACCCGTATACTCATGTCCAAATGGGTGATCCAACTTTTTATCATTTAAACCCTCTCCTTGAGAAATAGCAAACATTTCTCTAACGACCATGTTTCCAATTTTATGTTTATTTCTCAACTGAATACCAGCATCACGATCTAATGTAAACACCGTGTTTAATAACGAACGATCGACAAACTGTAGTTTTTGAGATGAAATAACACGCTCTCTATTACCTGGTAATTTAGTTTGCCCTGCCCATATTTCGACATTTTTCCAAAAGTTGTATTTAATAACGGCATCATAAGTAACCCCATTCAACAAATCATGCTCAATTTTATATTTCACCTTTGGAGAAAATGCCCATCCTCCAAACTTAATACGTGTACGCCTTACGTACGCTCTATCAAACTCTTGCACGTCAGAGGAATTATTATCTTTTCTCTGGTAGTCATATCTACACTGAATTCGTGTGTTCGCCTTCAATAGAAATGTAGAGTCTTTCCCTAAGATTGTAATCCCTTTTCCATACTTATCAGTAATCTGATTTTGAGCAGACGCTGATAATGTTATAACTGCAGCGCCTAATCCCAATAATAAATTTTTCATCATTTTATTTTTTCGTGAAACAAATGTCAGATTTTATTCACAAACAAAAAAGAGCTAACCTTAAGTTTAACCGTTAATTAACCTCACTTAAAATTCCTTAACATTAAGTTAACATACGATTAACCTTGTTATTTCTTATTTTCACTTGGAATTTCTTTGGAGAAGGTCCAGTAATAAGAATATTATAACTTTAAAAGTTTGGTTAAATCGGCTTTTTAAAACTTTAAAAGCCTTGAAAACAAAGAATTATGGAATTTGGAATTTACGATGTATTTAAAATCCTTGGGGCATTAGCCTTCTTCATTTATGGAATGAAGATGATGAGTGATGGAATACAAAAAGCAGCTGGAGGAAGTTTAAAAAATATCCTTGGGACTATGACTCAAAACAGATTTGTTGGTGTCGTTTCTGGTTTTTTAGTTACCGCTTTGGTACAATCCTCATCGGCAACAACTGTAATGACAGTTAGTTTCGTAAATGCAGGAATTATCGATTTAACACAATCCGCAGGAGTTTTATTAGGAGCCAATGTTGGTACTACAATTACCGCGTGGTTAGTAACACTGCTTGGATTTAAGGTTAAAATATCTGTTTTATCCCTTCCACTTCTTGCAATTGCTGTTCCAATGTTATTTGCCAAAAAGAGAAAGGTTAAATTTTACGGTGAATTTATCGTTGGTTTTGCAATTTTATTCTGGGGACTTGATGTTTTAAAACATGCTGTTCCAGATTTAAAGGGTAATGCTGATGCTCTTTACTTCCTTCAGTCATATGCCGATGGAGGTTTCTTAAGTAACGTTTTATTTATTGGGGTTGGTACATTATTAACTATAATTGTACAATCATCTAGTGCAGCGATGGCGTTAACGATAACACTATCGATGAATGGAATTATTCCTTTTGAAGTTGCTGCAGCAATGGTTTTAGGTGAGAATATTGGAACAACAATTACTGCTTGGCTTGCTTCTATCCCTGCTAATGTACATGCAAAAAGAGCCGCTAGAATTCACTCTCTTTTTAATATCATTGGAGTTGTTTGGATGCTTATATTAATTAGCTGGGTAATCGACTTACCTGTCATCATACAATGGATAAATACAAACATCCTTCAAAGTACCTTGGATATTACGACACCTGATGGTAGAGGACATGGTATTTCCATCTTCCATACTTCGTTCAACATCTTAAATGTTTTAATAATGGTTTGGTTCGTTCCATGGTTGGTTAACACAGCTACTAAAATGGTTAAATCCAAAGGTGATATTGATGAGGAATTCCATTTAGAACATATTGGTGGTGGTTTATTACCTTCTTCAGAACTTTCATTGATGGAAGCTAAAAAAGAGGCTCAAAAATTCACAGATGTCGCTTCAAGGATGAACGGTTTTGTTAAAACACTTGTAAACGAAACAGATAAAAAAGCATTTGATAAAATGCTTAAGAAGGTTAGGAAATACGAAGACATTACGGATAGAATTGAAGAAGAAATGGCGATTTACCTTACTAAGATTGGCCAAGGTTCTCTTACTGAGGATACTTCTACAAAAATTAGAGCTTTACATAAAATGATTGCCAACCTTGAAAGAATTGGTGACATTTATTACGGTATGTCGATTTCTTTGGAAAACAAAAAAGAAAGTAAGGTTTGGTTTACTCAAGGACAAAGAGATAACTTGAATAAATACCTTGACTTACTTGATAAAACTTTCAATCAGTTAAAGAGTAATTTAGAATCTGAATTCGGACAAGTTAATTTGGACAAGGCAATAGAACTTGAACACGATAATAACAAATTACAAGAATCACTTCATCAACAACATATTATTGATCTTGAAAAAGGTGAATATGACTTTAAATCCGCTATGCATTATAGAGATTTATTCATGGCTTGTGAAAAAGTTGGAGATCACTTGATTAACGTTTCAGAATCAATGCAGATGAAAATCTAGTTGTTTTAAACGAACGATCTAAATGAGGCTTGAGTAAATTCAAGCCTTATTTTTTTGTCCAAGGGTTTGAAATAACGTTTGATTTGTTTCCTGCTCTATCAATTACATAACAAGAATAACGATAAGCACTATCGGTTAAAACACTAAATATAGGTGCTGGTTTTAAAATTAAACTAATTTCACCTTCAATATTTTTATCGTTCGCATTGGGAGTTAAACTAGGCAATTGATATTCTCTTAATAAAGCTGGAGTCATAGTAAAGCCATCACCATCTTTCTCTTCGTATTGTAAAAAGCAATTAAAAACTGTTGAATCATCTTCACCTAAATCTCCATCTCCATCAGTAAATGAAAATGTATACTTGGCTGAATCAATACTGATTCCCGTCTTTGAGTACAACTCGAATGTTTCAAATTTAATTATCGGTGTATCGTCAAACGATTCATCTTTAATGCAAGACTGAAAAACTCCTGTTATCCCAAGAAATAGTAATATTTTTACGTTGTTGCCCATAGCGATCTCAAAATAAATGAATTTAAACGAATTAGAGCATAAAATATTTGAAATTAAAACTCAAACTGAGTTTAAGCAAATAGCACTTCAGGTGTTTAATCACCAATATCAGCACAATGAAATTTATAATAAGTTTTGTAATTTCTTGGGGAAAATACCGGAATCGGTAAAAGAAATACAAGACATTCCTTTTATTCCAATCTCATTCTTTAAATCTCAAACCGTTAAAACGGGTTCTTTTATCGAGCAAAAAATATTTACGAGTAGTGGAACATCAGGAACGGAAACAAGTAAGCACCATGTGAAAAGTCTAAAACTATACGAGACGAGCTTTTTAAAGGCTTTTGACGCTTATTACCCAGACTGGAAAAGCCATGCAATTATAGGTTTACTTCCTTCATATTTAGAAAGAGAAGGTTCTTCATTAATATACATGGTTGATTATTTAATTAATCACTCGAACAATGAGAATAGTAAATTTGAGCTTGAACTAACATCTGAATTTATAAACTACTTAGAAACTTCTCCTGAACCCAAAATTTTATTCGGAGTCACATTCGCCTTAATCGAAATGGCAAACAAAAAAATAAAGCCTAGAAATACAATTATCATTGAGACTGGGGGTATGAAAGGTAGAGGAAAAGAGTTAACGAGAGATGAATTACATGAGCTAATTCAAACCAACATTCAACCAAAAGCAATACATTCTGAATATGGAATGACCGAATTAATGTCTCAAGGTTATCTTCAAAATACAAATTTCGGATGTCCAAATTGGATGAAATTCTTAGTTCGGGAAACAACTGACCCTTTGAATGTAGTCCTATCAGGAAAAGGGGCATTAAATATAATTGATTTAGCGAATCTTTATTCTTGCTCATTTATAGCAACAGATGATTTAGGTAAAGTACACACCAATGGAAGTTTTGAAGTTTTGGGTAGGATTGACCATACTCAAATGAGAGGTTGTAATCTTTTGGTGCTTTAAAGAATATCTAATCTTTGTGAATCAAATTTCACAAACATAAACAGCAATGCTGTAAATCCGAATAAGGAAGAGCCTCCATAACTAAAGAAAGGCAATGGTATCCCAATAACGGGCATAATTTGAATTGTCATTCCTATATTAATTAGAAGATGAATAAACAGCACAGAAGCCACACAATAGCCATAAACCCTACTCATTTTAGATCGTTGCCGTTCCGCCTTTTGGATCAGTCTGAAGATTAAAATCAGAAATAGAATTAATACAGTTGTTGTTCCTATAAATCCCCATTCTTCACCTACGGTGCAAAATATATAATCGGTACTCTGCTCCGGAACCCACTTTCCCTTCGTATGTGTCCCTTGCAAAAATCCTTTTCCAGAAATCCCCCCTGATCCAATAGCATTTAACGATTGATCTGTTTGAAAACTAACTGTCTTATCATGCTTTTTCCCTAGTAATATTTCAATCCTCTCTTTTTGATGAGGCTGAAGTACTCCATAGGCCTTTCCAATTATGCCTACATATCCTAAAGCAAGGATTAAACCTCCAATTATAACACCTCTTTCAATTCTTTTCCAAAGGTCAGGGACAATGATTAAAATCACTGTATTAATCGAAATCCAACCCCAAAGCATGTATGTATTAAGAGAGGTGCTCCAACCAAATATAGCCTTGCAAACTAATAAAAAAATCATTATTCCAATGCTAAACAATGCCATCGATGTACTTTTTATGAACGAAGAATAAACCAGAATAGCTAAAACTCCTAAAGCCGTAAATGCAACATGTTTATCAAACATCAGTGTAATAATCGCCAGTACAATTGCTAGAAGGCCAATTATAAAAACTCTACCAATAACACCTTCTCTATAAAAAACAAAGAAGAAAGCACCGAAAACTAATGCTGTCCCTGTATCATTTTGCAACATGATTAAAATAACTGGAATAAAAACGATTACAATTGGAACTACTTGTTTAAGTATATCAATATCGGATAAAGAGAATACTTTCTTTCCTTTGAAAAATCTCCTCATGCCTTTACCTATCTCCTCAATAGTTGCTTCATCAGTATTCTTCTCGTTCAAAAATGTACCCAAATAACTACTCAAAAATAGTGCAGTAGCAAATTTAGAGAACTCCGCTGGTTGTAATTTAAAGGGGCCTATTTTTAACCAAGCACGGGCTCCATTGACTTCTTCAGCAAAAAGAATTACAACAACCTGACTCAAACAAACCACAACAAAAATAATCGGGGAAACTGATTTGAAAAATTTACTATCAAAAGACATTATCGTTATTCCAATCACCAAAGAAGCACCAATCCATAGTGCTTGTTTTCCACTTCTATTTTCTAAATTAAAAAAATCTGAACTTAAAGGATTGAAATCGGCTGCATAAATATTTAAAACACCTATTAAACACAAAGCTAAATAGACACCTATTAGTACCCAATCAACATTTAATAATATGTTTCCTCTCGTTTTCAAATTTAATAAAACACTTTTTCTACCATTGACTGTTCCAACTTCAACCTTTCAACCTTCCTTTTAAGGTATTTTTCAATCATTAAACTTGCAATTGGAGCAGCTGTACCGCCTCCACCTCCAGCATTTTCAACAAATACCGCAAGTGCAATTTTGGGATTATGCCGTGGAGCAAAAGCCATAAAAACAGAATGATCATCTCCATGAGGATTCTGAGAAGTACCCGTTTTACCACAAATAGTAACACCTTCAAGCCTTGATTTCCCAGCTGTTCCACCTGGTCTTTCTAAAACCCACTGCATTCCATTATGAACTATTTCAAAATGACTAGAGTCAATTAATGTTTTGTGATAAAAGTTAGAATCAGCAAAAACTAATTTTTCATCTCCAATTTCACGAATCAAGTGAGGAGTATAATAATGTCCTTTATTCGCTAAAATAACGCCCAAATTAGCCATTTGAATTGGCGTTAAAGAAAACTCACCTTGTCCAATTGAGATCGAATAAATAGTTCGGTAATTCCATCTATTTTTACCATAAATCTGATCATATTCTTTTACATCCGGTACATTTCCATCTTTTTCACCATATAAATCTACGCCCAATGGGTCACCCAAACCGAATGATCGAACATACTTTTCCCAGTCATCAATTCCCCTCCTTAACTGGGCCATATTACCGTTTCGACCTTTAAAGAATATTTTTTTGACAAGGTTATAATAATAGGGATTACAAGAATGCTGAACTGCTTCTGGTAGTGTCAGTGGATTTCGATGATCATGACACCCTACCAGCTTCTTATTACAACCGAAAGAAGTGTATTCATTAGCAACTCCTATATTTAAGGAGATAAGGCTTTGCATTGTTTTTACGATAGAACCAGGAGGTTGACGAGACTGAATTGCTCTAGGAAATAATATTTTCTTTTTATCCTTCGCTAAACGTTGATAATTGGCCCCGTACTCCCCACCAACTAATAAATTCGGATCATATGTGGGCGCATTAATCATAGCTAAGATCTCACCTGTTGAAGGTTCTATAGCAACAACAGACCCTATCTTACCTGTCATTAACAGTTCTCCGTATTCTTGTAAATCAGCATCTAAGGTGGATTTTAAATTATTCCCTGGTCTTGGAGTAGTATCTAGTGCTCCACTTAAATATTTTGAAATGTATTTCCCATGACGGTTTTTTAAATAGTGATGCCAACCTTTTGTTCCTCTTAATTCCTTTTCATAAAATAATTCTAATCCTGAACTTCCTCTATAGTCCTGAGGAATGTAAAACTGATCTCTGTTTAGATCTCTTGGACCAACTTTAGATACATGTCCTAGTACATGCGCTGCAATAGGTCTTGGATAACTACGAACGGTTCTTTTTTTCACAGAAACCCCTTTGTAATTAAACAATCGCTCTTTGATTCTCCCAAAGTTCTCTGATTTCATAAGTGATTCGAAAACTTGAGGAATACGAGAGGAATACCCTTTATTTATAGACTTGTTCTTTATATTTTTTAGGCGTAGTCGAAATTCTGATGTATCAATCTTCAGCAAAGCACAAAACTTTAAAGTGTCTACTTTAAAGTCTCTCATTGTTAGCATTACATCGTATGCAATTTCGTTTTGTACAAGTACTTTTCCGTTACGGTCATATATATTTCCTCGAACAGGAAATTCAACTACTTTATCAACAGAATCGGTTTTTGCACGATCTACAAAAAAGTCTTTTTCTATTATTTGCACATAAAAAAGTCGACAAATGTATACTATAAAAAAGAAACCGAACAGAAGATATATATGATATTTACGTGACTCTAATTTTGCCATTATTTCCCCTTATTCACAAATACAAATTGACATAATATAATAAGTGTCAAACTGAAAAACAAACTGACAATAACTCTTAGAATCGTCTCAAAAACATTTATAAATGTAAACACATCTAAGAAAAAGAAAACTAAATGATGAATTAGTAATAGGAACGTTGCGTAGCCGACGTAACCCTTAGTTCCTATATTATAAATAGTAGGTCTAATCCCTTCAGATCCCATATCCATAGGACCAATAGATCCTAAAAAAAAAGGTCTGCAAAAAACCAATACTAAGCAAGCTAAAGCATTTGCTGCTCCGGTATTTGAAAACATATCCATAAAAAGACCTAAACAAAAACCAAGCACTAAAAATAAGGATTGATTTATATTTCTTTTTGCGCCCAATAAAAGTATGGGGTAAATAAACGGCAATAAATATTTCGAAATATTTAAATCGTTTAAAACCAGAATTTGCAAAGCAAAAACCCCAATAATTAAAATGATATTTTTCCCGATTGAATTATTCACTTAATTGGATTTCTTTTTGTCTTAACTCTTCTTCTTCTGACTTATATAAATTCTCCACTACATAAACTTTACTTACGGAAGAATAATCAATTTTTAAATCAACAATAATTTTTTGGGATTGATTTTCAAGATCCTTCTCGTAAGACCTAATTTTTCCTAAATAAATTCCAGCGGGAAAAACAGAAGAGTAGCCTGATGTTAATACTGAATCCCCGTTATTAATCTGAGTTGTAATTGGAATATCTCTAATTTCCGCAATTGTTATATCACCCCCCATCCATTTTAAAATACCGGCAACTCCCGTAGATTTAAGTTTACAGGAAATGTAAGTTTTCGGATGCAAGAATGAAATAACGGAAGAGTAATGATCTGAGACGGCACCTACAATACCTATAATTCCCATAGGAGAAATAACACCCATTTCTTCAATTATACCGTCTTCCTTTCCCAAGTCGAGTGTAAAGAAATTATTTACTTTAGTTGTGGTATTACTCACAACACTTGCAATACGGTAAACATACCTCTGCTTAAAAAGGTTGTCATTCACTTGAAAATACTCTCCATTTATTTTCTTAAGTGATACCAATGCTTGAGACCTCAATAAAGCATTCTCGGCATGTAACTCATCATTTACAGAAATTAAGTTAAAATAAGCTTCAATATTAGAGATAGCAGAATATGTACCCCCTGAGATTAAATTCGCTGAATTAATAAACTTTGTTCTTTGATAGCGTTTCTGCTGAATTGTGATCATTAAACCAATAATAATAAGTAGCACAAAAATTAATTGAACATGATACTTTTTTAATATGGCTATTAGGTTTATCAACGCTTAAGATTCTCTACAAAAAAGCCGTAATCAAACAAATTCGACTACGGCCTCTGTTATTATTATATAATATTATTTAATTAAGAATGGGAATCTATCAAAATTCTTTAATGCAATTCCGGTTCCTCTTGCAACTGCCTTTAAAGGATCGTCAGCGACGTGTACAGGTAATTTGGTTTTCTGAGAAATTCGTTTATCCAAACCTCTTAACATAGAACCTCCTCCAGCTAAATAAATACCTGTTCGATAAATATCAGCCGATAATTCCGGTGGCGTCATTTCTAATGCACTTAGTATTGCAGCTTCTATTTTTGAAATAGATTTATCTAAACAATGTGCGATTTCAGTATAAAAAACTTCAATTTCCTTAGGAATTCCAGTCATTAAATCTCTTCCGTGAACCGCCATATTTGGCGGTGGATCGTCTAATTCAGGAATAGCTGCACCTACAGCAATTTTAATTCTTTCAGCAGTTCGTTCACCAACTAATATGTTATGCTGACGACGCATGTACTCCTCTATATCACTAGTGAATTCATCTCCAGCAACTCTTATCGATTTGTCACAAACAATTCCTCCAAGTGCGATAACTGCAATTTCAGATGTTCCTCCACCGATATCAATCACCATGTTTCCTTGAGGCTCTTCAACATCAATACCAATACCAATAGCTGCTGCCATCGGCTCTTGAATCATTCGAACTTCTTTAGCTCCTGCATGCTCTGCAGAATCTTTTACAGCACGCATTTCAACTTGAGTAATTCCAGAGGGTATACAAATTACCATTCTAATATTAGAAGGACCGAACATTTTTCTCTTACCTTCATTAATCATTTTAATGAAGCCTCGAATCATTTCTTCGGCTGCTTGAAAATCAGCAATTACACCATCTTTTAGAGGTCGAATTGTTTTGATTTCCTCATGGGTTTTACCATGCATTTGCATAGCTCTTTTTCCAATAGCTATAACCGCACCTGTCGTACGATTTTTTGCAATTATTGAGGGTTCATCAACAACTACCTTATCGTTTTCGATAATTAGTGTGTTTGCCGTTCCCAAATCAATGGCAATTTCTTGGTTTAAAAAGCTAAAAAGACCCATATCTAAATATACAATCAGTTAAATAAGAATTCTTTAGAAAAGGATTCTTATTATGAACAATTTTGTGTTCTTTCTTATTAATGTTTAAAATGTCGAATTCCTGTCATCACCATCGCAACATCATTTGCGTTACAGTAATCTACAGAATCTTGATCCTTAATTGAACCACCAGGCTGAACAACAGCTGTTATCCCTGCATTCTTAGCCAATTCAACGCAATCAGGGAATGGGAAAAACGCATCAGATGCCATCACTGCTCCTTTTAAACTAAATTCAAAGGCGTCTGCTTTTTTTACGGCTTGTCTTAACGCGTCAACTCTTGAAGTTTGTCCAGTTCCACTTGAAATCAATGTATTGTCTTTTGCAAAAACAATCGTATTTGATTTCGTGTGTTTACAAATTTTTGCTGCAAAGATTAAATCTTTATTTTCAGCAGCAGTTGGTAATTTATTGGTTGCAGGTTTTAAGTCCGCTTCAGTTTCCATAACCGAATCTTTACCCTGAACTAATACTCCGTTTAACGCAGATCTTACTGTGGTTTGCGGTAAAACAACTTCTTTTTGAATTAAAATAATTCTATTTTTCTTTGTCGTTAATACTTCTAATGCATCAGCATCATATTCTGGAGCAATTAATACTTCGAAAAATAATTTTTGAATTTCTACAGCAGTTGCTCGATCAACTTTTACATTTGTGATTAAAACACCACCAAATGCAGAAATAGGATCACCCCCTAAAGCTGCTTTCCATGCTTCTAAGACTGTTGGTCTTGTAGCAACACCACAGGCATTATTATGTTTTAACACAGCGAAAGTAGTCTCTGAAAACTCAGACATTAAGTTAACTGCTGCATCAACATCTAATAAATTATTATAGGACAGTTCTTTTCCGTGTAACTTATCAAAAATTTGATTTAAGTCTCCAAAGAAAGCTCCTTTTTGATGAGGGTTCTCACCGTACCTTAAGGTTTGTGAAGTTGTTTCACTAACTTTTAAAGCAGTTTGGTCTTCTCCATCAAAATATTTGAAAATTTGAGAATCATAATGAGACGAAACATTAAACGCAGATAAGGCAAATTGCTTTCTATCTTCCGTTGAAGTAACGCCTTCTTTAGATGAAATAATATCCAATAATGGTTGGTATTGATTTTTTGAAGGAACAATTACAACATCTTTATAATTCTTTGCTGCTGCTCTAATTAAAGAAATTCCTCCGATATCTATTTTCTCAATAATATCTGCATGATCTGCTCCTGAAGCTACAGTGTCTTCAAAGGGGTATAAATCAACAATAACTAAATCGATTTCAGGAATTGAATACTGTGACATTTGGCTAACATCACTATCTAAGCCTCTTCTTCCTAAGATTCCACCAAAAATTTTGGGATGTAATGTTTTCACTCTTCCTCCTAAAATTGAAGGATAATCAGTTAGGTCTTCAACTCTTTCAACTGCAATACCAAGCCCCTCAATGAAGGATTGTGTTCCGCCTGTAGAATAAATTGTAACACCTAAATCATTTAATTCCCTTACAACTGGCTCTAAATTTCCTTTATCAAATACAGAAATTAAAGCACTCTTAATTTTAACATCAGCCATTATAGATAGATAAGTTGGATAAAGTGCAAGTTTAAGCTTAATTCACAGGCTTCTCAATAATTAAAAGGGGTTTTTTATTTAATGTTGAAAAGTTGTTCAAATTGTTAACTGTCTCCTATTATTCGATATTGAATTGCATAAAAAAAGCGCATACTAAAGTATGCGCTTTTTAAAAATTTTATTCAGTCCGGATTATACCGTCATAATATCTTTTTCTTTCTCTATTAAAATTGAATCAATTCGAGCGACATGAGAGTTAGTCAGATCTTGAATCTTAGTCTCTGCATCCTTCTGAGCATCCTCAGGAAGTCCTTCTTCCTTTAATCCTTTAATTGAATCATTAGCTATTTTCCTTGCGGATCTAACCCCAACTTTAGCATCTTCACCAACGGCTTTTGCTTGCTTACACAAATCTCTCCTTCTTTCCTCCGTTAGCATTGGAATAGAAATAATAATAACATCTCCGTTATTTTGAGGATTTAAGCCCAAATTGGAATCTATTATTGCTTTAGAAATAGGATCAATCATTCCCTTTTCCCAAGGTTGAACGGTTAATGTTTTAGCATCAGGAGTACTCACGTTAGCAACCTGACTCAGGGGTGTAGTTGCGCCGTAGTAATCAACTTTAACACTTGATAACATACTTGGATTAGCTTTTCCTGCTCTAATTTTAGTTAGTTCGCTTTCTAGCCTTGTCAACGACTTCTGCATTGTTTCTTTTGCAGAGTCTAATTCAAATTCTACTTCTTCAGTCATAATATCCTAATTAAAACTCAACTAAGGTTCCTACTTCTTTTTCTCCAAAAATTACACTTCTTAAATTCCCTGGTTTATTCATATCGAAAACCACAATTGGAAGCTTGTTTTCATTACACAATGTAAAAGCAGTTAAGTCCATTACATTTAACCCTTTTTCATAAACTTCTGTGAATGAAATTGTATCATATTTTTTTGCATTTATATCCTTTTCAGGATCTGCAGTGTAAATACCATCAACCCTTGTTCCTTTTAAAATTGCATCTGCGCCAATTTCTATAGCCCTTAATGTTGCTGCTGTATCCGTAGTGAAATAAGGATTTCCTGTTCCTGCACCAAAAATAACAACTCGTCCTTTTTCTAAATGTCTCGTTGCTCTTCTTTTGATATATGGTTCAGCAAATTGCTCCATTTTAATAGCAGTTTGTAAGCGAGTGTCAACTCCTTTAGCCTCCAAAGCTGACTGTAAAGCCATACCGTTTATAACAGTAGCCAACATTCCCATATAATCTCCTTGAACCCTATCGATCCCCATTTCTTCAGCGTTCATACCTCTATAGATATTTCCTCCTCCGATAACAATTGCTACCTCAGCACCTTCATCAACTACAGCTTTAATTTCAGAAGCGTATTCGGACAACCTCTTAGGATCAATTCCGTAGCTATTATTACCCATTAAGGCTTCTCCACTTAACTTTAATAAAACGCGATTATATTTCATCTGAACTTTTTGGAATGTTAATTTACAAAGTTTATTTAATTTTCACCTTATCTCCTAAAAAAAATTATAAAGCAAAAAAAAAGCTACCATTAAGGTAGCTTTTTAAATGTTTCGTATAATTACGATAACGAGTATCTTTTAAAGTCAACAATAGTCAAATCTGCGGAACCTTCACTAAGATATTGCTTAATTGATTTTTTATTGTCTTTAATAAACGCTTGATTCAATAACGTACTTTCCTTAAAGAATTTCTGCAATTTACCTTGAGCGATTTTTTCAACCATATTTTCAGGCTTACCTTCTTGGATTAATAACTCCTTAGCGATTTCAATTTCTTTATTGATTACGTCTTGAGGAACATCTTTTGAATCCAATGCGATTGGGTTCATAGCTGCAGCTTGCATTGCGCAATCCTTAGCATAAACTTCATCAACTTTTTGGTTTAAGGCTACAATTGTTGCTATTTGATTCCCTGGATGGTTATAACCGTAAACAGTTTCACCTTCTACTACTGCAAAATAAGATATCTCTAATTTCTCACCAATAACTCCGGTTTGCTCTATAACTTTTTCAGCAATAGTCATACTATCAACAGAAGCAGATAACAACTCTTCTAAAGTAGTAAGGTTGTTTGCAATAGCTACATCAGCAAAAGACTCAACTAACTTACCAAAATCTTGATTTTTTGCAACAAAATCAGTTTCACAATTTAAAACTGTTAAATATGCCTTATTACCAGAAACCTTTGCTAATGCAAATCCTTCAGCAGCATCTCTATCAGCTCTTTTGTTTGCTAATTTTTGACCTTTTTTTCTTAAAAAATCGATAGCTGAATCAAAATCTCCATTAGATTCGATTAAAGCTTTCTTACAGTCCATCATTCCTGCACCAGTTTGTTTTCTTAATTTGAAAACCTCTTTAGCACTAATTTCTGCAGTTGCCATTCTATAATCTTTTTAGTTACTTGTAAAATTTATTAAGCTTCTGTTGCTTCTTCTTCAGCTGCTGGCTTTTCAGTCTTCTTAGCAGCTTCTTTAGTCGCTTTTCTTTCCTCTAAACCTTCGCTTACAGATCCACAAATAACATCTAATATTTTAGCAAGAGATGCTGAACTGTCATCGTTAGCAGGGATTGCAAAATCAACTAGGTTTGGATTTGAATTCGTATCAACGATAGCAAAAGTAGGGATACCTAACTTTGCAGCTTCAGAAACAGCGATATGCTCTTTATGAATATCAACGATAAACAAAGCAGCAGGTAATCTATTTAAATCTGAAATAGAACCAATTGTTTTGTTTAATTTATCTCTTTGACGAGACTTATGTAAACGCTCTCTTTTAGAAATCTTGTCGAAAGTACCATCTTTCTCCATTTTCTCTAAAGAGTTTAATTTTCTAACCGCTTTTCTAATAGTAGCAAAGTTAGTTAACATTCCTCCTGACCATCTTTCAGTAACATAAGGCATGTTAATTTCAGCAACTCTCTGAGAAGTTAATTCTTTCGCTTGTTTCTTTGTAGCAACAAAAAGAATCTTCTTACCCGACTTTGCAATCTGTTTTAAAGCTTGAGATGCTTCATCCAATTTAGCAACGGTTTTATTCAAATCGATGATATGAATTCCGTTCTTTTCCATGAAAATGTACGGAGCCATGTTAGGATTCCACTTTCTTGTTAAGTGTCCAAAGTGACACCCAGCTTCTAGTAACTCTTTATAATTTGCAGTAGCCATATTCTTGATATATAATCTTTAATTCGTAGTGTAATATTAACGTTTCGAGAACTGGAATTTCTTACGAGCTTTCTTCTGACCTGGTTTCTTACGTTCAACCATTCTTGGATCTCTTGTCATTAAACCTTCTTTTTTCAAAGCAGGCTTAGCTTCTTCATCTAATTGTACTAATGCTCTTGAGATACCTAAACGAATAGCTTCTACTTGACCAGTAAATCCACCACCTGAAACATTTACAGTAACATCAAATTTACCTTCTTGATCAGTTAAAGCGAAAGGTTGGTTCAATTTGAACAACCACTGCTCTAATGGGAAATAAACTTTAGAGTCTTTTCCATTTATAGTAATCTGTCCTGTTCCTTCTTTAAGATAAACTCTTGCGACAGCAGACTTTCTTCTTCCTAATGTATTAACTACTTCCATTCTTCTTATTTAATTTCGTTAATGTTAATTGCTTTAGGCTTCTGAGCTTCTTGATTGTGCTCTGTTCCTGCATAAACATATAAGTTTTTAAAAATAGCGTTCCCTAATTTATTTTTAGGAAGCATTCCTTTAACCGCTTTTTCTACTAAAGCAGTTGGGTGCTTAGCTAATAACTGATCTGCAGATAAAATTCTTTGTCCACCTGGGTAACCAGTATATCTAATATATCTTTTTTCTGTACTCTTGTTTCCTGTTAAAGTAACTTTCTCCGCATTGATAACAACAACGTTATCACCACAGTCAACATGAGGAGTAAATCCTGTTTTGTGTTTACCTCTAACTAATCTAGCAATTGTTGAAGCTAAACGCCCTAAAGTTTGCCCTTCTGCATCAACAAGTAACCACTCTTTGTTTACTGTTGCAGCGTTCTCCGAAATTGTTTTGTAACTTAATGTATCCACTATAATACCGTTTTAATATTCCTGCTCTTCGCAGAAAAATGGGCGACAAAAGTACGACTTTAATTTTAACGGAACAAATTATCAACACTTTATTTGTTGAAATAATTCAATTTACTTGAAATCAAGAACTTAAAGAGAATTTCAACATTGATTAGCTTGAAAATAAAAGCGCTCTTTCATTCAAAAAGCTACGAAAACCACACAAAATATTGGTGGATATCGAGCCGACTTTAGCTCCGTATTTTATTTATTCATAAATTTGCTCCTTTAATCAACGGTTAGTCAGAAACACTTATATATATGAACGTTTTAGTTTTAGGATCAGGAGGAAGAGAGCATGCAATAAGCTGGAAATTAACACAAAGCCCCAACTTAAACAAGCTATTCGTAGCTCCAGGGAACGCAGGAACCTCAGAAGTTGCTCAAAACTTGAATATCGGAGTTAACGATTTTGAAGCAATTAAAAGCGCAGTTATTAAGCACGATATTAATCTTGTTATAGTAGGTCCTGAAGATCCGTTAGTTAATGGAATTGTAGATTTCTTTTTAGCAGACGAAACAGTTAAGCACATTCCTGTAATTGGACCGCAAGCTGAAGCGGCTCAATTAGAAGGAAGTAAAGAATATTCAAAAAGGTTTATGCAAAGGAATAATGTTCCAACTGCAGCCTATGAATCTTTTACTAAAGATACTTTAGAAGACGGATATAAATACCTTGAGACTCAAAAACCACCATATGTATTAAAAGCAGATGGATTAGCGGCAGGTAAAGGTGTTGTGATTCTAGATGATTTAAATGCTGCAAAAGAAGAACTTAGAGCGATGCTTGCTGATGCAAAATTTGGAGACGCTTCAAGTAAGGTGGTTATTGAAGAATTCATGAGCGGAATTGAATTATCTGTTTTTGTAATAACTGATGGTAAAGATTATGTTATTCTTCCTGAAGCTAAAGATTACAAACAAATTGGCGAAGGCGACACCGGATTAAATACAGGAGGTATGGGTGCTATTTCACCTGTTCCATTTGCTGACAAAGCATTTATGGATAGAGTAGAAAAAGAGGTTGTCATTCCTACAATTGATGGTTTTAAAAAGGAAAACCTTCCCTATAAAGGATTTGTATTTATCGGTTTAATGAATGAAAACGGAGTCCCAAGAGTTGTTGAATATAACGTCAGAATGGGGGACCCTGAAACTGAAGTTGTCTTACCCAGACTTAAGTCTGATCTATTAGAAATTATGCAAGCGGTTGGAGAAAACAGACTGGGAGAAATCACTGTGGAATTTGAAGATGAAACGGCTGCTACTGTTATTATGGTTTCTGGAGGATATCCAGAAGCTTATGAAAAAGGAAAAGAAATTTTCGGCTTAGATAAAACAGAGGGTTCTCTTATTTTTCATGCGGGGACCAAAGAACAAAACGGCAAAGTTCTTTCTAATGGAGGAAGAGTTATAGCGGTTACTTCTCGAGGTAAAGATTTAAACGATGCTTTAAAGCAGTGTTATAAGAACACAGCTATTATTGATTGGCAAGACAAATATTTTAGATCAGATTTAGGTTTCGACCTTCAAGAATATCTTTAAAATAAAACCACAGTCACTAAGGAGGCTTCCGTTTAAACGGAAGCCTCCTTTTTTTTTATAGCTCAATTCTAAAAATTGTCCCTTTGTTTAATTCTGAATTCTTAACAAAAACCCGACCTTCATGGTGGTCTTCAATAATCCGTTTCACTAGCGACAAGCCTAAGCCCCAGCCTCTTTTCTTTGAGGTGAAACCTGGTTTAAATATTTTTTTAAATTCTTGTTTAGGAATTCCTTTTCCGGTGTCTGAAATATCTAAGATTATTTGATTGTTTACTCTAAACAAAGTCATTTCAATTTTCCCTTCTCCGTTCATAGCATCAACGGCATTTTTGGTTATATTTTCAATAACCCATTCAAACAACGGGATGCAAACCTTTGAATTAATGGTTTGATCTCCCTTTATAATTATTTCAACTTTAGAAGACAATCTTGTTCTTAAATAAGAAACTACGTGATTTATTGTATCCAATAAATTCACCTCATCATAAGAAGGATCTGAACCGATTTTACTAAACCTATCCGTAATCGTCTCTAACCTTGTTACATCCTTTCGGATTTCCTCAACGATTGAATCGTCAACATCTATACTTTTTAAGTATTCAATCCACCCCATCAAAGAAGACAGCGGTGTACCTAATTGATGAGCAGTTTCTTTTGACATACCAACCCAGACTTGATTCTGTTCTGCATTTCGAGATGATGAAAAAGCGAAATAACTAATTATAACAAACAAGCCTATAATGGATAGTTGCATATAAGGGTAGTAGGCAAGTAAACTTATCAAAACCGAGTTTTCAAAATAAATATATTGCTTACTTCCTAAACCAATAGGTATCTCAACAGGCTGATTTTCAGCCTTCATATCTATTAGTTTAGACTCTAGATAGCCTGGCTCATCAGCTATCTTTATTGAATCCAAATTTCTAGAATTAAGTATTGAGCCATGCTCATCTACCCAAATAACCGGTACTGTATTGTTGTCTTTTATAATTTTGAAATAGAAGGTTAGATCTCCTGTCCCATCATCTTCTACAGATCTTTTTGTAGCCTCCGCAACTAGTTTAACTTTTTTATTTTCTTCTTCAGCTAACTTATCTACAATACTATTGGTGTAAAAAAGAGACGATAAAGCAATTCCCAAAGCTCCAAGCAATAACGATACTTTCCAAAGTTGTTTTTTAACGTATATATTCACCTTAGTCTATTTTATCTTCTTTGTCTAATTCCTCTTCTTCATCCCAAGTGATTGTTGTAATCACTTTAGTAGGCCCATTATTTAAGTCCTCTAAATCATTCTTTTCTTTATCCTTTTTTACTTTAAACACATTAATAAGATCCTCCTTTAAAACTTGCTTAATTTCTTTTCCTTCTTTTTTCCATGCGTCTGAGATACTTTTTCTTTTTGTCTTTACATCATAACTAAATTTCGGTTCCTCTACAGTTCCTTTCATCCGAAGTGGAACTGTAGCAGTTTTATCGTTATTTTCAACAACACCAAACTCCTCCTCTATTTGATTCTTTTTATTCGCTTTGAATATCTCATTATGCTTGACTTTTAGCAAGTAATCAATATCTTGATTAAAAGAATGTGATCCTTGAACGTCTAAATTAATTTCATTCGACCGAATTGCCATTTCAGGAATATAGATAGTTCCATTATTGATGTCAATATTATTTTCAATCGTAGAAAACTTTAAGTGTTTTAAATCAAAATTCAGTTTAAATTCTTTGTTCAGGAATTCTGCCAACTCAATCATTGGTTCAAAATCGACTAATTCTCCATTTACAATCCTTAATTTCGATTCTGTATATATTTTATCTTGAATAAGATTTAAACCTTTGTCAGCTTCTGCAACTAAATATGCTGAAATTGATATTTTCCCTTTAACATGTTTTGCAAGTAATACGTCTTGTCCAAAATTCTCAAATTGAACAAAAGCCTTTTTTGCATCTATATCAACCAAATCGGATTTACATTTAAAAATCACATTCTGACTGTTCTTTGCCGTTATACTTCCGTCTAGATTTGCTTTACCAGAACAAGTATTCATGCTGAAGTTAGAAAAAGACAAAACATTGTTACTGAAATTAACGTAGCCCTTGAGATCTTTCGAATTAAATTTTCTAAAACTAAAAGAGCCTAGCTCTAAGTAAGAAGATAACTCAATGTTTGATGGTAATGCAAACTCATAGTTCTCAGTTGACTCAGTAGAATCGGCTCTTTCCGAAATGAAATCTTCCAAAACCAATTGGTCAACTTTTAAGGATGATTTAATGGATAAATCCTTTTCTAAGAATACAGTATTTAAAAATTGTTCAATCGTTCCATTCATCTCAAAATGGCTATCTCCTATCCTGCCTTTAAATTCTTTTACCTTTATATTATTATTTGCCAACATAATCTCCGACTGATCAACTATTATAGGGAATTCAAATTGATTTGGTTGCACTAAAGCCTCTAAAACATAAACAGAACCTATTAATTTTAAGGAATTCAAATTGCGTTGATTTGGCTTTGTAAAGACATCTATTAATCTGCCCTCTAGTTCAACATCAACCTTTGCTTTACCTTTTAAAGCCTTGAAAGAATTTCTAAGTGAAATATCATGCAAATCTTCAAGGTTTAACTCAGATAATAAATGAATTTTTATAGATGGGTTTTCCAAGTTTTTTAAAACCCCATCTCCAGTTAATTGAATACGGTTGTTATATACTAAACTATAGCTGCTAATTGAGATCAAAGCTGTTTGTATATTTGAAATATTTGATTGGTTAATGCTTCCTTTAACATCAACTTTCGTAAGTCCCGAAGAGCTTATTTTGTAACTTCCATTATTTATTACAAAGTCTCCTGTTAATTCAGAATCACCTTTTTCACTACTAATCAAACGCAAGGTTGTTGAAATATTTCCAGATGCAGAGTTAAGCTCTGTTGGTCTCATTTTTTCAGGCAAAACCTTTATTAATTTCTTAATATTTAAAGACTGATTACTGATCAAAACATCCCAGTTGTTTTTCTTTGAATTAACTACTCCTGCTATAGTTGACTTGGCGTTAAGTAAGTCCCCTTCAAAATCAAAATCAACTTCCCCGTCTATTATCGACAAACCAAATTGTCCGGACAATTCAATTTCATCCCCAAGCTTAAAACCTCCATTTTGGATAATTGAAACACTTCCATCAAAAATAAAGCGTCCTATTATTGAATCCTGCAATGAAGATGGCTGTAGATTACCTTGATTAAGATTAATTTGATATTTAGACGCTAATTTAAGATCCTGATACTGAATGTTAACATTGTTAAAAACAATATTTTCTATTTTAAAATTCGCACTTCCAGAGGAAGATGAATCAGAAGACTCTTTAAGAATATTATAATTTGGATCACCCTTTTCATTCAAGATTACATTTACCACTCCGTTATCAAGTATGATTTCCTGAATATTAAATTTTCCACTTAATAGAGGGAGTATATCAAAAACTAAGTGAAGCTTTTCTAATTTTAGAAAAGGCTGATCTCCTTCTTTAAAGCTGTACGTTTCAACATTTACTAAATCAACAGAAATATTGGGGAAGCTTGAAAATAATTTATACTCAATTTCTGATACATTCACAGGTCGTGAAAGTTTATCCCCAATCTCTTCTATAACATATTTCATCAATTTATCCTCATACTGAGTTCCAATAATTATCACCCCACTTACCAATAAAGTGAAGACAATTAAAAAACTAAGTAAGATGCGTTTGAGTAATTTCATGAATTAAAGCCAAATTATAATTTATCTAGTTGTCTTTTAATGAAACAACTACTTGTTTTTCAATATTCAATGTTCATACCTAAAAATCCTTTTAAATAATTCAAGCTTAACAAAAACGACAATAATTTTAAATTATTTTAAACAACTGAAAAACAGTTAAATAAAACGATTAAAGTTAGGTTGTAAATCTTTAATTAGGTGACCGCATATTTTTTTCGAATAATTATCCAACAAAAAATATGTTTTAACCGTAACTTAAAACAAAATAGGAGGTCAAATGTTAAAACAATCTTTACAACAAAAGCTCTTTCAAAAGCTGTCACCGCAACAAATTCAATTAATGAAGTTGTTACAAGTGCCAACCGTTGCACTAGAGCAAAGAATCAAGGAAGAATTGGAAAGCAATCCTGCCTTAGAAGAAGGTTCAGAAATAGATGCAAGGGAGCAAGAAGAATATCCAGATGATTATAATGAAGAGAATAAACGAGATGATTTTGATTTGTCTCAATATATTTCTGACGATGAAGTTCCTTCATACAAAACTTCAATAAGAAACTCTGGACCAGATGTAGAAGACAAATCAATGCCTTTGTCTATGGGTAAATCATTTCATGAAATTTTAATTACTCAATTGGGTTTATTAAAGTTAAGTGAAGATGACCGCACTGTAGCAGAACACTTGATCGGTAACCTTGATGATGCTGGTTATCTAAGACGTGAATTAGAGGCTATAGTGGACGACTTAGCTTTCTATCAAAACATCTCTACTACCGAAGAAAGATTAGAAGGTTTACTTAAGCAAGTTCAAGGAATGGAACCTGCAGGAGTTGGAGCAAGAAACTTACAAGAATGTTTGATGCTTCAAATAAAAAGAAAAAAAAGATCTGATTTAAACGTTTATTTGGCAAGTAAGATTCTTGAGAAAACTTTTGATGAGTTTACAAAGAAACATTATCAGAAAATTATCAAAAAATTCGAGGTCACGGAAGACGAGTTAAAACTAGCTTTAGAGGAAATTTTAAAGCTTAACCCCAAACCGGGCGGGTCAATGAATGAAACACAAAGAGTTGCTCAAACGGTCGTTCCTGATTTTCACCTAAACATTGAAGACGGTGAATTACAACTTTCTTTAAATAGCAGAAATGCTCCTGAATTAAAAGTAAGTAGAGAATATAAGGAACTACTTAAAGGATATCAGGCAAACCAAGGAAAGGCATCTAAGTCACAAAAAGATACCGTAATGTTTGTTAGACAGAAATTAGATTCTGCCAAGTGGTTTATCGATGCAATTGTACAACGCCAAAACACTCTACTTAATACCATGCAAACGATTATAAATCTTCAGCATGATTACTTTTTAACTGGCGATGAGACAAAAATAAGACCTATGATTCTGAAGGATATAGCCGATAAAATAGAGATGGACATATCAACTGTTTCAAGAGTATCGAATAGTAAATACATTCAAACTCCTTACGGAACTTTCCTTTTAAAAACATTTTTCTCGGAAAGTATGCAAAACGACAAAGGAGAGGAGGTCAGTACAAGGGAAATTAAAAAGATACTCCAAGACACTGTTGAAACAGAAGAGAAGAAAAAGCCATACACGGATGAAAAACTTGCCGCTATTTTAAAAGAAAAAGGATATCCAATTGCTAGGAGAACAGTTGCTAAATATAGAGAACAACTTAGCATTCCGGTTGGAAGACTAAGAAAAGAAATATAACATTAAACTCATTGAATTGAATGAATTTTCTTTTGACTCAATGTGTTTTCATAATTTCACCAAATCCCTAAAATTAAGTCTTGGAATCCTTCAGTAATAAACTTGCGCTTTTTACCTCATACGTTTTTCACCCTTTATTCATGCCAATAAACGGGTTGCTAATCGCTTACTTTTGGGGAAGAATCCCAGGCTTCAACACTTTTTCAACTGCACTCGATAAAAACAACGCTTTCTTAACATTCATTTCAGTTTTTATCGCAACTGGAGTTATGCCCGTTATTATTTCAATAATTCTCAAAGAATTAAAACTTATTTCTAGCTTACACATGCCAAGAAAAGAGGAACGAATGTTACCCTTTTTACTAACAGGCACATTATATTACGGGGTGATTTATTTACTTTCTTCCATATGGAATATACCACTCGACCCATTGATTTACAAGTTTATGTTTGGCGCCACTTTGGCTATTATCATTGGTATGTTGATCACTTTTAATTGGAAAATTAGTGTTCACATGATCGGAATTGGAGGTGTCGTAGGTATCGTTACTGTTTTATCCAAAACAGGACCTGAAGTACTTCTTTACTTATTATGTATTTTAATCATAATCGCAGGCTTGATTGGGTTTGGAAGGTTGCAACTAAAAGCCCATTCCTTCAGTCAGGTAATTGCCGGTTTTTTACTTGGGTTTAGCTGTGAAATTCTTATTCTTTTAATTCGCTAAAAAAGATATTCCAAAAGATAGTTGATTAATCCCAGGCTGCTTAGAAGCTCGGATTAATGAGTTGATTCCGTAATAGGTATAAAAGTTAATTAGACCACATCCAACTCTAAAAGAAGCGCCGTATTTTAAATCTTCCAAAATATTAATGTTTTTTCGTTCGAAGATTGTCCCGCTATTTTCATCTAACGTATATTTTGACTTTACTAAATATCCAATTTTTGTACCTATTGATAACCTAAACGGTATTTTTGTTTGAGTCCTAAACCTTAGCTCCAATGGAACTTCTAAATAATGAGAAGTTAGTTGATTTATAGCACACACTCTATGTAATGCTTTCAGCCCAAGAGCTCTTATTGAATTGGCTTCAAAGGATCTTTTAAAATCGACGTTAGAATTGATGTTAGCAAAATCATATCCTAAGCCATAAAAACATGAATACCTTGACTTACTAATCACAATATCCTTCCCCCAACTTGTTGAAAAGCCTAAAGAAAAAGAAGAATTAATATCGCTAGGAGTGTTTATCCAACTAGGCGTATACAAATCAAAAATTAATCGATCAGACTTGAAGTACTCACCAGCATGTGTAGCGAATACAGTAAAAAAGAGGACAAGTCCAATGATATGTTTTAGATAAAAAAAAATCATTAAGTATAAACCGAAAGATACTCAATTATTCACAATCAATAGTGAAACAAAAAAGCCTGCATAAAGCAGGCTTTTCTTAATTACGCTTTATAGTATTATTTGCCCGCGCTTGGAACTGAGATACTTCCGCCGATTAAATTTTCTAAATCTCTATCAAAAAGGTATAATCCTCCTTTTTCTGAACCAGTCAATTTAATTCTATCTAAAATACCTCTAGCTGTCGCTTCTTCTTCAATTTGCTCACTTACGAACCATTGCATAAAATTATGCGTAGTATAATCTTGCTCTTGAAGACATATATGAACAACACTATTAATCTTAGCAGTAATATTTAACTCATGAGATAATAAACTCTCAAATACATTTGTTAAACAATCAAATTCAGTAGGTGGTTCTGAGATTGAAGGAATCCTTGCAACCCCACCTCTTTCATTAACATATTTAATTAATTTAAGCATATGTTCTCTCTCTTCATCTGCTTGACGATATAAAAAGGAAGATGTACCTACATAACCTTGATTTTCAGCCCAAGAAGCCATAGAAAGGTAAAACTGAGACGATTCTCCCTCTAATAATATTTGGTTGTTTAACGAGTCTTCAACTTTAGATGATACCATATCTTATAATTTTCATTTAAGTTAATGACTAAAATCGTTACTAGCAATAGATTTGATTTATTTAGAAACTGTCTAAGATAATTTCCCCTCCAAAACAATCACAATTTCTCCTTTAGGTGGGGTCTCTTCAAAATACTTTTGAACTTCTGCCACAGTTCCTCTGTGAAATGTTTCAAACATTTTGGTTAATTCTCTAACTACGCAAATTTGTCTTTCTTCACCAAGAAACTCTGCGATCTGCTGAAGTGTTTTTATTAGCCGATGTGGAGATTCGTAAAAAACTATAGTGCATGGCAACTCTGCTAAAAACTTTAAGCGAGTGTGTCGGCCCTTTTTGTGCGGCAGAAAACCTTCAAAAAAAAACTTATCACTAGGTAAGCCACTACCTACTAAGGCAGGGACGAATGCAGTAGCACCTGGCAATGTTTCAACCTCAACGCCAGCTTTTAAGCATTCTCTAACAAGTAGAAATCCAGGATCCGATATTCCAGGCGTACCGGCATCGGAAACTAAGCCTACAGTTTCTCCTCCTTGAATTTTTTCGATAATCGAATTAGTCGACTTATGCTCATTATGAGAATGATGCGCCCACATTTTCTTATCAATACTCAAATGCTTTAAAAGCTTTCCTGTTTGGCGAGTATCCTCAGCCAATAAAACATCAACCGACTTTATGGTTTCAATTGCTCTTAATGTTATATCTCCCAAGTTTCCAATTGGAGTGGGGATTAATACCAACTTACTCATGCCCAAATTTAACTTTTATTTTGAACAGATGAACAATAAGTTTTTATGATCCTTAGTGAATGGTTATTTTTGTTCTATGAAAAGATTCATGTCTTTTTTTATTTTACTTATTTCTACGCAATGCATTGCGCAACAAGTTTCTGGTTTCATTGTAGACGAGGGGGAATCACCTATTTCATTTGTTTCTATTCATATTCAAAACTCATCAAACGGAACGATCGCAAATAGTAAAGGTTATTTTTCGATTGAAGCTCAAAACAGCAAAGACACTCTAGTCTTTTCTTACATTGGCTACGAGTTGGCGAAACTTACGATAGAAGAGTTTTTAAATCGAAAAATAATCACTTTAAAAAAAGGCATACAGTTAGATGAAATCGTTATTAAATCTGATAATAACTTTGCAAAAACGATTATTAAAAATATCCAAAAGAATCGAAAAAAAAACGACCTACAGCAACTTAATTTCACAACCAAA
>CAJJCC010000041.1 GCA_905182585.1 uncultured Flavobacteriales bacterium
CAACACCCACCAGAGGAAGAGCATACGCTATTGGTGATCTTTTAAAGTGTCGTTATATCAAAGTAAATAAAAACGATGATTTAGTGGGTACTGAGTATAGTGCTATCATGAAAAATATTTATGCTATTGCAGCAGGAATTTGTCATGGTTTAGGTTATGGTGACAATTTCATGGCCGTCCTTATTTCGAATGCAATTAGAGAAACAGAGCAATTTATTGATTACGTATATCCAAAGCACAGAGATGTTAAAACATCTGCTTATTTAGGAGATTTATTGGTTACTGCTTATTCTCAATATTCAAGAAATAGAACTTTCGGTAATATGATCGGAAAAGGTTATTCTGTAAAAGTAGCTCAACTCGAAATGAAAATGGTTGCTGAAGGATATTATGCATCAAAATGTGTAAATGAAATTCAAACGAAATTTGAGCTTGACTTACCCATTGCAGATGCTGTATATCAATGCTTGTACAACGGGAAGGATCCTAGACGAACATTCGAATCGATCCAAAGCTTACTGAAGTAATTACTTTAAAACTTTCTTAGGTTTTCCCGCTTTAAAGTCTTTCAGGTAAAAAGGCTCAAAATAAGCAGTGTCCTCAAAATCGTTATTTTCAAACTTCTTCCAAGCTAATGAAATTAGATTTTTAGCAGATGTGTTTTGATCCTTTAAAAACGTAAAAGATAAAGGCATATACTGAATTGCTTTCTGAGCACCGTCTCCAAAGTAATACCCTTTTTTACCTTCTAATTCGGTAAATGGTTCTTCATCTAAAATTCTTGCGTGAACTTTTGTTTGTGTACTTCCGTTTTGATGAACAGAACAAAACACTTCAATTCGCCTTGCATCAATCATTGGGATTAGAATAGCGCTGTCATCTACTTTAGATTGAACGGAATTAGCCATTGCTTCCAATGTGTCGATTGCGATGAAAGGAATGCTTAAACCGTAGCATAAGCCCTTTGCCGCGGATACACCAATTCGTAAGCCGGTGTAAGAACCAGGACCTTTAGAAACACAAACAGCACTAAGATTAGCGGGTTGAATACCAGCTTTATTTAAACACTCTTCGATAAATACGTGCAATTTTTCACTGTGGGCTAACGTTTCGCTATCCGTTTCGATTAATTCCAAAAGTTGGTCTCCATTGCTTAAAGCAATGGAGCATACTTTTGTACTCGAGTCTATATGAAGAATGTAGTTCAAATTTTAGTCTTGTAATACTATTAAATGGTAGTTCTTTTTACCATTTTGCAACAAAATATAGTTTTCTTTAATCACATCGTCCGAAGTGATCATTTTTGAATCTTGAACCTTATTCTTGTTAACTGCAACGGCATTGTTTTTTAATGCTCTTCTAGCTTCACCTTTCGAACTGAAAATAGTCGCATTTTCAGAAAGAAGGTCAACTATATTAATTCCATTCGGAATAAGGTCTTTGTTAATTTCATGTAACGTAACTTCTTGTCCAATAAGTTGGAATGCCTCTGCACTTAATTCTCTTACATTCTCTTCAGTTGATTTACCAAACAAAATTTGAGAAGCTGCTTTAGCGTTTTCTAGTGCTTCTGTAGAGTGTACAGTAACAGTAATGTCTTCTGCTAATGCATTTTGTAAGATTCTTAAATGAGGAGCTTCATTATGTTGAGTATTTAATTCATTAATTTCTTCTTCGGTTTTCATCGTGAAGATTTTAATAGACTTTAATGCATCTTCATCACTTTGGTTTAACCAAAATTGGTAGAATTTGTAAGGAGAAGTTCTTTTTGGATCAAGCCAAATATTTCCGCCTTCTGATTTGCCAAATTTCGACCCATCCGCTTTCGTGATTAAAGGGCAAGTTAATGCAAAAGCATCACCACCTCCTAAACGACGAATGAATTCTGTTCCAGTCGTAATATTACCCCACTGATCTGAACCACCCATTTGAAGCTTACAGTTCTTTTCTTTGTTTAAATGGTAGAAATCGTATCCTTGAATTAATTGGTAAGAGAATTCTGTGAATGAAATTCCTGTTTCCAATCTCTTTTTAACAGAATCCTTACTCATCATATAGTTGATTGTAAGATGTTTTCCCGCGTCTCTTAAAAAATCAAGTAAAGAGAAATCTTTAAACCAGTCATAGTTGTTTACGATTTCGGCTGAGTTTTCACCACAATCGAAGTCTAAAAAACTTTTTAATTGAGCTTTAACACCTTCTAGGTTTTGTTGAAGTATTTCTTCAGATAAGAATTTTCGTTCCTCAGCTTTGCCAGAAGGATCTCCAACCATACCTGTAGCGCCACCAACTAATGCAAAGGGTTTGTGACCTGCTTTTTGTAAATGTTTAAGCATCATTATCGATACTAGGTTTCCAATGTGTAAAGAATCGGCTGTTGGATCAAATCCTACATAACCAGCAGTTAATTCTTTTTCCAATTGTTCTTCCGTTCCTGGCATGATATCGTGAATCATACCTCTCCACTGTAATTCATTTACAAAACCCATAATCAAAATTTTATGCAAATTTAGAATATTTCAGTTAGTCAAGGGGTATTATCCTTAATTTTACTGTATGATTTTAGTTACTGGAGGAACAGGGTTGGTTGGGTCGCATTTATTGAAACAATTAATACAGGGTGAGGAGTCAATTCGAGCGATTTATCGCGATGAAAAATCATTGAATAAAATCAAACATTTCTTTATCCTATTTAATATATCTTGGAGCGACGTTTTGAAAAAAGTTGAATGGGTTCAGTCTGATTTACTTAACCCAGCTGTATTAGAAGATGCTTTTATAGGCATCGATCACGTTTATCATTGTGCAGCTATGGTGTCTTTTAATAAAAGAGATAAAAAGCAAATGCTAAAGGTAAACATTGAAGGTACTTCAAATGTTGTAAATTTATCTTTGGATTATAATGTGAAAAAGTTGTGTCACGTAAGTTCAACTGCAGCTATCGGAGATACAACGAATGGCGATCTCAGAACAGAGAAGAATGACTGGCAAAATGATGGAACTTTTTCAAAGTACTCAATTTCGAAATATTTTGCAGAAATGGAAGTGTGGAGAGGGAGTGAAGAAGGGTTAGATGTTGTAATCGTAAATCCTTCAATTATAATTGGTGCTGGGGATTGGAATTCATCTAGCAGTAACTTGTTTTTGAAAGTTTGGAATGGCTTGAGGTTTTATACACTTGGCGTTAATGGGTTTGTATATATTAATGATGTAGTTAAGGCTATGACCGAGCTGATGAATAGTGATATTAAGAATGAACGATATTTAGTAATTGCAGAGAATTTAACTTTTCAAACACTATTTAATTACATTTCAGAATATTTAAATAAACCTTACCCGTCGGTTTTAGTCAGAAAATGGATGACGAATGTACTTTGTAAAGTAGAGGCGATAAAAAGTTTTCTCTTTAAATCAAACCCTTTGGTCACTAAAGAATCGGCTGATAGTGCTATGAGAATCACTAAATACTCTAATCAAAAAATAAAAAAAGATTTGCAATTTGAATTTACTCCTATCAAAATTGCAGTAAAGGAAACAGCTGACCTCTTTTTAAAAGATAATACAGACTAATTTATCAGGGGATGAATTTTTGTTCTACTTTTTCGTAAATCATTTTTAATTCTTCGGGAATCGATATATAATAGTTTATTGTTGAGTCAAACTGGTCTTTTGATATTTTGTGGTGCTCTAAAACACCTTTGTATTGGGCATGTTTAATTTTGTTATTCCTGTTGTTAGCTATAATAGACTGCTTTGAGGCAGCATCTACTAAATGAAAATCATAGAGTACTTCAATCAGCTGTTCTTTTGACAGTAAACTTTTAGGTGGAATAATTTCTTGGATACAAGAAATTATTAACGTAGTTAAAAATGTGATGCAAATTATTCTCCCCATACCACAAGTATAATATTTTTAAATATTTATACAATATAATGCTTAGATTCTCTAGAAAATTTGATAATTCGAATATAATAGCTAATTTTATCAAGAGTTGAAACTTCTGTAAACTAATATCCGTATTCGGCCTAACTTTTACAAATTAAAGGTTTTTGGTACGGGATTTGTTTTTAACAATGATACCAACTTAAAAATTTATTATAATGAAAAGAATAATTTACGTTACCTTGTTTTTTATCGGTGGTTTAGGGTTAAACGCTAACGCACAATGTGTAAAAGGAAATTGTCATAATGGAAGTGGTACTTATCAGTTCGCCAATGGTGATAAATACGAAGGACAGTGGAAAGGAGGAAAGATGAACGGAAGAGGTAAATATGAATTTGCCAATGGAGATAGATACGAAGGCGCTTTTCATATTAATAAGAGAGATGGCTCTGGAGTTTATATTTGGAAAAACAAAGGAAGTTACACTGGAGAATGGAAAGCTGATAGAAGAGAAGGAAGTGGAAAGTTTCAATGGCCTAACAGTGCAACTTATAACGGGTTTTGGAAAGAAGATCAGATTACCAACATGGATGTTAATACGGTTACTGATTCACAAGAGAAACCAACATTTGGAAATTAATTGATATGATTTTTTCAAAAAAGCTGTCTAAGGACGGCTTTTTTTGTGCCTTTACTATTCGGGTATAAAAATTAGGGTACAAAAAAAGCTAACATTTAATGTTAGCTTTTAAATATTATAGTAATAAAATATTTTATTTCTCTGAAGGAGACTTCGCTAAAACGGTTAACCAGTAAAGGAAGAATAAAAACATAACAATCAAGAAAAAGTAGTTTGCAGCCCACCCAATCATTGGTAATACTTCAAAAGTTTTGTAAAAAAACTGATGTAAAAAATCTGCGATACCGTTAATGTTCATGTTGATTCAATTTACAACAAATATAAAAGGAAAATTATTATTAAACGAATTTCAAGATGATATTTAATTTCAAACAATAAAATTCTAAATTTAAAGTATGATCATAAAAATAGCGAACGGCACAAATTCTATTGCGGGATATCTAGTGATTTTTATTCTTTGGTTTATAAGTGGGGTAGTTGGAATTTATGAGATTTCACAAGGGTTCTTCTTGTGGGACCTAGTTCCGTTGTTAAAAGTAGTTATAGGAGAAATATTTATTTTAATTACTGGGTTAGCATTACTGTATTTTTTAGCACGGCATAAGTTTATAGGAATGAGTAATACGCTTCCTGCTATTATTTATATGGTTTTTTGCTTAGGAATATCTGTTTCGGCAGGCTTTATGAAACATCAGATTTCAATTTTTATGCTTTTATTGGTTAGCGAGAGGCTTGTATCTCTCCATAATTCAACCCATAATTATTTAAAAGTATTTGGAATTGGGTTGTTGCTAGGTGGCTTAATTGTAATTTCACCTTCGTTAATTGGTCTATTGTTTATTTATTTAATAGGGCTGGCTTTGGTAACTACCTTCGGCTGGCGAGATTTTATAATTCCATTATTTGGAATAGGGAGTGTTGTTTTATTCTTTTTCACAATTGTTTATTTACTGGATCTAGAAGTAGTGGGTTATAATTTTAATTTTTCTTATCCTAAAGTTAGCGTAGGTTTTACTGTTCATAAAATACTTTTGACAAGTATTTCAATTTTTGAATTTCTGTTTTTGGTTAAATTATTTGCCGTTATTGAGAAGAAGAATATTAAGAGTAGAATTCATTATTGGATTTGGATTTGGGCTACTATTTTCCTTTTTATTTCTTTTTTGTTTTTCCAAGAAGAATTCGAAAAAGAGAAATTGATTCTGTTTTTAGCGTTGCCTATGGCAATTTTTTCAACTGAATTCTTCATTTCTATTAAGCGAGTTTTTTTAAGAGAATTAGCATTTGTTATTCTGTCGGTTTTATTAATGTGTTTAAGGATAAGTTAAGCATATAACAAATCTGTTGGTTAAATTTAAAATCTCCCACTTTTTCTTGTTTATTCTAGGTTTTTATTTTAATGCCGCCAAGGATCACTTATTTAAATGCATATCGAAGAGGTTGTCTAATTCCTTTTATTTAAAGAATTTGAGTGATAAAAAATGGGTTAACAGACAGATTTTCATTATTTTGAATAGCAAATATATCACGCCAATATCCATTATAAATGTTGAGCTTATTAAGCTCGTAAACCCAGATTCAATTTTTCCCGAGATTAAATAGTGTGAGTTCTTAAAGGATGTACACTCGTATTTCTTAAGTCTTAATATACATATACTCCTTTCTTTTTAAGATGCTATAAATTTCGTTCTGTTAACCTGCCCAGCCGTCACGGTCTAAACTTCTATATTGAATAGCCTCGGCTATATGGTTCGTTTGAATATTGTCATCGCTATCCAAATCAGCAATTGTTCGTGCCACTTTTAAAATTCGGTTATAAGCTCTTGCAGACAAGTCAAGTTTATTCATCGCATTTTTTAAAAGGTTCTTACATTGTTCAGAAAGAATACAAGAGTTTTTTAATTGTTGGCTAGTCATTTGAGCATTAGAATGGACTGTTTTGTGAGCTTTAAATCTTTCATTTTGAATTTCTCTTGCTTTTAAAACACGACTACGAATTTTAGTGCTTTTCTCAGCAGGCTCGATATCTGCCAGTTCATCGAAAGATACAGGAGTTACCTCTACGTGTAAATCAATCCGATCTAAAAGTGGTCCTGAAATTTTGTTGAGGTATTTCTGTACAGCTCCACCGGGGCAAATGCAATCTTTTTCGGGATGATTATAATACCCGCAAGGGCAGGGGTTCATGCTGGCTATCAACATAAGACTAGCAGGGTATTCAACTGTAAATTTGGCTCTTGAAATTGAAACATATCGATCCTCTAATGGTTGTCGAAGAACTTCTAAGGCTGTTCTTTTAAACTCAGGTAATTCATCTAAAAATAAAACTCCATTATGAGCCATCGAAACTTCCCCTGGTTGTGGATTTGTACCGCCTCCAATTAATGCCACATCCGATATTGTGTGGTGGGGACTCCTGAAGGGACGCTGGGCAACAAGGCCAATGTCGCCTTTTAGTTTACCTGCTACAGAATGGATCTTTGTAGTTTCCAACGCTTCATGCAAAGTCATGGGCGGCAGAATTGAAGAGAACCTTTTTGCTAACATCGTTTTTCCAGCACCGGGGGGACCTATTAAAATCAAATTGTGACCTCCAGCTGCTGCTATTTCCATTGCCCTCTTAATGTTTTCTTGACCTTTTACATCGGAAAAGTCAAAATCGGGATTGTCAATACTGTCAAAGAATTGATCTCTAGTGTTGATTTTTGTTGGACTAAATTTACTAGGGTCGTTAGTGAATTCAATTACTTCATTAATATTATTAAAGCCAAAAACATTTATATCCCCAACAATTGCGGCCTCCATTGCATTATGTTTTGGAAGAAGAATTCCCTTAAATCCTTTTTCTCGAGCTAGAATTGCTATTGGTAAAGCTCCTTTAATTGGTTGTAATGTGCCGTCAAGGGAGAGTTCCCCCATCATTATATATTGATCTAGGTATTCGTTGTTAATTTGCTCAGAGGCCCCAAGAACACCTATGGCAATTGGAAGATCATAAGCGGCTCCCTCTTTCTTAAGGTCGGCCGGAGCCATGTTTATTACAATTTTTTTTCCTGGTCTTTTATATTGTGTATTTCTTAAGGCTGTGTCAATTCTGATTTCCGCTTCTTGGACCGCTTTGTCAGGAAGTCCTACTAAAAAGAATTTTATTCCTTTTGAAACAGAAACCTCTACTGTTATTAGAGTTGCGTCAACTCCTTGTACTGCGCCCCCAAAAGTTTTTATTAGCATAAAATATGTTTCTTTAAAACTAATAATGGCTTATTTATATATTATATTTCAATCATTTTTTTTGTTAAATATTCCTCGCTATCTGAAAAGTGGTTAAAATTAACAATTATTTGTTAATTTTACAGATGCTTAGTAAAGACCTTTTTTTGGCAAGTCTTTTGTACAAGGGGAGTTAAAATTAAATTGAAAGAAATGAGAAAATTAGTATTAAGTCTATTTTTAGTTGCTGCTTCAACAGGAGTTTTTGCAGGTGATGGTGATAATTGTTATGATGCTTATTCAAAAAAGTTTGAAGAAAGGGGTGCTAACATTGTTAAAGATGGTTGGTATGAAAATGTTGTAATTACATTTCGTCAAGGGACTACGGCTGAATGTGTATTAGGTAAGGTGCAGGTTGAAAAGGGTGTGGTTACTCAGATGTATATAAAAAATGAGGATGGTAGTTATCAAATATTCACGAAGCATTGGAAACACGATGAGAAAGCGGTTATTTCTAATGGGATTTCTAAGTCAAGAATTACTGTTGATGGAGAAATCGTAAATATTATTTTTGTCAAATCCATCAAACCACCAAAGAAAAAAATCGCTGTAGCGCCAAGTCCAGACGATTTATAGAAAATAAAAGATCAAAAAAAAGCCTCTTGTTTTTAAACAAGAGGCTTTTTTTTGATCAGTCAATATATCTTTCTTTTATTTCATTATAATCCTCAATTCTCCGATCTCTTAAAAAGGGCCACCATCTTCTGACTTGTTCTGATTTATTTAGGTCAATTTCAATAACCTTTGAAATAGGATTAATACCTGCTTCGAATAGGATTTCTCCTTGAGGGCCTGCGACAAAAGAATTTCCCCAAAATGAAATTCCAAGACTATCTGATTCTGTATTTGTTTCAAAACCACTTCGATTTACCGTAATTACTGGTATTCCGTTTGCGATAGCATGCGATTTTTGAATCGTTTTCCAGGCCTCTATTTGTCTGTTTTTTTCAGCTTGGGTGTCATTCTCATCAAATCCAATAGCAGTTGGGTAAATTAAGATCTCAGCCCCTTTTAAGGTCATTATTCTTGCCGCCTCGGGATACCACTGATCCCAACATATTAGAACGCCAAGCTTACCAAGTGAAGTTTGAATAGGATTAAAACCTAAGTCCCCTGGTGTGAAATAAAATTTTTCATAATATCCAGGATCATCAGGGATATGCATTTTACGATATTTCCCAGCAATACTCCCGTCGGAGTCAAACACTACAGCTGTGTTATGGTAAATACCAGGTGCTCTTTTCTCGAAAAGTGAGGTGACAATTACCGTTTGGGTCTCTTTTGCTAGGTTACTGTAGAAGTTTGTATTGTCGCTTGGGATAGGAATTGCTAAATCAAAATGAGCTACATTTTCAGATTGGCAAAAATACTTTGTGTCATGTAGTTCTTGTAAAATAATAAGTTGGGTTCCTTCTTTTTTAAGTTTTTTAGACTCAGTTTTAATGTATGATCGATTTTCAGAAATACTATCTGAATTTTTCATCTGAATTATTCCGGTCTTAATAGTGTTCATTATAGTAAAGCTAAGTTTAAAAACCCTTCAGGTAATTGCATTGTTACACAATGTAATGATCCTCCTTGACTTATCAAGGCTTCACAATTTATAGGCACAACTTCCCTCGTGTTGAAACATGATTTAAATTGCTTGATGGCGAATGCATCCTCGTGCTTATTGTAAACGGGAACGAGGACTTTGTTGTTCGTAATTAGGAAATTAGTGTAGGTTGCAGGAAGTCTTTTACCTTTTACAGTATAGTTCGGTATAGGTAATGGTATCAAATTGAATTTTTTTGAATTGGGTTGAGTTAAAGATTTTAGTTCTTCTTCCATAGCAAGTAATTCAGAACTACTGTCAATTGAATAAGCTATTGTGTCCTGATTACAAAATCTTGCAAGTGTATCAATGTGAGCATCAGTGTCGTCTCCTTTTATTACTCCGTTTGAAAGCCAAATAATTTCATCGATTATAAGTGTAGATTTTAAATAGGACTCGATTTCTTCTTTATTTAATTTATTGTTTCTGTTTTTATTGAGAAGACATTTTTCCGTTGTTAAAATAATTCCATTACCATTGCTCTCAATTGATCCTCCTTCAAGGATCGTATTTGAATGATTTATAACCTGAGTATTCTTAGATAGAAGTGAATAAAGTTGACTGTTGACTTTATTATCATTCTTATTTTTAAATTTATTTCCCCAAGCATTAAACTCAAAGTTGTTAAAAATTGGACGCCCATTATTGTATGTCGAAATACCAATGAAATCACGAGTCCAAGTATCATCGTAATTTAAGTGAAATACGTGAATATTATTGTTTAATTTTTGAAATGGATAGTTGGTTACTTGATGATGTAAAAGAATTATTTTTTGATGATCAGAAATTTGATCTATAATTTTGGTTACGGTCTTTTGAGCATCTAACAAATTTGAATGCCAATCTGTATGCTCAGTTGGCCAAGCGATAACTATAGCGTCTTGATTATTCCATTCAGCCGGGAAAAATGATTTCATTTCATTTAGGTTCTAAGTAAAAGTAAAAATTAAAAAAGGTTAAAGCCATTGTAAATTTAATAAGCTTTTAATTGTTTCCTATATTTTTAATAGATGGGAGGTAATCTAGGGGAGTCTTTTTTTAGAGACTCTAATCAACGAATTATTGGACGTTTTGTGGGGGTTTTTCCGCATTTTTTAAATTTGAAAAATTTTGGAAGAGATTACTTTTCTTATGCTCTACGTTGTTTTTTGTGCACTACAATACCTCTTTATGTAATATTATGGAGTGTTATTTCTAAAGCGAGATATTAAAAGAATTTTTCAAAAACGGAAAGCGAAGGGTTTAATACGTTTTTATTCAATAAAACAAGAGGTACTAAATTATTAGGAGTAGCTTTCTTTAGTTGTGGTGTTGGTATTTTAATATACTTAATTTCAATTTTACATCACGCTCCAATTATTATACGTCTGTTTCCCCAGAATCTACTAAGTACTTATCTCGTTATAATTCAAGTGAAGGTACAAGTTTTTGGTTTGTTATATTACTAATGAAATTCCTATGAGGAGGAGCTATCTTGATGTACTTAGTATTAGGTTTTTTTGGAAAAAAAACACAAATTAAGACCAAAATTCCTATTTTTTGTTGCAATATGGGTGGTAAGCTGTTTTATTAAATTATTTTGAAATGTAAACCTTTGAAAAATATAAGAGTTGTACTTTATTCAACGTGAAATTTTTAACCGTGCTATCTATTAAACGATTTGTTTCTTCATACCAAAGCATAGCGATGGGACATTCGTCCATTAGAAGTCTTTCTGCTGCTGCAAAACTTTGATTTGCATTCTCTTCATCAATAGATCTTCTTGCTCTATCCATCATTCTATCAAAGTCTCTATTGATGAAACGGGTGGTGTTAGGGTAAGAAGGAGTGTTTAATGATTTAGGAACAGTTTTTCCGTAAAAAATATTTAAGAAGCCTTCTGGACTAGGATAACTTGCTGTTACGTTAGATATGTACATATCTCCTTTTGCATATCTCGATTTTTCTAGTTTATACCTTTGTGGAACAACATTAATCTTAATGTTAAGTCCTAGGTTTTGTCCTAATTGAAACCTTATTTCATCTGCAATACTTAAAGCTTTATAGTCATCTTGACTGATGTCTAACTCTATGTCTAAAGAGTTAGAGTCTAATTTAGCTCTTTTCAAATGAGATTTTGCAGAGTCTAGATTGAAAGAATAACCATTAACACCATTCTTACGGTAGTTAATTAACTTGGGATGCGAAATACCAGCATTTCCAGTTTTCCCGCGAGTTTCACCAAATACTTTAAAAGTTAACTCCTGTTTGTTTAGTCCATAATTAATTGCTTTTCTTAAGTGTCTATTTTTTAAGATGCCCTTGTTAATATTAAATTCAATGAAATGGCTTGATAAAAACGGAGCGTTCTGCATTTTTACATCCTTATCGAACTTATCTTTATTGTCTCTAATAACTCTTTTTACAGCCTTAAAAGGTAAGTTTAATACAGTACTCAGTTTTTTATTTACAACTAGCTTTATTTGTTCTTTTAAGCTTGTGTCGAAAGTGATTTGTATAGAGTCTAAATAAGGTAGTTTATTCCCGTTTTTGTCTATCCCGTGGTAGTTCAAGTTTTTGATTAAAATTTGTTGGTCATTATATTTGTCAAATTTTAAGGGGATGAAAGGACCTGTGCCAACATTGTTTCCAATGCCATATTTTTTTAAAGCCTCTTTTGCAACTATTGAGAAGTTAATCCCCGTTAATTTCCTCAAGAAAAGTCCATTTGGACGATGAAGTTCAATTTCAATTGTCGAGTTGTCAATCTTTCTGATACCTTGTATGTTATCTGATTGCCCCAGAAAATAATCTTCTACTCCCTTAACAACTCCTTTTAAAACTGTATGGTAAGCTGAGTTTACTAGCTGTTTCGTGCAAAGGTTTTTAAAAGTATAAATAATGTCGTCAGCGTTAAGCTTCCTGCCTTTTCCGTTTTTAAAACAAGGATTGTCATGAAAATAAACACCTTCTTTTATTTTAAAAGTATAAATGAACTTTTTTTGATCAAAGCTTACTTCCCCAGCAATGGAAGGCTCTGTTTCTAGTGTTTCGTGATTTAGTTTAACTAATCCTTCAAATATTTGATTAGCAACTAACTTCGTGCTTTCGTCACTAATTAAAGTTGGATGGAAGTGTTGTAATCTATTGACAGAGCAATAAGAAAATGTTCCTCCAGTATTTGGTTTTATTTCTATATTTGAGGTAGAATTGCACGAACTAAGGATAATGCCCGTTATGACAAAAGAAAATTTGTAAATATTCTTTAAGAAATTGAATCGCTTCACTCTTGTTGTATTGTTAGTTACGAACTAGTAAAATATATATTTAAACAAAAGTAAAATTAAAAGGTTACAAGTTTGGCATTTTAATTGGAAAGATAAGAGTATATTAACATACCGATTTTTTTGAAAGTCTTATCAATTGTGTTATAATTGCATTTGTTTTAAGAAGAAAGATTAAAAATTTGGCCAGAATAATTAAGGTATGAAAAAGATATTTAGTTTATTTTCGCTTCTATTAGTAATGTTTACTTGGGCCTCGGCTCAACAGGAAATGGTGTTAGAAGGAACTTACCAAGGACAGAACTTATATGTTCAAAATCCTTTTGCAAGTTTTGGAGTAGGGTTTTGTGTAGTTAACGTAACAGTTAATGGGCGACAATCAACTGATGAGATTAATTCAAGTGCATTCGAAATCGATTTCGCGAGTTATCAATTAATTAGAGGTGCAGCTGTAGAAGTTAAAATAGAATATAAAGATGATTGTACTCCAAGAGTTTTAAATTCTGATGTTTTAATTGCTGCTAGCACTTATATTATAGCAAGTATGGAAGTTACTCCCGATGGGTTGTTTTCTTTTTCTACTAAAAATGAATCTGGAGAATTACCTTTCGTTATCGAACAAAAAAGGTGGAACAAATGGGTGAAGGTTGGTCAAGTAAATGGAAAAGGTCTATCTGGTTTAAATGAATATTCAATTAAGTTAAAACCTCATTCAGGTAAAAATACTTTTAGAATCAAGCAAGTTGATTTTTCCAAAAAACCAAGGTACTCTCAAGAGAAAAGATTAATTAGATCTTCAACAAAAGAAATATTCATTGCAAACGAAAACATACAAAAAATAAATGCTCAGTTAATCTTTGTGGATGAAGGTGGCGTTCAATCAGAAACAATGTACGAAGTATGGAGTGAGCACGGTATGATTGTGAAAAAAGGTTATGGTAAAGTGGTTGATTTAACAAGCTTAGATAGAGGTGTGTATTTTGTGAATTACGATGCTAAGCAAGAAACAATTAGAAAGATATAAAGTTTTATCTCGGAAGATTTAAAAAAGGGTTTACAATATGTAAATCCTTTTTTTGTTTTAAACCAAATAAATTTCAATTAGTAAATGTGAGAACGCATAATCTCATCGAATTAACTATTTTTTTAGTTGATGACGATCAAGATGATGTGGATTTATTTGCATTGGGACTATTAGAAGAGGTAAAACTTTTTATAAATAGCTAAGGGTAGTTTATATTTACGTTGGCTCTACTGTTATATTAAAGAGTGAATTTTTCTATTAAAGAACTGATTATTTGGTGCGAAAAATAGTGTGTTTTTTAAAACAACTCCACCTAATGTAGTAAAGTAATTAATTCCAATTCCCTCCACCCTCAAAAAAACAGCTTTTTTTGAGAAAACCAATTATAAACACCAAGTTAAAATAAGAAAAGAGTGTTAACTTAGATATTCAAATTGTTGCAAATGTTTACAGGCATAATAGAAGGTTTTGGTGTTGTTAACTTGATTGAAAAGGATGGTGAAAATCTTAACTTTACACTAACGAGTCAGTTTACTGATGAGTTGCAAATAGATCAAAGCTTGGCGCATAACGGTGTATGTTTAACTGTTGTTAAACTTGACGGAGAAAAGTATACGGTTACTGCTATTGAGGAGACACTGCAAAAGACTAACCTTAATGAATTAAAGTTTGGTCAGCAGGTTAATCTCGAAAGATGTATGAAATTAGGCGATCGCTTAGATGGTCATATTGTTCAAGGGCATGTTGACCAAATTGGCGTTGTGACTAAAATTGATGAATTAGAAGGGAGTTGGAAATATTCCATTGAGTATGATAAAAGCTTAAGTAATATTACGGTAACTAAAGGAAGTATTACAATTAATGGAGTTAGTTTGACCGTAGTTGATTCATCAGAAAATAGTTTCACAGTGCATATTATTCCTTACACTTTTGAGCATACTAATTTTAATGATTTTGAGATTGGAACCAAGGTTAATTTAGAGTTTGATATTATAGGAAAGTACTTGACTAAATTACATAGTATGCATTAGTTGAAATTTAACGAATAAGTGTTTAAAAGAAAATTTTTTAGATAGAAGATTTGTTTATTGTCTTTTTTTGAATAAGTAGTGTTTCACCCTAAATATAGTAACTGTTTTTAGAATAGTAAATAAAGAGGGTTATTTGTGAAACATCCTTGTGCAATCTTTTACTGTCACATCAGGGAATAAATATTTGTCAGAAAAACAGTTATTAACTTGCTGTAAATCAGTTTATTTTTCGTCTATACATAGATTGAAGTGTTTACAATTATGCTAAATCGAATTTAGAAGATTTTTCAGGTGTATTAGATGCCGAAATTTGAATTATGATGTAATTCTTGTTGGTTCTCCTAAAAAAATAAACGGCTTTAAATGAGTAGACTAGAAAACCTGATTTAATGTCAAATTAAGAAAAAAGTCACTAATTACCGTGACGAATTATCGGTGATAATTAATATACCAATGATGATATTAGAAACATATCCATATCAGGATGAAAAGGTGTTGTGCGGTTAAAGAAATTAACATTTTGGATTACACATAGGGTCTTATTCACAGAGACCTAAAAAAACACGGTTATTAAGTCGATTTACTAATTATAAGTAGTAAATTTGCAGTCCAATTTATTTGTTATGAATAATCCAAAGGCTAAAGAATTAATTCAAAAGGTAGTTAACGATATCGAAGCTAATGCTGGTATTGAAGTAATTGCAGAAAAATTAACGGCGATTAGAGCAATTGCATTAGAGGTAGAAGATCCTTTAGTTGTTAAGACCTTGAGAATCATAAAAGAAAAAATAGAAGAAGATGAATCTTTAGAATTCGAAATTGAAATCGAAGTACCTGAGGATGATTTGGAAGAATACGAAGAGCCAGAGAATCATTTGACTCATTTGTTGAATTTGATATCAGATTCAGATAATAAGTATAATCGTGATGAAATTATGTGGTACAGAACTGCAATCTGGGATGAAATATATTAAAATATAAATTTTCTAAAGAGCCTGTTAGTTTATACTAACAGGCTCTTTTTTTTGCGCTAAACTTTTGGGAACTTAACGATCTTCAATTCGTATTACCCATAGAATGTTTAAAACTTTCTTTCTTCTGTTTTTTCTACTTGAATCTTTGACTTCTTTTTCACAAAAGACAGAAGTAGTCTTTTGTGCAGACTTTAGTGGAAGTACAAACGGAATGGTTAAAGAGTTACAAAAGACTATTTGGGCTACAGTAAACCAATTTCAAGCAGTTAATTCAAACAGAGAACTAAGTTTTGGATTGGTAGGATATGGTCGTAAGTCCTTTGATAAAGAGAATTACTATTCTAAAGTAATTCATTCATTAGGGACACCTGTGAATGATATAGGCTACTCTTTAGTAAAGCTCCAAGTTGTTGTTAATGGATGTGACGCCTACCCTCAAAAGGCTTTAAATTATTGTGTACGCTCTATTACATGGAGCGAGGCGGAGGATGTTAAGAGAGTAATTGTTTTAATTGGTAACGGTGGTGTGGCAAGAGAGGAGCTTAAGAAAGAATTAAAACGCGCTAAAAAGTTAAATATATTTGTCCAGCCTATCTTTTATAAAGCAAATAGGTCAGGAGGCAGTATTGAAGATTGGAAGTTTTTTGCAAAAGAGGCAGGAACTACGTTAATTATTTCTGAAGCTTTTAATTTTAAAATAGAATTTAAAAAATATTATGATTCTAGTTTTATTATGGATGCAGGTGAAAAATACCTGTCAACTTTTGTCCCATATGGTATAAAAGGAAATCGGGAGTTTAGTAAAATGAAAAAAATGTTTTCAAAATTAAAAGAAACAGCAGTTGATAACTTTGAAGAAATGTTGGTTTTTCAAAGTTCAAAAAATATGCAAGCAGTCTATGGAAGTTGGGATTTAATAGATTTTTCTAAAAGCAATGATATTGCTAATTTGAATAGAAAAGAGATTCCTCTTTTCTTAAAGAGTTTCTCTAGCGAAGAATTGAATAAATATCTTTTAATCAAACGAGATGAACGAGTTGTAATTGTTGAGAAAATTCGTTTAGAGTTAGTGAAAAGAAACGAATTTATAACAAGAAGAAGGCTTAAGTCAAAAAACTTTCAGGGTAAAGGAGGGCTAAGTAATATTATAGTAGAATTCTTACTCGATAAATTTAATTAACAGCTATATTCAAGTTTCTTGATGATTCTTATCAATAAACTTGAAATAAAGAATAATCTTTCAAAATTTTTCGTTAACCTAATCTATGATTATATTTGATTTATTCTATTAAACTAATAAATTCAAAAAAGATGGCATTCGAATTACCAAAATTACCTTACGCAACTGATGCGTTAGAACCAAATATTGACACTAAAACGATGGAGATACACCATGGTAAGCACCATGCTGGGTATACTGCAAACTTAAATAATGCACTTGCGGGAACAGCTTTAGAAGGAAAGAGTATTGAGGCCATTTTAGCTTCAGTAGGATCGGCTTCAGGAGCAGTTCGTAATAATGGAGGTGGTTTTTACAATCACAGTTTGTTTTGGACTGTAATGGCTCCGAATGCAGGTGGGAACCCAACAGGAGAATTAGCTTCTGCTATTGATGCATCTTTTGGATCTTTTGATGCTTTTAAAAATGCATTTGCAAAATCTGCTGCAACTAGATTTGGTTCAGGATGGGCTTGGTTAATTGTTGTTGACGGTAAACTTCAGGTTACTTCAACTCCTAATCAAGATAATCCATTAATGGATATTGCAGAAGTTAAAGGAGCTCCTGTATTAGCATTAGACGTTTGGGAACATGCTTACTATTTAAATTACCAAAATAGAAGACCTGACTACATTAACGCATTTTTTAATGTGGTAAATTGGGGGAAAGTAGCTGAATTATTTGCTCAAGCTAAATAATAATAAGCTGTATTGAGAGTCATCCTAAGATAGGTTGACAGTTTTGAAAGATAATGAATTAGACCGAAGTAGATTTTCTACTTCGGTCTTTTCGTGAATGAAATTTAGGTTTTATGGCTAAAAATTTGACGTTGTCTTGTGTTATTATAAAAATGAATTGATTGTGTGATTCTCGTTTCGAGCTCTTTTCCATTCTTACGGCATTTTGATAGCAACAATAACCATAGGTTATGAACGGGTTAATCTTATGATTATCTAACTTTTTTTTAACAAATGGAAAAACAAGACTTGAGTACTCGATCTGAATGGTGAATTGTTAAATGATTAGTTATTTTATTCTTTGGACGTGTTTTTTAGCCATTTGACACTACTTTTTATACTCAGATCATTATTTGTTTATAACTGATTACTCTTAGCTTGTAAGTGTCTTTTACAAGTGACAAATAATAAATTATTTCTTAATACTTCACGTAAGTTATATTACTAGCAAATAAATATTACTGGTGATTCAGTTTTACTGCGTTATGCAAATTCGGATGTTAGCGAAAAAAGCGGTTTGAATGGATTATTTCAGTGGTTTTTTTGGATTGGATTAGCATATGCTAACTTCGTGAATAATCAAATGATTATTTCTTCATGTTTTTATTCCGTGAGATTGGATTGTTTGCTAACAATTAATACTATTGTATTTTTTGTTCGCTATCTTGATGTATTGATATTTTAATATTCTTAAAATGAGTAACTTAGTTAGTTATTAGCAGCTCTTCATTATGATTTTTGAAATCGACAAATAAATAATTTATCCCAGACAATCTACAAGAACTTACTTCTTTTTCTTTTCTGACCTCCCCGATTATTTTGGTGAATATTTTTTTCTAAGTTAGCCTTATACTATTGATCTGCAATGTCGATTATTCGATTTAGAATTTTATTATTTAGCTGTAAATCGGCTAATTATTTCACTAAGTGTTGACTTCTTAGTATAGACAATATGCGGAATACTATTCTATTAAACAATTCAATACCGTACTTCTACCTGAGGTGCTATTTATCATTTAATGGCAAGTTTATAATCTTACTAACTACTAGAAGGCCTTTTTCTTTAGTTTAATACTTAGTATATGAAATCTTTACCGTTGGTGCTTTATTAGATTTGCTACCAAACAACTTAACTTGATTTGGGTTACTTCCTGGGAAAGGATGAGAAATATTAAAGTCCATATCGTTAAACATATTAAATTTTAATTGCTCACTTACTTCTGATGGTGAAATAGTGAATGTATATGTGTTTGATTGTTCGTTTAATGTTGTCGTAGTAAATGTTCTAATTCCTTCAGTGCTTAGGTAAGTAAGCATCAAAGTTTCTGGTAATTCAAATGTATTGTTTGTTTCAGCAGAAATAGAGAACTCAAATTTATTGATTAAATAATTTTTGGCACCTGAGGCTGAATACCAATTTTGTACAGTTGGGAAATTTATTTTTGCAATTACTCCTTGTAGACATTGTGTGTAAAAGAAATCTTGTCCTAAACTTGTGTCTGACAAAACATCACTTACTTCTGAATTATCAAAGTTATGATCGTATTTAGCAAATATTTGATTGTCCGTGGAAAGGTTGTAATCCATCTCTAAGTCATAGATATCATCGTTGTCGTTAGTTGTAGAGTATTTTAAATGTAAAGAAACGCCTGTTCTGTTTAGTAGATAAATAGCCCCTTCATTATCATTTAATGAAGATGTAATTGGTTTAATGTATATTCCTCCAAAAAAACTTTGAAAGTCTTCTTTTGATCCCATATCTGTAGCAGTTGCTGAGAGTAAAACACTACCATATGCGCTGTCAAGGTCAAAAACATAGGAGTTTGAATCAGTTTCGTTTATTGTAATGGTTCCTATCAAGTCTGAAGTGGCTAAAGAATCAACACTATAATATAAAGAGTCTTCGTTCACGAATTCCGTTGCTCTGTAAACTTCAAAGGTTTGATTAGTAGGAAGTCCATAAACATCAACGATGTCTAATTTTAAATAAAATGAATCGATTTGAAAATCTGTAGTTGGAAAATTTCTATCTAACGAATCGGGTGTTAACGAGGCAAAAAGTCCACTTACAACTAACCCTAATTCTTCAGATTTGTAGGCACCTAACATCGGGTTACTTCTTTCTGAAGTAATTACACTATCCTCGATTCTAGAATAAGTTACGATTTTAAACGCATCTGTTAATGATGTACTCAATGATCCAGGATTCTCACTTATTTCTCCGCCAATATTTGCGTCGTCTTTCTTGCAAGAAAAAAGGGCTACGATTAAACATAGCCCAGATATAAAATATTTACTTTTATTCATATTAGTCTTCAATTTCTTCTTCTCCGTCTGATAACACAGAATCGTAAAAATTATTGTATTCTTCAACATAAGAATCCTCATTTTGGTATTCTAAAATAGGCTTGTCTAAGCTGTTGATATATTCGTCTAATTCAGGATCAAGTTTTTCACTTCCTTTAATTATCCCGTCAGACCATTTTGCTGCGTATTTGTAAACCTCAAGAGCCGTTGGTCCGTTTAGGTCAGTTATGTCCTCAACGTCAATTCCATCAAGTATTGCTTTGTTCCCAAAGTTTTTATCAAGCTCTCCCTCGAAACCAGTGTTGTAAACTGAGAAGATAACTTTAGAATCAGCGAAAATTGGATTTTCACTAAATACTTTTTTAATGTATAATGGAACAAAAGCATTCATCCAACCATGACAGTGAATAATATCCGGAGCCCATCCTAATTTTTTTACAGTTTCGAGTACTCCTCTACAGTAAAATATAGCTCTTTCATCATTGTCATCAAAAAACTTTCCTGCTTTATCGCGTAATCCAAATTTTCTTTGAAAAAATTCTTCGTTATCAATGAAATAAACTTGCATTCTAGCAGCTTGTATAGAAGCAACTTTTATAATTAATGGATGATCATTATCATCAATAATTAAGTTCATTCCAGACAAACGAATAACTTCGTGAAGTTGATTTCTTCTTTCGTTAATACATCCAAATCGAGGCATGAAAGTTCTAATTTCTTTTCCTTTTTGTTGTATTCCTTGTGGAAGATTTCTACCGATTTTTGCGATTTCAGACTCTTCGATGTATGGTAACATCTCCTGATTAATAAACAATACTCTTTTCTTCATTCGACTAAGTTATTTCCTCCCTCTCCAATTTGGATAGTTGTGTTCATAAATAAACAAGTCGCGAAAGTACTAAAAATATATGATATTTTCAATACTTCGCTGTAATAATATATGGTTTGATGGAAGTTAAATTCATTATTTGTTATAAGTTTGCGTCGCTATGATTTTACAGCTTCGGACACTTGCTGAATTAAGTGAATTTATTACTTCTCAGAAACAAAAAAAACGAACAATTGGATTTGTTCCAACGATGGGTTTTTTGCACAAAGGTCATATGTCGTTGATTAATTTGGCAAAAGAAAGTTGTGATATTGTAATTGCTAGTATCTACGTTAATCCGAGCCAGTTTAATGATTCAAGTGATTTTGATAATTACCCGAAAGACGAACAAAAAGATTTAGAACTATTATCTAATAATTTTTGTGATGCTGTTTTTATCCCAACTCAATTAGAAATTGAATCTATCCCAAACGTCAGGGTAGATTTAGGAACTTTGGGTGATGTGATGGAAGGAAGATCTCGTCCTGGACATTTTGAGGGAGTTGTAGAGATTGTTCATCGTCTGTTTAAAGCTGTCTCGCCTCACAAGGCGTTTTTTGGAAACAAGGATTATCAGCAACTTTTGGTGGTCAAAAAGATGGCTGACTCTTGTAGTTTATCCATCGAGATAATTGGAGCTTCAATCGTTAGGGAGCCCAGTGGATTAGCCATGAGTAGTAGGAATGTTAGATTATCCAAGGATATTAGAAATAAAGCAGGCTTTATTTATGAAACGTTATCTAAAACTAATCTTTTTAATATTAAAGAGTCTAGGGCATTCTTAACGGATAATGAATTTGAATTAGAGTACCTTGAAATACACTCTTTTGGAGATGATAAACGCTTGTTTGTTGCGGGTTTATTAGATGGTGTTCGGTTAATAGATAACGTTAAAGTTAATTAATCTTTATAGCCAACGTCTTCAATTTGATTTTTAGATTCCGCAGCTCTTACTGCTAGTGTATCACATCTTTCGTTGTATTTGTTTCCCGCATGACCTTTTACCCATTTGAATTTTACATTGTGTTTTTGATGTACTAAAAGATACCTTTTCCAAAGATCAATATTTTTTTTCCCTTTAAATCCTTTTTTTTGCCAACCGAAAACCCATCCTTTCTCAACAGAGTCCACTACATATTTTGAATCTGAAAACACTCTAACGTTGCATTCTCTTGTTAGTGCCTCAAGTCCGCAAATAACAGCCATTAACTCCATTCTATTATTAGTCGTTCGTATAAAACCTTGAGAAATTTCTTTTTGATGACCGCCTGCTAATAAAACAGTTGCGTAGCCGCCTGGTCCAGGATTTCCTTTAGCAGAACCATCTGTATATATAACTACTTCATTCATCTTTTTAAATATTTATACAAGACTGAAGCGAAATTTTGATGCTCTAGACTTAAAACAGCTGAAGCTATTTCTTCTGGAGATGTACAGCCTTCAATGTTTATAGCTTTTTGGAAAAGGATTTCTCCCTTATCATATTCCTCATCAATTGTATGAATTGTTATTCCAGATTCTTTTTCTTTGGCTTCGAAAACTGCTCTATGAACATTCATACCATACATTCCTTTTCCTCCATAGTTTGGAAGTAGAGCGGGATGTATATTTATGATTTTTTCAGGGAAAGCTTTCAGGAGATGTTGCGGTATTAACCACAAAAAACCAGCTAAAACAACTAAATCAACTCCTGCAGATTTTAAATTTGCAGAAATATTCGCTTCATTATAGAAGTTTTCTCTGCTTATTAAAATGACTTTACAATTCCAATTTTTCGCCTTCTTTATAATCCCCGCATTTGGATTGTTAACGATTATATGTGAAATCGTGACATCTAAGCTATCACTGAAGTGCTGGTGTATTTTCTGGGCGTTTGATCCGCTTCCGGATGCAAATATTGCAAGCTTTTTTAACATTCTTTTTAAGGTTTTAATCTTGCTCCAAAGTTAATTTATAAATGTGATTTCAGCCATGTGGAAAATTAATAATTATTCAATTGTTGAAAACCTATGGAGGATATTATTTGAATTATTATCAATAAATGTTTTTCTTTGTAAGCTATAACCATTAAAATTTAGAAAAATGTCTGATATCCAATCAAGAGTAAAAGCAATTATCGTTGATAAATTAGGAGTTGATGAAAGTGAAGTTGCTGCAGAAGCAAGTTTTACAAATGACTTAGGTGCTGACTCTTTAGATACTGTTGAATTGATAATGGAATTCGAAAAGGAATTTAACATTGCTATTCCAGATGATCAAGCTGAAAAAATCGGTACTGTACAAGAAGCGATTAGCTATATTGAAGAAAACGCAAAGTAAGTAATCATTTTTTAACCTTCTTATGGAGTTAAAGAGAGTTGTTGTCACGGGCTTAGGTGCCCTGACTCCTATAGGGAACACACTTCCAGAATACTGGGAGGCTCTAAAAAACGGTGTTAGTGGTGCTGCAAGGATTACTTATTTTAATCCAGAATTACATAAAACTCAATTTGCTTGCGAGTTAAAAAACTTTGATGTTACAGAGTTTATGAACCGCAAAGAAGCAAGGAGAATGGATAAGTATAGTCAATACGCAATGGTCGTTACCGACGAAGCTATTGCTGATGCTGGTTTAGTAGAAGGTAATTTTAATCCAGATAGGGTTGGCGTTATTTGGGGATCGGGAATTGGAGGTTTGGAAACTTTTCAAGATGAGGCTCAGAATTTATTGAGAGCTCGTGAAAATAATCAGGCCCCAAGATTTAATCCTTTTTTTATTACAAAAATGATTGCAGATATTGCCCCAGGTAATATTTCAATCAAACATGGATTTAGAGGCCCTAACTATACAACCGTTTCTGCTTGTGCCTCTTCCAGTCATGCAATGATAGATTCATTTACCTATATCCGTATGGGTAAAGCTGATATTATTGTTACGGGTGGATCTGAAGCTGCTGTTAATGAAACTGGTATTGGTGGATTTAATGCATGTCAAGCTTTATCAACTAATAATGAAAGCGCAGAAAGTGCTTCTCGTCCTTTTGATGCAGCTCGTGATGGGTTCGTTTTAGGAGAAGGTGCAGGGTCAATTATTCTTGAAGAATATGAGCATGCTAAAGCTAGAGGAGCAAAAATATACGCGGAAATTGTTGGTGGTGGAATGTCTGCTGATGCATATCACATGACTGCACCGCACCCTGAAGGGTTAGGTGCTACTAATGTGATGAAATATGCTTTAGAGGATGCTGAGTTAACCATTGACGATATTGATTATATCAATGTGCATGGTACATCAACACCTTTAGGTGATGTTGCTGAATTAACAGCTATCCAAAAAGTATTTGGTGATAAAGCTTACGATTTAAATATTAGTTCTACTAAGTCTATGACTGGTCATTTGTTAGGAGCAGCTGGAGCTATTGAAGCAATTGCTACAATTAAGGCGATTCAAGAGGATTTTGTTCCTCCAACAATTAATCACAAAAATTCTGATGAAAATATCGATAGTAAACTTAATCTGACCTTGAATAAAGGACAGCAAAGAAAAGTTAATGTTGCTATGACAAATACATTTGGGTTTGGCGGACATAACGCTTCTGTTATTCTTAAAAAATATCAAGGGTAGTTTTGAATATAAAAGCACTTATTAAATTAGTTTTTTCTTCGGGAAATGACTTATCACAAAATATTAAAAACATTGTTGGCTTTTACCCCAACAATGTTTTTTTGTTTGAAACAGCATTAGTTCATAAATCTGCTGTTTATGACAACAGTAACGATTATACGGTAAGTAACGAGCGCTTAGAATTCCTTGGGGATGCTATTCTTGGAGCAATAATAGCAGATCGTTTATTTCAAGAATACCCTAAAGGTGACGAAGGGTTTTTAACAAAAATGAGGTCTAAAATTGTCAGTCGAACATCTTTAAATCAATTAGCAAAAAAGATAGGTTTGGATGAATTAGTGATTTCAAAACTTGATAAAAAAAGTAAAACAGATAGCATTTATGGTAATGCTTTCGAGGCGTTAATAGGTGCTATTTATTTAGATAAGGGTACTTCGGCTTGTGAAAAGTTTATTGATAATAAAATTCTAAAACCTTATATCTCTTTTGAGAAATTAGAAAACGAAGAAACTAATTTTAAATCTAGAGTAATCGAATGGGCTCAAAAAGGAAAGCGCGAATTGTCTTTTAAAATCATTAGTGAAACAGGAGAGGGACGGAGTAAAAACTTTGAAGCGTGTGTGATTTTAGACGGAGTCGAAGTGGCAAAAGGAAAAGAAAAGTCTAAGAAAAAGGCGGAGCAAAAAGCTGCCAAAGAATTCTGTATTAAATTTCAGGTATTAAATGAATAAGCTAGTTCTAGATTTTGAGTACGATTTTGACTTTACCTTATTTGGTATTTCAAGTCATGTCGCAAATTATAGATTAGCTTGGGGAGTTAATAAATTTCTTGATATAGATTTAGAACGAATGGATGATGTCGACTTATCCTTCGGTAAGGAAAAAAAAAGGAATTTTAGTTTTCACCGTTTTGATGACGAAGAAAGCTATACTACAATACATCTAGTATCCAATAGGTCAAGTAATGGATATCTGATTCCAGAACTTAAACAAATGGATTATTTTCTTCAATATTGGGGACCAATGTCAGCAGAAGAACTTGTTGCCATGAATGATAATATTCGAAAAATATCATCTGTTTTAACAGCAGTACAAGTTGATCCAATGGACTTGAAAAGTCGTAACAATCTCTTGTTTTAGTAGAATCAACTTATAATTTAGATAGCCCTTAAGTTTTCATGCTTATTTCGTTGAAAACCCTTTTGAATATTAAGGCTTTTAATGAAACGAATTGTATATCTTTGCTGCTTGTTTTAAAACGAGATTTAACGAAATTATAGATATATATGGACTTAAAGAGAACCAAAATTGTTGCCACTCTAGGACCTGCGTCTTCTACAGAGGAAGTAATAAAGGAAATGTACGATAAAGGATTAAACGTTTGTCGTTTGAATTTTTCGCATGGTGATCATAGTATTCACGAAGAAAACATTAAAAGGATTAAAGCTGTTAATCAAGAGCTTAATGCTAATATTGCAATTTTAGCCGATTTACAAGGTCCGAAATTACGTGTAGGGGTGATGGAAAACGAAGGTTGTGAAATAAAAACCGGAGACAAAATTACTTTCACTAATGAGGAATGTATTGGTACCTCTGAGAAAGTATACATGACTTATAAAAGTTTTGCTCAGGACGTTAAGGCTGGTGAATTGATTCTGATTGATGATGGTAAATTAGCTGTTAAAGTTGAAAGTACTAATGGCGTAGACGAAGTTTATGCTGTAGTAGAGCACGGTGGTATATTAAAAAGTAAAAAAGGAGTTAACCTACCTAATACTCAAATATCATTACCATCTTTAACTGAAAAAGATAGAGCAGATTTAGATTATATTTTAACACAAGACGTAGAATGGATTGCATTATCTTTTGTTAGATGTGCTGATGACATTACTGAGTTGAGAAAATTAATCAAAGCTGCAGGAAAAGACATTAAAATTATCGCAAAAATAGAGAAGCCTGAGGCTATCGATGATATTGATGCAATCGTTAATGAAACCGATGCTATTATGGTTGCTCGTGGAGATTTAGGAATTGAAGTTCCTTATCAAGACGTACCATTATTACAAAAAATGATGGTTAAAAAGTGTTTAAAAGCTTCCAAACCAATTATTGTTGCTACTCAGATGATGGAAAGTATGATTGATGGAATTACACCATCTCGTGCTGAAGTTAATGATGTTGCAAATGCAGTAATGGACGGAGCTGATGCTGTAATGTTATCCGGAGAAACTTCTGTAGGTGTTCACCCTGGTTTGGTTATCGAAACTATGTCCAACATTATCAAGAAAGTTGAGGAGTATGATGATATTTACAATCATGACTACTTACCAGTTTTTAGAGAAGAGCGTTTTGTTTCTGATAATATTTGTACAAGTGCTGTAAACTTAGCGGAAAGTGTAAATGCAAAAGCTATTGTAACAATGACTGTTTCTGGTTATACGGCTTGTAAAATTTCATCTCAACGTCCAAGAGCAATTACATTTGTTTATACAAGTAACAAGAAGATCTTAAATATGCTAAACTTAGTTTGGGGTGTTCAAGCTTATTACTATGACAACTCTCATTTAGTTGATGAGAATATCGATGATATAGAAAAGAGTTTGAAAGAAAAAGGCTTTATTAAAGAAGGAGATTATTTTATTAATATATCTTCTATGCCAATTAAGAAGAGAGGTAAAACAAATACCTTAAAATTAAGTTTAGCTTAATTAAATAATATTTTTTATTAATTGGGAATTAGCGAAAGTTGGTTCCCAATTTTTTTAATACATAGTTTGATAATTAGTTCATATGGGTATTAATGTCGGTTTATTAAAGAGAGCTTGTGAAGTCGCTGGAGCTCCTGGGTTTGAACATAGAGTTAGGGATTTGGTCCTGAATGAAATTGAAGGATTAGTAGATGAAGTTTCTGTTGACAATATGGGGAATTTAGTTGCTATAAAAAGAGGAAAGTCTTCAAAGAAATTGATGTCTGCAGCTCATATGGATGAAATTGGTTTCATGGTAACTCATATAACTAATGAAGGATTTTTAAAATTTCATACGTTAGGAGGTTTTGATCCTAAAACATTAACCGCACAAAGAGTTATTATTCACGGAAGAGAGGATGTTATTGGCGTGATGGGAGCAAAACCTATTCATGTGATGACAAGCGAAGAGCGAAATAAAGTGCCTAAGGTATGTGATTATTTTATTGATTTAGGGATGAAGAAGGAAGAAGTCGAAAAACTTATTTCTGTTGGAGACCCTATCACAAGAGAGCGCGGCTTAGTAGAGATGGGAGACTGTGTTAATTCTAAATCGTTAGATAATAGGGTTGCTGTATTCATTTTAATAGAAGCTTTAAAGCAATTAAAAGGAAAAGATATACCATATGATTTTTATGCTGTTTTTACGGTTCAAGAAGAGGTTGGAATAAGAGGAGCTCAAGTTGCGACTTTAGCGATTAATCCTGATTTTGGTATTTGTATCGATACAACAATTGCCTTTGATACACCTGGCTCTTCTTCCCATGAAAAGATTACAGCATTAGGTGAAGGAACTGCTATTAAAATTATGGATTCTCGAACGATTTGCGATTCAAGAATGGTTCGTTTTATGAAGGAATTAGCTGATCAAAATGGAATTAAATGGCAACCTGAAATATTAACAGGAGGAGGAACAGATACAATGGGACTTCAACAGTTTGCTGCTGGTGGTAGTATTGCAGGAGCAATTTCAATCCCTACTCGTCATATTCACCAGGTAATCGAAATGTGTAATAAAGATGATATTGAGCACTCAATAAATCTTTTGATAAAGTGTGTAGAGAAAATTGGTGATTTTGACTGGTCGCGT
>CAJJCC010000042.1 GCA_905182585.1 uncultured Flavobacteriales bacterium
ATCCAGTAAGCTATGGGAGAAAGACGAAGAAAAAGAATTTCATGTTGAACTTTCTGGAATCCTAAGGAAATTTCTAGAGTTTAAACACAGAATAAAAGCATTGGAAGAAACAACAAGAGAAATTACACAACAATTAAACGCATTAGGTCTTGATCGTAAATTTAAAGATGAGGTTATTCATATTCTAAACTTCTCGGATATGGTAAAGTTTGCCAAGCAACGTGGAGTTTATGCTCAACACGAAAGTGCGCTTAAATTATTAAACGAAATACTTTCTGCACACCAAGAGGAAATCAAACAACAAGAAACTGAAACTGCATAATTGAATAGAGATAATTACATAGAAATCTTTACTGCTGCTTTCAATAAATTATTTATTGAATCCTCCTACCATTCTCCAAATTGGTTTTGGGCGTTTTCGATTATTCCTGTTATTATTGCTTATTACATTCTAAAAAACAGCAACGATCAAGTTGATGTAAAATTTAGTTCGTCAGAAGGGTTTCAGGAAGATCGATTGTTTAAATATTTACAACATATCCCATTCGTGTTAGTAAATCTTGCAGTCATAGCATTTGTAATTGCATTAGCTCGTCCGCAAGACGCTAAGAGCTGGGAACAAACAAAAACGCAAGGGATTGATATGGTTTTATCCATGGATATATCTACATCGATGAACGCTCCAGATTTTAAACCTGACAGATTGGAGGCCTCTAAAAAAATTGCGACCAACTTTATTCTCGATCGACCAAATGATCGTTTCGGGTTAGTAGTTTTTGCAGGAGAAAGCTTCACGCAATGTCCGCTAACAATTGACCACGATAGAATTATTGAACTCTTTAAAGACATCCGAACGGGTATTTTAGAAGATGGGACTGCAATAGGATCAGGACTAGCAACTGCGGTTCAAAGATTAAAAGATAGTGACGCTAAAAGTAAAGTGATTATTTTATTAACGGATGGAGAAAATAATGCTGGATCTATATCCCCTAAAACGGCGGCTGAGTTAGCAAGCACGTTTGATATTAAAGTTTATACAATAGGAATTGGAAAGTCGGTTTACACAATCGACAGAAAAACATTTTTCGGAACTCAGCAGCAACAAGTGAAATCCAACATCGATCATGAAGCTTTAAATAATATAGCTAAGGTAACTGGCGGGAAATATTATAGAGCTGAATCGGCAGAAACATTAAAGAACATTTACGAAGAGATTGATCGATTAGAAAAAACAGAATTGGCCAGTTTGAAATTTTATAAAAAAACGGACTTACACCTCCCCTATTTATTAATAGGAATTGGATTTTTACTGATTTCGAAAGCGCTTGGACTAACCATTTTTAAAACAATTGGATAAATGAAGTGGATGGAAAACATATCATCAATTTTATTTAGTGATCGTGATTTTGCGCGTTGGCAATATCCTTGGACAATTTGGCTGCTTGTATTTATATTTGCGTTCATTGTTTTATTCATTGTTAATCGACTAGTACAAAAAAGAAGACTTTCTAAAATTGCCACTAATTCAGCGTTAAAAAGTTTAATACCTGATTTATCTAGAAACAGAGCCATAGTGAAATTTTTTCTTTGGACTGTCGGATTTACTTTTATCATCCTTTCTGCAGGAAACCTTCAATTTGGAGATAAAAAGGAAAAAGTCACACGTGCTGGAATAGATATGATTCTTTGCCTTGATGTATCAAAAAGTATGCTAGCAGAGGATTTAAAACCCAACAGACTAGCTCGTGCAAAATTGTCAATCAGTAAAATAATAAGCCATTTAGGTTCTGATCGAATTGGAGTTGTTGTTTTCGCAGGAGATGCATACTTACAATTACCACTTACAAATGATCATTCTGCTGCTGAATTATTTATTGAAAGCATCACCACAGATATTATACCTGTACAGGGAACCAATATTGCATCAGCTTTAGAATTAGCTAAAAAATCTTTTCCAGAATCTTCCCCTACCAACAAAGCAATTGTGGTTATTACAGACGGTGAAGAACATGATGGAAAAGCTGTTGAAATTGCACGGAACTTAAACGAGGAAAAAATAAAAGTGTTTACGATTGGTTTAGGAAGTCAAAAAGGAGCTACCATACCACACATTGTGAACGGACAAAGAAGAGGTGTTAAAAAAGACAAAAATGGTAGTACTGTAATTACGCGTTTAAACAAACAAGCTCTTGTAGCAATCGCAAAAGCTGGAGGAGGAACATTTGTTCGTGGATCAAACCAAAGTTTAGGGTTAAATTCGATGTTGGCTAATATTAGTGAGATTGAAAAAACGGAATACGACTCAAAAGAATATACTTCATACACAAGTAGATATCAACTATTCCTTGCTTTAGGTTTAGGTTTTATATTATTAGAATTATTCATTTTTAAACGAAAAGGAAAATGGTTCAAAGGCAATTAATATACATTGTAGTATTATTAGCCTTCACTGTTTCTTTGAAGGCTCAAGAAGAGCGTTCGTTTATACGTAAAGGGAATCAGTATTTTACCGACTCTAATTTCATTATGGCTGATTCGATGTATGCAAAAGCCGTTGAAATAAACCCCAACTCTATTGAAGCTCAGTATAATATTGCAAATTCATTTTACGAACAAAAAAACTACGAAGAAGCAATAACAGGATTAGAGAATACGATTCCTCAAATCGATTCCAACGATCAAAAAGCAAAAGCTTACCACAACCTTGGTAACGCTTATATGGAAACAAAGAAATTGGAAGCTGCTATTGAAGCTTATAAAAACGCATTGAGAAATAATTCTGCAGATACAGAAGCTCGATATAACCTTGCTTATGCTCAAAGCATGATTCGTAAAACCGACAATAATAAAGGCGAGGATAATAAAGATAAGGATCAAGACAAAAAGGACAAGGATAAAAAAGAAAACAAGGACGATAAAGACGGAAAGAATAAAGACAGTAAAGAAAACTCTGAAGAACAAAAGAAAAAGCAAGACGAAGAAAAAAAGAACCCAGACAAAAAAGGTGATCAACCTGATGACGAAGGAGAGAAAGATAAATCGAAAGAAGCAAAAGAGGAAAAAGACAATCAAAAGGAAGACGAAAAAGGGGAAGAAAAAAAAGGAAAAGAAGACGACGGTGAACCTGGCAGTAAAGAAGGAAAAAAAAGCAAAGAAGAAACTGATAAAAAAGGACAAGGTGCTGGAGAAAAAGATGATAATCAACCTCAAAAAGTAAAAGCTATTTCAAAAGCGAAAGCGAATGAATTATTGAAGGAATTAGAAAATGATGAAAAATATATTCGAGAGAAGATGATTCGAATGAAAATGAAACAACGTCCACGTAAAAACATTGATAAAGATTGGTAATGAAGAAGTTATTAAACATTCCTAGCAAATACTGGTTTAGTGTCTTCACTCTATTATTGATGTTGATCACAACTTCAGTTTTTGCTGGAGGGACAATTAAAGGGATCACCGTTTTAGAAGGAGAAGAATTTGAAGTTGGAGAACAATTTTCTGTTCAATATATTTTACGTTCTAATGGAAGTAAATTAAACGGTAAATTAAGATTATCTGGTACTGATTTTGGTGAATTGGAACTTATGGGTAGTGGAAATAGTCAATCTACGAGCTTCGGGTCAAATGGGATGCAAGACAACCTTACCTACCAATATTATTTAAAGGCGAATAAAAGTGGAAAGTTTAAATTGCCTGCGATCACATTTATATTAGACGGCAAGTCCTATAAAACTCAAGAGAAAACAGTGCGAATTGTAACACCATCAACAATAGCAAGTGTTAATGGTGATTTAATGCTAAGCCTTAAACCGGATAAAAATTCGGTTTATGTAGGTGAGACGATTAAATATGATCTGCATTGGTACTCAGCTTATCAAGTACAAGATGTTCGTTTAAAAGAAATTCCAAAATTTGATGGATTTATTATAAAGACTATCCAATCAAAAACTCAAAAAAAAATCCGAACGATTAACGGGAAAAAATATTTAACAAACAAGGATTACACCTTTATACTCACACCAATAAAAGCTGGGAAATTAAAAATACCTGTTGTGAAATCGGATGCTTATTTACAAGCAGGAAGAGGTTTTTTTAGTAAAACAGAAGTAAGAGAAATCTCAACTAAACCATCCTTTTTAACCGTAAAACCATTACCCAAAGCGCCTTCAAACATTGAAGACCCAGTTCTTATTGGAGAATTCAAAATTAAAACAATAATTGACAAACCAACTTTAAATATTAATGATGCAGTTACCATTAAAATCAAGGTTTTCGGTAAAGGGAACCTAAACAGCTTGAACGATCTTCAAATTAAATACCCAAGTGCATTTGAGGCTCTACCTCCTACTTCTAAAGAGAATATTACTACTGATGAAAATGGAATCAAGGGAGCTAAAACATTTGAATTTATTGCGATTCCTAGGCAACCGGGTAGTTTTACGATTGACCCAATTAGAATCTCTACTTTTAATCCTCGAACTAAAAAATTCAAAGTAATTTATTCGGATGAAATTAAAGTTGAAGTTACAGGAAAGGCTGACCCTAGTAGAAACCAATCCTTTTCTTCCAACGGTAGTTCAGACGTCGAATTACAAGGGAAAGACATTCGATACCTTCAAACAATCAGTTCTCTTTCTTCCAAGAAAAAAAACCAATTCACAGGGTCTTTTATGCATTACTTCTTATCTATATCAGGGCTAACTGGATTTCTATTTGGTGCTTTATTCTTTAAGGTTAGAAGTAAATCAACCGACGAGGTTAAATCAATTAAAAAAGGAAAAGCCAATAAAATCGCAAAAAAGTATTTAAAAGATGCTCAAAAAGAATTAAACGGTGATAAGGCTAAATTTTACGAATTAGTTGATGAAGCCATCAATAACTATCTTTTAGGGAAATTAATGATTGAACAATCTCAACTAAACAAAAATAAATTAACCAAAATGCTTTCTGAGTTAAACGTACCTGAAACTTTAATATCTGAAACCCATAAAATATCCAGCGATTGTAAAATGGCGCGTTTCTCTCCTATATCTTTGGAACCAAAAGATATGTACAACAAGGCTAAATCTATTATTAACGCTCTTGAAAACCAATTGAAATGATTTTAAAAAGGTTAATACTTGTATTAATAGCTTTTACTTCCGCTAATGCGTTTGCCATCGATCCTTTAGTGCTTAAAGCTGATTCGGCTTACAACAATAAAGAATTTCAAATAGCAATCGATTCTTATGAATCTTTAGAAGGGAAAGGTCTAGTTTCTACTCAGCTTTACCTAAACCTTGGAAACGCTTATTACAGAAAAAAAATAATTGGAAAAAGCATACTTAATTTTGAGAAAGCAATAAAACTAGATGGATCAAACGAAGATGCCATATTTAATTTATCGCTAGCCAAAAGTCAAATACAAGACCAATTCGAAGCAATTCCGAATGTGTCCTATAATAACATTTTGGTCAAATTAAACCTAGCGGTACCTAATAGTTTGTTATCCCTAGTTTCTGTTTTCATTATTTTCATAGCAGCTTTAGTATTTATTTACGGAAAGAAAAAGCACGAAAAAACTTTATTAAAGTACGCTAAAATTGGAGTTTCTTTTGGACTTGTATTGGGATTCATAGCTATTCAAGAATCTAATGCGGTTCAATCTCTGCACAATGGAATTGTTACTAAAGCATCTGCCAACATTTTTAGTGAGCCTAACGAAAGTGCTACACTCTTGTTTGAATTACACGAAGGAACTAAATTGTATATCTTATCTGAATCAAATACTTGGCTTAACATTAAAGCACCCAACAATGAAATTGGTTGGATTGAGAAATCCAGTTTAAGCGAAATTTAAGTATGCTGTATAAACTGAGTTAAGAATTGATTAACCTCAAACGAAACCTTATCAGCTTGATCTACAATCATAAAGTGCGCACCTTTTTCTATTACTTTTGAATATATGCTGGGTTTAAACAGTTTATCGTTCTCTCCATTAATCTTCAATAAGTTTTGAACCTCGTTAACGTTTTGCCAATTAAACACTTCGTTTAAAGCCCATTTAGTAAATTTATAATTGGTATCATCAAGGATCGATTTTAATAGTATTTTATTCTTCGCGCCAAAAACATAGTTCATAATAAACATCGGAGCTTTAAACATGAATGTAGGTAAGATATTTACCACTTTTATTCTACCTATTAATTTGTAAAAAAAAGGGATTTCGGTTTTATTAATCACAGATGAAATAACAATTGTACATATCGGACTTAGTATCTTGCTCAATTCAACCGCAATTAAACCACCAAAACTCACACCTAATATACCAAAAGGTTCTGTCTGATCAATTTGTGATGTAAGTCGTTTAGTATAAGATTGTATAGATTCGTCTACCTTTATACCAATCCAATGAATAGGTACTATTTCAACATTCAATTTTAAAAATTGAAAAACACGTTCATCTGCACCTAATCCACTTACACAATACAATCTCATTTCGAAATTTTTAAATT
>CAJJCC010000043.1 GCA_905182585.1 uncultured Flavobacteriales bacterium
ATGTAAACGGGAGCACAAAGATATGTAATAATTTTTAATTAACAAGCCTTATTTGAAAAATAATTTTTGCTAATTTATTACCACCATGTCTTAGAACTACTCCCTCATAAGAGGAGCACAAAGATACGACTCTTTTGGGCTTTCTGCCAAACTTTTTTGATTTTATTTACCAATTTTAATTAAAACACTGACTATGTGATATTTAACGGAAGTGAATATACTCGCTAGGGTGTTGAAACACTAAATGGAATTATCTTTCCATTTATTACTCCATTAAAGTTTATTGAAAAATCAACGATTTTCTCTCCCATCAACCTTGAATTTACTGGTGCTTCATAACCAGGAAAGGCATTTTTAAGCATTTCGGTATTTACAGCTCCCAAAGCTAAACAGTTAGATGTGACTCCAAACTCCTTTAATTCTTCTGCCCAACACTCTGATAAATTTGCTAAAGCAGCTTTAGTTGAACTGTATATTGATAATCCTGGAAACTTAGAACTTCCTGAGAAACCACCCATAGAGCCTATATTAACAATATGAGCCTTACCTCTCTTTAAATTGCCTAACAATGATTGGACAATTTGAATTGGTGCTAAATAATTTATTTGCACCATATTACTCATTTCTGTTAAAGAAGTATCCTTTACTGATCCTTGACATAAATAACCCGCATTGTTAATTAGAATATTAATCTCTTTCTCTCTAACAACTGCTTCAATCTTTTCAATCCAATTTTCTTTTAAGAAATCACACTTTATATATATAGCTTTTTCATTCTCAAAAGAGCATTCGCTACTTGAAACTGCATACACCTTATTAATATGACTATAATCACAAAAACTCTTTAACATCTCAAGCCCTATTCCTCGAGATACTCCCGTAACCAATACATTCATTATTTCGATTTTAATTCTTTTAATTTATTTCGTGTGAAATCTGAAAGAACTAAGGATCCACTTTGTTCTGCACGGCGACTCATTACCTCATCCAAATCGAACCATTCTTCCCATAACATTTTTTTTATTTCCAACATTGCCTCCGGTGAATACGCCTTATATAAGGTGATTATTTCTTCTAGTCTCTTATTTAACTCTATTATTGATGAAACAACTTCAGAATACAAACCTATTTCCTTCCCCCAATTAGCGGTTTTCCATGAAGTAGGGTTTAACGTCATATTCGAAAAATGGGCTAATCCTATTTTTCGCTCTAAAGCAGGGCCTACAACAAAAGGACCAATTCCAATTGACAACTCACTCAACTTTAAGCTTGCCTCCTCAGTAGCAACCACAAAATCACATGCGGCAACAATTCCAACACCTCCACCTACAACCTTACCTTGAATTTGCGCAACAACAAACTTAGGTGCATTTTTTATCGCTAAGATTACTCTAGCGAAACCAGAGAAAAACGCTTTTCCTTCCTCTTCATTTGAAACTTCTAACAATTCATCAAAAGAAGCTCCAGCACAGAAAGATTTTTCCCCTCCGCTTTTTAAATGAATGACAAGAACCTCATTATTTTCGGATAATGTATTTAGTCCTTCAGTAATCTCTTTCAATAAAGCAGCAGGTAGTGAATTACTTTTAGGATGGAAAAACTCTATTTTTCCAACCCCATTTTTAACTTCAACTTTAACATAACCTATATTCATATCCTATAATTGAAATATTAAGATACATTATATAAAGATGTTTGATACTTTAAGGAGTTCTTTATTTGCAAGAGAATAAGAATAATTATCTTAGCGAAATAATCGAATTCAGTTATGAAGGAAAAAATCAAAGTACTAGCAGACAAACATTTCGAAGAAGTTGTTTCCCACAGAAAATATCTTCATGCAAATCCTGAGCTTTCTTTTAAAGAATTCAAAACAAGTGAATACATTCAAAAATTCCTTTCAGAAAACAATATTGAATTTAAACCGGGATATGTTAAAACGGGAATAGTTGCTCATATTAGGGGTAGAAATCCTGATAAAAAAGTGATTGCTTTAAGAGCCGATATTGACGCTCTTCCTATTATTGAAAAAAGCGATAAAGATTACAAGTCCAAAAACGAAGGTGTGATGCATGCATGTGGACATGATGTTCACACAAGTTCGATGTTTGGAGTTTGTAAAATCTTAAATTCATTAAAGGATGAATTCGAAGGGACAGTTAAAATTGTTTTTCAGCCAGGTGAAGAAATTCTTCCTGGTGGAGCCTCTTTAATGATTAAAGAAGATGCTTTAAAAAAGCCAGATGCTGAATTAATTATCGGACAACACGTCTACCCACAACTTGAAGTAGGGAATGTTGGTTTTAGAAAAGGAATGTACATGGCTTCGGCTGATGAAATTTACGTTACCGTAAAAGGTAAAGGCGGACATGGTGCATTGCCTAATAAATGTGTTGACACGATATTACTTGCTTCTCATATAATTGTAGCACTTCAACAAATTGTATCAAGAAATGCGGATCCTACTATTCCTTCTGTACTTACATTTGGAAATATAGAAGGCTATGGTGCAACTAATATTATTCCTGAAGAAGTTAAAATTAAAGGAACGTTTAGAACTTTTGATGAAGAATGGAGAGCAGACGCAAAGAAGAAAATGAAGAAAATGGCTGAAATGCTTGCTGAAGCGATGGGTGGAAGTTGTAATTTTGATATTCATGATGGATATCCATTCTTAACAAATGATGAAACCACAACTCAACTTGCTTGGGATTCAGCAAATGATTTCTTAGGTGAGGATAAAGTTCATCCTTTAGACTTAAGAATGACTTCGGAAGATTTTGCATATTACTCTCAAGAAATGCCTTCATGTTTTTACAGGCTAGGAATCGCAAACACTCCAGAAGGAATAAACTCAGGATTACATACAAATACTTTTGATGTTGATCATGAAGCTTTACGAACATCAATAGGGCTTATGAGCTATATCGTATTAAATATGCTTAAGTAAGCTAATTATTACTTTTTAATAAACTTCGAATTATAGATTTTAGATCCGGCCTTTACATTTATAATGTAAAGGCCTTTTTGTAAATACTTGACGTTAATTGCAGCATTACGAATATCATTTTCTTTCAGCACCAGACTTCCTTTAATATCAAAAATCAATATTTCATCAACTTTAAGAGAAGTTGGCAATTTAAAATTCAATGTATTGATTACTGGATTAGGAAAAATATTTAAATCCATTGAGCCGATTAACGCTGTTTCATCAGCTACACTTGTTACATAATCATCGGAAGTAAAAACTCCTCTACCATGGGTGGCTATGTATATTTGCCCGAAGTTTCCTGCCCATTTGAAAATCTGTTGTCGAACCATTAAAGTAGGACAATTTGGAAGTCCGTCTGACTCTTTACTCCAAGCAACTCCATCGTCTTCACTGGTAAACACTCCAAACTCCGTTCCTACAATAAATGCTCCTGAATAATACTCAATCAAACAACTGTACACTGGTATTTGTGGTAAATCTCCACTAACAGGGATGAAACTTGAGTCATCCATTGTAGAAGTTGCTAAATTGGAATAATAAATATTCGCAGGTTGGTCGTAAAAACCCACACTTACTAATACACGTTCAGGATCATTTGGATCAATCGCGATATCTGTGATTAAATAATCGGCACCACTGGTTGTTTCTAAATCAGCAATCTTTAATACTGTTGCATTAGAAACCGTCTCGTCATTAACTACCTGAGATACATTTGACACTCTAAAAACCTCACCTTTATTTGTACCGTAAAAGATAACATCCCCATCTGCAGATGTTGCAAAAGCAGAAATTCCTTTAGGATTCCATTTATCAACAAGACATCCTTCCCTTGACAGCTCAATCCATTCAGGAGCTGTCGAAAAATCTAAAACATTTCTACTTATATATAATGCTTGGTGTGTTCCGTACAAAAACATACTTTGATGAGGATCCTTTACAGTTATCGTATCACCCTCTTCATAATCAGATTTTAGTGTATCACTAAATAAAACCTTAGTGTTTGTGCTTACCAACGACAAGACATCTCCTTGATAATAAGTTTTATCGGCAACGTAATTAATTGAATCCTTGACTAAAGTATCGATATTAGATTCCCACAAATCCAGTGGCGCTACAAACTCACTCCATTCACCTCCATGCTCTACGAAACCCAATGTTAATTTAGCTTTAGCATGACTAAAGAACTCGTTATACTCCTCACCTCTTTTATTACTTCTTTTTATTTTCCCCCACTGACTTTCAATAAAGAATGCCTCAGGATTTAATTGAGATATACAAGCTTGTCCACCGTCTCCACTATTTTGAACATCACCACTTTGCTCCGTATTCCCTTTAAAATCAACATATATGTTTGCATTATCTTGAACACCTCCTAACACAACACCATCTCGTCCAAAACTAAGACCATAATATTGAGTTACATTAAACCCTCTATTTAAACGTTCGAATATTTCAGCATCATTTTTAGTTCTAAAAATACCCCCATCTGTTCCTAAATAAAACATTTCAGGGTTTTCAGGGTGAAACACAATCGTGTGCCCATCAGCATGAACATAGTCATGATCTCCCCAGGCAGCACTCCATCTTGTTATTTTTTCCCAGTTTTCACCTTCTTCCCATCTATAAAATTCAATTCCTCCTAGAATAATCCTATTGGGATTATTCGGATAAACGGCTAAACATTGATTATACTCTCCTTGTGGTCCTCCTCCCGTAAAAGGTTTAAAAACGTCACTTGCACCTTTTACAATAACATCCCAAGTGAACCCTCCGTCTTTTGTACGATATAAACCATCAAACTCACCTGTTTTTAAAGCTCTAGAAATATAAATAGTATTATCATCAGAAGGAGCGATTGCAATTACAGATCGACCAGAAGCTGCGGGGATTTCATTGGTGGAAATTCTGTAAAAAGTATAAGGTTCGCCCGTAAAAGAAACGAAATAATTGTTACCCATTGCCAGAACTACTACTCCACTTGGTGTTACAGCCACATCATAAGCGATACCTGAAAATTCAATTCCATTAGGATAAGCGTTAACAGCATTCCAATTCAATCCGTTATCGGTAGATCTATATAATTTATTTTTTGCGGCAGCGTAAATATTACCTAGTGTATCTGCAGCAAGAGCGTTAACAGCAACTGTTCTTTCTTCTTTACCATCCCAAGAATCGTTTAAGTGAGTAAATTCAGTTCCAGAAGGGGTTGTTGATCTGAAAACACCCATTCCCCTAAAACCAAACCCTCCAATCCCAGGAGCAGTTTCATTAACACCATAAAAAACACCTTCTCCAGTACCGTAATATATATAACCATCCTTATCCTGTGTTATACAATTTACGGTCAATACTTCAGCATTATCACCAGGAGTAGTTGCTTCCCAACTTAAACCCCCATCATTACTGTACCATAAACCACCTGAAACACCACCTGCATATACACGATTAGTATTTGATTTATCAATCAGAATGGCTCGAGTTCGACCACCAATATTATCAGGACCTAACTCCTCCCAATTTAAACCAAGAGATCTTCTTACAGGAATTTTTTCGATTTGTTTTCTTACCTTTTTTAAGGTTTTGCTAAAAGCTGAATCAGATGAAAATCGTCCAACTCTATCACCCCAAAATTCAACAGAACCCCTATACTCCTTAAATGATTCTTTAGCTGGGACATCAGAGTTTATCAAAAACACCTTAACTCCAAGCATTAATATTGCACAACAGAGAACAAGTGTTTTTTTCATGAAGTTATCTTTAAATGTGAAATATTAAAGTATATGTTTTTCTGCATGATAAGACGACCGAACCAATGGCGAACTTTCAACATGTCTGAATCCTTTGCCAACTGCGTACAATCTATACTCTTCAAATTTCTCAGGAGTAATAAAATGTGCGATTTCTAAATGCTTAGGTGTTGGTTGTAAATACTGTCCCATTGTTATAATATCAACATTAATCGAAGCTAAATCGTCAATTGTCTCATATATCTCTTCCTCTGTTTCTCCTAAACCCAACATGATACCAGATTTGGTTTTCATCCCACCCTTTTTCAATCGCATCAATAATTCCAGACTACGATCGTATTTAGCCTGAATTCGAACCTCTTTAGTAAGCCTTCTAACGGTCTCTATATTATGAGAAACAACCTCAGGAGCAACGTCGATAATCTGTTGTAAATCATCCCATTTACCCATGAAATCTCCTACTAATGTTTCCATTGTAGTACCTGGACTAATTCTTCTAATTGCCTTCACTGTTTTCACCCAATGCTCAGCACCTCCATCAGCTAAATCATCTCTGTCTACCGAAGTAATAACAGCATGTTTGATTTCCATCGTCTTAATTGACTTTGCCACTTTTGCAGGCTCAAACTCATCAAGATCATCACCCTTACCAGTCGACACAGCACAAAAACCACAACTTCGAGTACAAGTATTTCCTAAGATCATAAAAGTTGCTGTTCCAGCACCCCAACACTCGCCCATATTTGGGCAATTCCCACTTTGGCAAATTGTATTAAGGTTGTTATCGTCAACTAATTTCCTAACTTTTTTATATTCAGGCCCAATTGGAAGTTTTACACGTAACCACTTAGGCTTCTTAAAACTCACTTTCTTTTTTTCAATTGACTCACTCATACGCTTCTTATTATCTATACCATTTTCCGCCATATTGTAAACTCAAGTAAAAGCTTACATAAACCGGGTAGTTATCAGCAAAGGCTAATAAATCTACATTTTTATAATATCCATCAACTACTACGCCCACCTCCAAACTTCTAATCGAAGCTCTTTCTGCAGCGTATTCGAAATTCAAAGCAAATTTACCGAAAATTCCCGGTTGAATAGACAATTCATTAAACCCTTTAAGATAGGGGCCTGATGAAAGTATGTTATACACATTATGTTTCTCCTCATCAAAACGTTCAAGTGAACTTTCTGGAGTATCTCCATAAATCATATAATAATAAACAGGCTTCAGTAATACAGTAGATAAGCCTAGTGTGTAAATCGTTTTTATTTCAACTCCTTCACCAAAGGGCTTGTATGCTAATACATTATGCTTCCCTATGCCAAAACGTAAATTATAAGCCAAGTTTTCTCTCGCAAACACGAAACCATTTGATCCATCTGCCGGAAGTAATTTCACCTCTCTAGCGTGTTTTAGGGTTGTAAACTCAAATTCGTAAAGAAGTTTCCGCTTAACAGTTTGATGATACCCTCGTCTAAATCCAAATCCCCAACCATGTGTATTAACTTGGATTCCAGAATAAAAAATGTGATGATACCCAACAGTATGATCCATTTTATCCTCATTCTGTCCCACAAGTGAAATACTCATGAAGCCAAATAGAAATATAGTTAATCGAATTTTCATCAAGACCTTAAAATAAAGGTTTTATTGGCTTATTACAACCTATTTACTTAAAGCTTTGTCAAAAGAAACATCTGAATGTGATGCATTATAAGAACAAGCTCCATTGTTTATCACCAAAATCTGTGGTGATTCATGCATTACACTATAACGTGAAGCTATTTCTTGACTAATCTCTCTGAATGCTATTAAATCCAAATAATAAACATCAACTTTGTTTTGAACCTCTTCAGTGTATTCACTTGTAAGAATTCTTTTAGCAAATGAGCTTACGCTACATCTAGTACTGTGTTTGAATATTATTTGAGTTTTTGTTTTTGACTTTTCGTCAATTTCGCTCAATTGTTCTAAAGAATTTAAATTATTCCAATCCATCTTATTACTTTTAGTAATTATAAAGCTCTTTAAAAACTCAATCAATTTCAACATAGTTATTGATTTTGTATTTATGATATAATTGAATTTATTTATGTTGGAAGATAAAGTAAAAATTAATCAATCTTGGTTAGATAGACTACAAAGTGAGTTTAACCAACCATATTTTCAAAAATTAAATCAATTTGTACAGGATCAATACAATGATTCGGTAGTATATCCGGACAAAGAACTTATTTATGAAGCATTTAATCAAACCCACTTTAAGGATGTAAAGGTTGTTATTATAGGTCAAGATCCTTACCATGGTGAAAATCAGGCTCACGGATTAAGTTTTTCTGTAAAGAATAACAACAAGCTTCCTCCTTCTCTAAAAAACATTTACAAAGAACTCTCGTGCGACTTAGAAGTTACTGTTCCTAAAACAGGTAATCTAACCCCATGGGCAAAACAAGGCGTACTTTTACTCAATGCTACTTTAACGGTTTCTGCTAAATCACCAGGTAGTCATCAAAAAAAAGGATGGGAAATATTTACAGACAGAATAATTGAGTTGATTTCCAATGAAAAAGAGAATATAGTTTTTATACTTTGGGGGAAATATGCACAAAACAAAGGCGTTATTATTAATGAACTAAAACATTTAACAATAAAATCTCCTCATCCATCACCGTTTTCAGCCCGGAGAGGTTTTTTCGGAAGTCAGCCTTTTTCTAAAACGAACGAATACTTGTTGAATAAAAACATTAAACCAATTGACTGGACCCTTTAGAATTAATGAAATTTAAAATTATATATCTATTACTTATTTTCTTCAGCACTGGTTGGAGTCAAATTAATATTTCATGGAAAGGAGGTGATCTTTCAAGCTTTGATTATAAACCAGACTCTTTATATTCAGATTGGAAAAACTACAATACTTCAATTTATTTATTACAGGCAGAAGCCTTCCGGAATAGTTTTTTGGAGTTTTCAATTGATTCTATGCAAACTATAGATAGTTTGAATTTCAATGTTTTCGTAACTAAAGGGCCGATATACACTTGGGAATCTATTACGATTAACAATAAAGGGCCAAAAGTACCCGACTACATAACAGATAAATGGTACAGCGAGCTTGTCTCTGCAAGTGATTTAAGTAATCGATTTGATAAAATAATCACTTACTTTCAAAATAATGGCTATCCATTCACCAAGGTCCAACTCGAAGAAATCACCTCAAATGAAAATAAGATTTCGGCAACATTAAATACAATCACAGGTCCTAAAATTGTATGGGACACCCTCGATATAGTTGGAAATCTAAAACTTAAAAAATACTACTTAGCAAACTACCTTGGCATAAAAAAAGGACAACCTTACGATGAAAAGTTACTAAAGTCTATAAGTCAAAAACTTAAAGAATTGCCGTTCGTAACGCTTGAGAGCAAGCCTAAAGTATCGTTCTATAAAAACAAAGCGCTTATAACACTGACTTTAAAAGACAAAACGGCTAATTTCATCAATGGTATTGTTGGGATATTACCTAATTCTTCAAGTTCACTAATTACTGGTGATGAGTCACAATTATTAATTACTGGTGATATTAAGCTCAATTTAGGAAACGCTTTAGGATATGGGGAAAAACTAAAGTTTAATTGGAAAAGAATTCAACCAGAGACTCAGCAATTAAATACAGAAGAAGATGTTCCATATCTTTTAAAATCACCTATTGGAATAACCCATGCATTGAACTTACTAAAACAGGACACAAGTTTTATTTATTACAGTAATAAATTGGGTGTGAAATTTGAAATTTCAGCAAAAAGAAACTTCATTGCTTTTTGGGAAAATCAAGGAACAAATACTTTAAATAATAAACCGATTCAATCTAGCTATTTAAGCTCAACTAATGGTAATAGTAATTCATATGGTTTAATCATTAATTGGGATCAATTAGATTACAAGTTTAATCCCAGAAAAGGGATTCTTTTTAGAATTGAAGGTAAAGCAGGTATTAAAAAAATATCAGGATTTACTGAAAATGGAAAAATACGATTACCACTAAGCGAAAGTCAAAGTATAAGCACATTTATTTTTGTTCCTGAATCATCAATGCTCTACCAAGGGAATGTAATTATTGAAGCTTATATTCCATTATGGAAAACCATCTCTATGAAACTTGGTAATAACTCTGGTGTTAAACAAAATGATTACTTACTAGATAATGATCTATACAGACTTGGCGGTTTTAGGCTACTTAGAGGTTTTGATCAGCAGTCAATCTTTACTTCTAACTATTCTGTTTTTACTTTAGAATTTAGGTTGCTCTTCGAAGAAAACTCTCACTTAGCTTTATTTGTAGATCAATCCATAGTAGAAAAAAATACAATTACAGATTATACAATAAATTATCCCCTAGCATTCGGTGGAGGAATTAACTTCCAAACTAAACCCGGAATATTCTCAGTGAGTTATGCTATAGGAAAATTTGAAGACACTAACTTTGATTTTAGTGCTGCTAAAATTCATTTTGGATTCGTAAACCTATTTTAACAGAACAAAATCATATCAATTTCAGTAAATTACTGTAGTGAAAAACAAAATTACAATTGTTCTCCTTCTTTTATTTGCTTTTGGGTTTAAGGCAGAGGTGCATCCTAACGAAAAAGATGTTCTTTTTTTCCTAGAAGAATACTGTAATGACTTTTACCCAGAACACGACATCAATGAATTAATTTTCATTTCTATTAAACAACAAAAGCTCTACCTCATTCGCCATGGCCACGTTGTTAGTACGCACATAATAAGTACTAGTAAATATGGCTTAGGGAATAAGCAGTTTAGCAAAAAAACGCCAACTGGTCTTCATGCAATCGCACACAAAATAGGCAAAGGAGTTCCTTTAAGAGGAATTATTAAGGGTGGAGTTTATACTGGGAAAGAAGCTGATTTAGAACATTATCCTGTCCATGCAAAAGGAGACTTTGTAACCACTCGACTTTTATGGTTAAGAGGATTAGAAGAAGGAATAAATGCTGGTGAAAAAATTGACACTTACGATAGGAGGATATACATTCATGGCACTCCTGAGGAAGGGTTAATTGGAAAACCTTCCTCACATGGATGTATCCGAATGACCAATCATGAAGTCGTTGAGCTTTTTAAATTAGTAGAAAAGGGGTTAAAAGTGTTAATTCTTAATGTTTAACTTTTTATTTATTGTCTTTAAATTTTATCTTTAATATATGACAATAATCGGTTTAGCAATAGGTTTAACAGCAGGTGTAGTTATTGGCTTTCTATTATCAAAATCAAACAATCAAACCGAAATTCATACAGCCTCCAAAGCATTAATTGAAAAGGAATTAATTACCAAGCAACTTTTAGAGAAGCTTGAGGAATTAAAAATATCATTAATACAAAAAGAAGACTTAGCTCTTGAAAACGGGGATCAACTAAGAGATGCCGAAATTTTAAATATTCAACAAGCTTCAGAATTAAAAAATGTAAATCAACGATTTCATGATTTTAAAACTGAGGCGGCTAATTTAAAAACTCAGATAAAAACTGAGTTTAAAAATATAGCTAACGAAATAGTTAAAGAGCAATCGAAAGACTTTTCAGAACACAATCAAAATATACTTAAGCCCTTTAAGAACCAATTGGAATCATTTGAAAAAACTATTCAAGATCAAATGAAGGATAGTATATCCAAAGCTGCTAGCTTTAAAGAACAAATTGAACAATTAAAAAATTTAAATCAACAAATTTCTCAAGAGGCCAATAACCTTACCAATGCATTAAAAGGTGATAATAAATTCCAAGGGAATTGGGGAGAATTAATTCTTGAAAAAGTACTTGAAAATTCAGGATTAGAAAAAGGTTTAGAATACAAAATTCAAGTTAGCCTAGTTAATTCCGATGACGATAGAATTCAACCTGATGCGATTGTTTACTTACCAGAAGACAAACATATCATTATAGATTCAAAAGTCTCATTAGTTGCATATGAAAAATATGTAAACGCGGATAATGACATAGACCGACAAATAAACATCAAGGCTCATCTTACATCACTTAAAAGTCATATTCGTCTTTTAAGTGATAAAAAATATCAGACTGCAGAAGGCGTTTCAACTCCCGATTTTATTCTGCTTTTTATTCCTATTGAAGCATCATTCGGTGTTGCAGTAAGAGAAGACATTGAACTGTTTAATTTTGCTTGGAATAAAAATGTAGTTATTGTTAGTCCAAGTACATTACTCGCTACGCTAAAAACAGTCGCTTCTTTATGGAAACAAGAAAAGCAAAACAAGAACGTACTGAAGATAGCTGAAGAAAGTGGTAAATTATATGATAAGTTTGTAGGTTTTGTTTGCGACTTAGAAAAAATTGAGAGAAGTTTAGATAAAACTGCAAAAGAATTTTCAGAGGCACATAAAAAGTTGCATTCTGGTAAAGGGAATATTCTTGCGAGAATTGAAAAGATAAAAGAATTGGGTGCTAAAACAACAAAACAACTTGATGAGAAATATTTGGAAGATTAGTATTTTACCTGTTATTATTTTGTTTAGCTGTGGTTCGCCGAATTACCTATCAGAATTTGATTTATCTGAAACCTATGAATCAGATGCGCACCAATACAAACTGAGCACATCCTTTCATTCTATTAATGATTCAATTTCCGAATTATGTATAAATATTAACCCAAACGATTTTCTTTACACCAAAACGACTTCTAACAATCACCTAGCTAGATATGCTATTAAGTATAAAATTCTCACAGGGTATGATGAAAAATCCCCTATTGATTCTGCTTCAATTCACTATTCTTTAAAAAGAAACATAAATAACAATCAAAAATCACATCGGATAAAAACATACGCGCCTTTAGGGAAGGATTATATAGTTAAAATCATTCTTCAAGATGAAAATAGAAAATTTAAAGTGAGTAAAATTCAAACACTGAGAAAAAAACATACTTCGTCAAGATCTTATTATAAAATTGAAGGAATTAACAATAACAACTTAACGCAGCATCAAACTACAGATTTTAAAATATCTAAACACTCAAAAGAGCAACAGTATTTGAAAATCATGAGATTTGAATCTAAAATGACGTCAGCTCCAAAACCGCATGCCGTTAGTTATGCCTATAAATTATCCAAAGTCCCTGATTCAACTTGGTTTGTAGTTTCAGACTCAAGCTTAACCTTACCGGGATTAAAGAATCATTATTATCATTTTGTTACTGACACAAACAATAATAACGGATTTTCTGTTTTTTGTAATCAAAAGGAATTCCCTAAAGTAAGCTCAATTGAACATTGCTCAAACGCACTTGGCTATCTTTTGGGTAAACCGGAATACGCAGAACTATTAAGAACGAAAACACCTCGAAAAGAATTTGAAAAAAAATGGATTACATTAGCGGGAAATCGGGAAAGAGCTAGAAAACTTATCTCAGAATATTACAAAGAAGTTTCAATAGCAAATCAACTATTCACATGTAATCAACCAGGTTGGAGTACTGATAGAGGAATGATTTATATACTTTTTGGCCCTCCCAGAATTGTCTATCGATATGACAATTCAGAAACATGGATTTATGGAGAGGAAAATAACTTATTAAGCGAACAATTTCGATTTAATAAGATTAACACCGATATTGCTGACAATATTTTCGAACTCAATAGAAACATTAATTATAAGGTTAGTTATAACCGAATGGTAAATACTTGGATAGACGACAAAGGCTATTAAAAATAACCTTTATTTTCCATCTATAGCTTTTAACGCGACCAATCAAAATCACCAATTT
>CAJJCC010000044.1 GCA_905182585.1 uncultured Flavobacteriales bacterium
AATCCCCTTACGGGAAATCGAAAATAATTTGTGAAGAAATTGTAAATGATTTCAATTACACCCACTCTTTTTCGGCTATTAACCTTAGATACTTTAACCCAATAGGTGCGCATAGCAGTGGATTAATAGGTGACAGACCAATTGGCAAGCCTAACAACCTATTGCCTTTTGTAACACAAGTTGCAATTGGTAAAAGAGACGTTTTATCTGTATTTGGAGACGATTACGATACTCCTGATGGAACCTGCTTAAGAGATTATATTCATGTTATTGATTTAGCTAAAGCTCATGTTTCAGCTGTTGAGTATAATAGAGTAAATCACAATACAGTCATTCCTATTAATCTAGGAACCGGTAATGGATCTAGTGTTTTGGAAATTATTAATACTTTTGAAAAAGTATCAAAAATAAAAATAAATTATAAAATAAATCCGAGAAGAAAAGGAGATGTTCCTGCAATTTTTGGAGACTGTAGTCTTTCTAAAAAACTCTTGGATTGGGAAGCTCAATTAAGTTTAGAAGACATGCTTTCCTCTGCTTGGAATTTTGAGCAAAATTTAAAAAAATAATATGATTCATTTTGATAAGAACATCTTAGTTACAGGTGGAGCTGGATTTATTGGTAGCCACTTAGTTCGTTTATTGGTGAACAAATATCCTAATTATAACATCGTCAATTTAGATAAGTTGACTTATGCGGGAAACCTTGATAATTTAAAAGACGTTGAGCAAGCTGATAATTACACTTTTGTAAAGGCTGACATTTGTAACGAGAAAGAATTAGAATCAATTTTTGATCAATTCAAAATAGATAATGTAATTCATTTAGCCGCTGAATCACACGTGGATAGGTCAATATCGAATCCTTTAGAGTTTGTAACTACAAATGTAATTGGAACCGTTAACTTACTCAACGTTGCTAAAAGTAAATGGGACCTAACATCAGATAATATCTTTTATCATGTTTCAACTGATGAAGTATATGGATCTTTAGGTGAAACAGGCTTGTTCACAGAAACAACTTCATACGATCCAAGATCACCGTATAGCGCATCAAAAGCCAGTTCAGATCACTTTGTTAGAGCTTATCATGAAACCTATGGTTTAAAAATAAAGATTTCTAATTGTTCTAACAATTATGGTTCTCACCAATTTCCTGAAAAATTGATTCCTTTAATCATTAACAATATTGTGGAAAACAACCCCCTGCCTATTTACGGTAAGGGTGATAATATTAGAGATTGGTTGCATGTTATTGATCATGCAGAAGCTATTGATTTAATATTTCATGAAGGAAAAATAGGTGAAACCTTTAACATAGGTGGACACAATGAAAAACAAAACATTGAATTGGTCCATTTGCTAATTAAACTAGTTGATCAAAAACTGGGCAGAGAAGAGGGTGCATCACTTGGATTAATCACCTACGTTAAAGATAGAGCTGGTCACGATCAACGCTATGCCATCGATGCAGAAAAGCTTCAAAACATACTAGGTTGGACACCAAAATATACAGTAGAAAAAGGAATTGAAGAAACCGTTAACTGGTTTTTATCGAACAAAGATTGGATAGATAACATAATCAGTGGTGACTACCTAAATTATTACAAAGGTCAATATGCAAAAAGATAAATGGAAAATTACTAGAAAATATCATTCAACTGATCTTTCTAAAAAGTCGTTTTTAATAACGGGTGGAGCAGGTTTTATTGGGTCAAATTTAGCGCAATACCTACTTGATTTTGGGGCTGAAAAAGTAAGAATTCTTGATGATTTAAGTAATGGATACTTAAAAAACCTTGAGCCGTACAAAAATGACTCAAGACTAGAATTTATTGAAGGAGATATCACAAACAAAAAAACTTGTGATGATGCTGTAATTGGCATGGATCACATTTCGCATCAAGCTGCTTTGGGTTCGGTGCCACGATCATTAAAAACACCTTTGCTAACGCATGAAGCTAACGCTACAGGTTTTTTAAACATGCTTACTGCCGCCAAGGATGCAGGAATAAAATCTTTTATTTTTGCGAGTAGTAGTTCTGTTTATGGAGATCATAAAGGGTTACCTAAATATGAAGATAAAACAGGAAATCCGTTAAGTCCTTACGCAGTATCTAAAAAAACAAATGAACTTTACGCAAAGGTCTTTCATGAAGCCTTTGGATTTAACACAATTGGATTAAGATATTTTAATATTTTCGGTCCAAACCAAAGTCCAAACGGACCTTACGCAGCTGTAATACCACTGTATATGAATGCTTTATTACGAAATGAAGCTGGGAAGATTTTTGGAGACGGTGAACAGTCAAGAGACTTTACATTTGTGGAAAACGCAGTACAAGCTAATGTAAAAGCCATGCTGTGTGAGAATCCAGATGCGTTTGGTGAAACGTACAATATCGCTTGTGGATATAAATCATCTGTTATAGAGCTTTATAATATACTAAAAGACGCAGCCAAGTCTGATAAATCCCCTGAAATGTGTCCTCCACGAGTTGGAGACATTAGAGATTCATTAGCAAATATTGAGAAAGCGCAAAAAAACTTCAATTACCAACCCGAGGTTGACATTAAAGAAGGTTTAGAAATTACACTTGAATGGTTTAAAAGTGAATTTTATCCTGAATTGTAATTTACAATGGGGTTCTTTTCTAAAATTTTCAAAAAGAAACAAGAAGAAATTCTTCTTGAGCCAATAAATATAGGCTCATTAATTAAGAATGATATGCACTCGCATATCATTCATGGTATTGATGATGGATCTGACTCTCTTGAGAATTCTTTAGAAATCATTAAAGGTCTTCAAAATTTTGGATATAAAAAATTACTCTGTACTCCACATGTAATGCATGATTTTTATAGAAATTCATCGGATACAATACTGAGTAAATTAGACGAAATAAGGAATGCTCTTGCTAAAATAAACTCTCCTCTTGAAATAAATGCTTCTGCTGAATATTATTTCGACGAAGAACTAAACTTAAGATTAAAGAAAAATGACATTCTAAGTTTCGGTAAAGAAAAATATTTGCTATTTGAATTCTCTTATTTTAATGAGCATCAAGGCGTAACCGAAGGCATAACCGACATGTTTATGAAAGGTTACACACCCGTTTTAGCACATCCTGAACGTTATCCATACTTTGTAGCTGACTTAGAAAAATATGATAAACTAAAAGAATTAGGCGTTAAGTTTCAACTAAACCTACTTTCCTTCACAGGGCATTATGGAGAAGGCGCAATTCATGGTGCAAATTATTTAATCGATAATAATTTTGTGGATTTTATTGGAACAGATATTCACAGAGTAAGTCATCTTCCAATAATAGCAAAGGCGCTCAAAAACGAACGCCTTCATAAACTTGTAAATACAGGGAATATTTTAAATGCTTCCTTATCTTAATTACTGAACGCCAACAGTTTCAATTTGTCTGTCTACCTTTTTAACTAATCCTTGTAAGGTTTTACCTGGTCCCATTTCTGTAAAAACAGAAGCTCCGTCCGATAACATGTTTTTCACAATTTGCGTCCACCTTACTGGTGCGGTTAATTGTGAAATAAGATTTTGCTTAATAATCTCAGGATTTTTCACCGGTTGCGCATTAACATTTTGATAAATAGGACAAATCGGCTCTTTAAATTCAGTTGAATTTATAACCTCTGCTAATTCTTCTTTAGCAGGATCCATTAAAGGAGAATGAAAAGCCCCACCTACAGGCAATATAAGAGCCCTTTTAGCACCTGCTTCTTTTAAAGCTTCACAAGCTACGTTTACGGCATTAGCCTCTCCTGATATTACCAATTGCCCAGGACAGTTGTAATTCGCTGCTACAACTATACCAGGAGTTTCTTTACATATAGTTTCAACTACATTATCTTCTAACGCTAAAATAGCAGCCATTGATCCCGATTTTAATTCACAAGCCTTCTGCATTGCTTGTGCTCTTTTAGACACAATATTTAAACCATCCTCAAATGAAATAACCTTTGCTGCAACTAATGCCGATAGTTCACCCAATGAGTGTCCTGCTACCATATCCGGAGCAAAATCCTCAGTGGTTAAGGCTACAGCAACACTATGTAAAAAAACTGCAGGTTGCGTAACTTTAGTTTCCTTTAGTTCTTCAGCAGAACCTTCGAACATAATATCTGAAATTCTAAAACCCAAAATATCATTTGCTTTTTCAAACAATGCTTTAGCTTTGGAGCTAGAATTATATAATTCTTTCCCCATGCCTGTAAATTGAGCTCCTTGTCCAGGAAATACAAATACTTTCATACTATTTTAAATTTGCAGATATTAAATTTATAAACTCTTTTCTTGTTGAATCCTTTTCAAACGCTCCTGTAAAAGAAGACGAGGTTGTTGTTGAATTTTGCTTTTGAACTCCTCTCATTTGCATACACATATGAGAAGCTTCAATAACAACTGCAACTCCTTTAGGTTGCAAAACCTTCTGAATACAATCTCTTATTTCTGTTGTTAATCTTTCTTGTACTTGTAATCTTCTTGCAAAAGCATCAACCACTCTGGGTATTTTACTCAAACCAACAATCTTCCCGTTTGGAATGTATGCGATATGTGCTTTGCCAAAAAATGGTAACATGTGGTGCTCACACATTGAATATATTTCAATGTTTTTTACAATAACCATTTCATCATACGCTTCATTAAAAAGAGCAGAATTCATTATTTCTATTGGATCAACATCATATCCATGCAAAAGAAACTGCAATGACTTAGCTACTCTTTCAGGCGTTTTCTCTAAACCTTCACGTTTTGGATCCTCGCCTAATATTGTTAAAATATCTTGATAATGATCAGATATTGAAGATGTTACTTTATCGTCGTATTCTTCTGTTTTTTTGTAGCCCATAATTATATATTTGGGCCGTAGTATTCTACGAAATTATTTTCAGTTTCCATTAATTTTACGCAATGCAATTTCGCCCCTTGTCCTTCAATATCATCTGCAATTATTTTCCAAATTTCAATTGCTACAACTTCTGTACTGCACATTTTACCTTTTAAAAAAGGTACGTCTAAGTTTAAATTTTTATGATCTAATGCTTCAATGACTTTTTTTTGTAAAATGTCACTTAACCATTTTAAATCTATAACATATCCTGTTATTGGATTAATTTCTCCTTTTACTGTAATAAAAAGTTCATAATTGTGACCATGCCAATTTTTATTAGCACATTTCCCAAATACTTCTTCGTTTTGTTTCTGAGTCCAATCTTCTCTGTACAACTTATGAGCAGCATTAAACCGTTCTCTTCTTGTTAGTGTAAGCATCCAATCAAATTTTGGTTGTAAAAATACGACTTAATAACCGTAGTGTTAAAAATTAAAAGAATTAAAATTAAACAAGTCATATTAGATAAGAATATCTATCATTTAATTACTTTTGTAAAAAAATAAAATATGATTGTCATTACTGGTGCTGCAGGTTTTATTAGTAGTTGTTTAGTTGCTCATTTAAACGAACAAGGCTTTAAGGAGCTAGTTTTAGTTGATGACTTTTCAATAGAATCTAAAAAACCGAACTATGAAAACAAATCATACAAAGAACTTGTAGACCGTAAGGAGTTCATTACTTGGTTAGATAAAAACCATCAGCTTACTCAAATAATCATCCATTTAGGGGCAAGAACTGATACTACCGAGTTTGACAAAGACATATTTGATGCGTTAAATCTTAACTACTCCAAAGAAGTATGGAAAAAATCAATTCAATATTCTCTTCCATTAATATATGCATCATCAGCAGCCACTTATGGATTAGGAGAATATGGATATGATGACAATCATGAAATTCCAGAAAAACTTAAGCCGCTAAATCCTTACGGAGAGTCAAAAAACGACTTTGATGTTTGGGCATTAGAGCAGGAAGAAAAACCTTTGTTTTGGGCTGGATTAAAATTCTTTAATGTTTATGGACCAAATGAGTTTCATAAAAGCAGAATGGCATCCGTGATTTTTCATACTTTCAACCAGATTCAAAAAACTGGAGAAATGAATTTATTCAAATCTCATATTCCGGAATACAAAGACGGTGAGCAATTAAGAGATTTCGTTTATGTTAAAGATGTTGTTAAGGTTATTACTTTCTTAATGAAAACACGTAAAACCTCAGGTCTTTATAACCTTGGCACAGGGAAAGCGAGAACCTTTTACGACTTGGCTGCAAATACGTTTAAAGCACTTGATTTAGAGCCTAAAATCGGATTCATAGATACTCCTGAAGACATTAGAGATAAATATCAGTACTTCACCGAAGCCAACATGCGAAAATTGCTTAACCAAGGTTATAGCGAAGGGTTCATGACTTTAGAAGAAGGCGTAAAAGATTACGTTCAAAATCATTTAATCGAAAGTAAAATCTGGTAATTAATCTTTAGAGATTAATACAAAGATTGGACTTTTAGCGTATTCGTTTTCCATTGCTTCTAAAAGAATTTGGAGTATAGTTTTACGCACTTGATTATCTTCTTCGATTAAGAATTCTTTTGCATTCGAAATACTAATTCTAACTTTTACTCCTTCTAGCCAAGACAAATCGTTGATTTTATTTTCAAATGATTGAATATTACTTGAAAACTCAAGGAATTCTAGTTCTATTGAAGCTTGTTTTAAAAATAAATGCAAAGTTGGAAAATCTGCACCATCTATCAATATCGTTTTCATCTTCTTTGGTCTTGTGTTCTAGCAGTAAAGGTACGATTTAAACATAAAAAACCGCACAAGCTAGTAATATATAGCTGTTGATTTCTCTGCTTTGTATTATAAGTGTTAATTCAAGCTCCTTCTATTAAATTATCTCATTTAGCCAATTCAACCTAGAAGTGTATTTTAAAACATTATCAGCAATAAAAAGTGGAGCGCTATTGCGCACAATAGTGTAGCAAAAACAACAATTCAACTTGTTATAAATCAAGAATATGGACATAAAAAAGCCCAAGTTTAAAACTTGGGCTCTCATTAAATTATAGTTAAATAATTAAAAACTATTTAACTAACTTCTGACTGGAAGGTTTAAAGCTCGTTAACTCTATTCCAGCAACAGCTGCTTTGTATTCCTCCATATTAGGAGTTCTTCCTAATACCGTTGATAACACTACTACTGGAGTAGAAGTTAATAAAGACTCCCCTTTCTTCTCATTCGTATCCTTTACAACTCTCCCCTGAAATAAACGAGTAGAAGTTGCCATTACAGTATCTCCAGGTGCAGCCTTCTCTTGATTACCCATACAAAGATTACACCCAGGACGCTCTAAGTACAATATGTTTTCGTAGCTTGTTCTTGCAGCTCCTTTCGGTGCGTCATCATCAAACTCAAACCCTGAATACTTCTGTAATACTTCCCAGTCACCTTCGGCTTTTAATTCATCAACAATATTGTAAGTTGGAGGAGCAACAACTAACGGTGCTTTAAACTCAACCTTACCTTCTTTTGCTTCAATGTTCTTTAACATTGCTGCTAAAATTTTCATATCACCTTTATGAACCATACAAGATCCGATGAATCCTAAATCAACCTTCTTCTCCCCACCGTAGTAAGATAAAGGACGGATTGTATCGTGTGTATACCTTTTAGATACATCAATATTGTTTACATCAGGATCGGCAATCATTGGCTCGGATAAAGCATCTAAATCCACAATAACTTGAGCGTAGTAATTTGCATCATTATCAGGTCTTAATGCTGATTTAGATCCAGATCTTACCTCTTCGATTCTAGCGTTAGCCTTATCGATTAATCCTTGAAGAACTTCACCTACATTATCCATTCCCTTATCAATCATGATTTGGATTCTAGACTTCGCAATTTCTAAAGACTCAATTAAAGTTTCATCTTCTGAAATACAAACTGAAGCTTTCGCTTTCATCTCTGCAGTCCAATCGGTAAATGTAAATGCTTGATCAGCAGTTAACGTTCCAATATGAACCTCAATGATTCTTCCTTGGAATACGTTTTCACCACCAAACTGTGCTAACATTTGTGCTTGGGTTCCATGTACAATATCACGAAAATCCATGTACTTAGCCATCTCACCTTTAAAAGTAACTTTTACAGACTCAGGAATTGGCATTGAAGCTTCACCTGTAGCTAGTGCTAAAGCTACCGTTCCTGAATCAGCACCAAAAGCGACACCCTTAGACATTCTTGTATGAGAATCACCTCCAATAATAATAGCCCAATCATCAATAACAATGTCATTAAGTACTTTATGAATTACATCGGTCATTGCATGATATTCTCCTTTTGGATCACGAGCAGTAATTAACCCGAAGTCATTCATAAACTTCATTAACCTTGGAATATTAGCTTGCGCTTTCTTATCCCAAACCGAAGCTGTATGACATCCTGATTGGTATGCGCCATCAACAATTGGTGAAATAATTGTTGCAGCCATCGCTTCCAATTCCTGAGAAGTCATCAAACCGGTAGTATCTTGCGATCCTACAATGTTTACCTCAACACGAACATCGGAACCTGCATGTAAAGTTTTACCAGGAGTTATTCCTACTGCATTTTTGTTGAATATTTTTTCAACTGCAGTTAAACCTTGACCTTCAATTGATATCTCTTTTGAAACAGCATATACTTGAGGAGCTTCAATTCCTAAAGTTTGCGCAGCAAAAGTTTGAATCTTTTTACCAAATACAACAGCGTAAGATCCTCCTGCCTTAATAAATTCTACTTTTTGTGGAGTTAAAGAGGCAGACATATCGATCAACTCTTGATCTCCATTATATAATTTTTTATCTTTCGTATTAATTGTTAAAACAGTCCCTGTTTCTACAGAATAAGTTTGTTTTAAGATCGGATCTCCATCTTCATTACGAATAGTTTTTCCATTTTCATCTATTTGCTTTACCCAGTTTTTAAGGTCAATCCCAATCCCTCCTGTAACACCAACAGTTGTTAAGAAAATAGGTGAAATCCCATTTGTACCCGCAATAATTGGAGCGATGTTAATAAATGGAACATACGGACTTGCCTTAACACCAGTCCATAACGCAACATTATTTACGCCAGACATTCTTGAAGACCCAACTCCCATTGTTCCTTTTTCAGCGATTAACATAACACGCTTATCAGGATGTTGTATTTTTAAAACAGAAAGTTCTTTTTGCATTTCTTGGTTGTGTTCAAATAAACACTGTCCATGCAATTCACGATCTGATCTAGAATGCGCATCACCTCCAGGAGAAAGTAAATCTGTGGAGATATCGCCTACACCTGCTATAAAAGTAACTATTTCAATTTTTTCATCTACTTCTGGTAGCTTCGTGAAGAATTCTGCTTTCGCGTAACTTTCTAAAATATCTTTGGCAATCGTATTTCCGTTTTTAAATGCTGTAGCTAAAAGTTCAGTATCTGCATCATAAAGGAATACTTGGGTTTTCAAAACCTTCGCCGCTTGCGTTGCAATTTCAACATCATTACCAAGCGCTAAATCAAGAAGCACCTTAACTGAAGGACCTCCCTTCATATGTGATAATAACTCAAATGCAAAAGTTGGTGTGATTTCTTCTACTATTGATTCTCCAAGAATAATCTCTTTTAAAAATATTGCTTTTACACCTGCAGCACTAGTTGTACCTGGTAAGGCATTATAAATAAAAAAGTTGAGTGAGTCTTTTCTCTCTACATTACCTAAATCTTTAATTTGGGCAATGATTTCGCTTAACAATTCAGCACCATCAATTGGCTGCGGGTTAAGGTCTTGATCTTTTCTCTCCTCGATCTCCTTGATATAATCTTTGTAAATACTCATAATAGAAGTCTTTTTATTGTTAGCGGCAGATTCATAAAACAATCATTGTGATGATCAATTCAGTCCTCCACCTAAAGTCTATGGGTTTATTAAGTTAATCTTACTCTAAAAATAATAAAACTAAATGTATTGTTTATTCAATTCAAGGACAAAATTGAGTTTTTACGTCTATTTAATCGAACAATCACTAAGCCAATAATAAACAGATAAAAAAAAAGGGAATCCAATATGGACCCCCTTCTAATTCAATTATCTTAAAAATTATCCTGCGATAATTTCGAAAGTAAACGCTGAAGTTACTTCTCTGTGAAGTTTAGCTTCAGCTTCGAAAGAACCTAATTCCTTAGGACTTCCACCAATTACTTTAATAGCTTTTCTATCAACGTCAACACCTGCTAATTTTAATGCTTCAGCAATTTGAATATTGTTAATAGATCCAAAAATCTTACCAGAATCTCCAGCTTTAGCAGAAACCTTTAGAGTTAACGCTTCAATTTTTGTAGCAACAGTTTCAGCATCAGCTTTAAGCTTAGCGTCTTTCTTTGCTCTTTGTTTAATAGTCTCAGCATGCATTTTTTTAGCCGACTCAGTCGCTAAAACTGCTTTTCCTTGAGGGATTAAGAAATTTCTACCATAACCGTTTTTCACAGCTACAACATCATCTTTAAATCCCAATGGTTGCATATCTTCTTTTAAAATTACTTCCATTGTTAAATTATTTTAAGTTATCAGCAACGTATGGTAATAGTCCAAGTTGACGTGATCTTTTTACAGCAGTCGAAACTTTTCTTTGGAATTTTAATGATGTTCCAGTAATTCTTCTAGGAAGAATTTTACCTTGTTCATTTAAGAATCTTAATAAAAAATCCGGATTCTTATAATCAATGTGCTTGATTTTTTGTTTTAAAAATCTACAGTATTTTGATTTTTTAACCTCAATTGATGGAGGCGTTAAATATCTTACGTCGTCTGCCATGTTAATTAAGCTTTAGTTTTTTTAGCGTTTTTTCCTTTCGCATTAAACGAAACTGCGTGCTTATCAAGCTTCACAGTTAAGAAACGTAATAATCTTTCGTCTCTGTTATAAGCGATTTCTAATTCTCCGATAGCATTACCTGGAGCCTTAAATTCAAATAAATGATAGAAACCTGTTGATTTCTTTTTAATTGGGTAAGCTAATTTCTTAAGCCCCCAATTGTCTTCATTCACTATCACGGCACCTTTTTCCTTTAAAAAGGTCTTGTAATCGTTCACCGTTTCTTTTAGTTGTTCATCTGAAAGAACCGGAGTCATTACAAAAATAGTTTCGTATTGATTCATTGTAAAACAATTTGGTTAAAAAATAATATCCCGAAAAATCGGACGACAAAGATACAAATTAAAATTAAATCCTCAACAAAAATTTAAATGAACAAAAATAGAACTAAAAAACAAGTCCTCTATTATATTTATGATCTCTAAACTTCTTTATTTTTGAAGTGTATCTTGAAAGTTAATTGTTTTATCAACGTACATCACTTTTTGATCTTCGGTCTTTTCTGGAACAACTTTATTTGTTTTCTCTTTTGGCTTCATCGGATCAGGAAGTAATCCCATAAATGTTGGGTCTACAGCAAATAAAACTGCCACACCAGCAACCAAACCTATAACATACAATAAAGAAAAAACAAAAACTCGAAGTTTTTTAGTCTCTTTATCTTTAATCATCTGACGATATACTCTTTTAATATCATTTTGAACACGAATAAAAGCACTCTTATTTTTTACGACATAATCATAAGCTCCGTATTTAATAGAATTTACGGCAACATCTATATTCTCTAGTCCAGAAAGCATAATCACTTCTGACTCCAATTTTGCTTGCTTAACCTGCTTAAGAATTTCTAATCCACTAATTGCATTAGCATCTTCAGTATTCAAAAAGTAATCCAATACGATTACGTAAGGTTTTCTTTTGCTTGCCTTAGCAGCGGCTAAAGCCTTTTCCCCAGAAGTAAAACTTTTGATATCAAATAATCTATTTTGCGACAATGTATGAAATGCCGTTTTTAAATACATTTCATCATCATCAACTAAATAAACTAATATTCTCTTTGAAACCATAACTATCCAAATTAATTGTTTTTTAATTCCTCTAATTCTTTTTTCAATTCAACTTCTGACTTTAGATAGCAGTCCGCTAATTCTTCAACCATCCTTGGTATCTCCTCAATATTCTGAGCTTCTAAACCCGCATCTTGAATTTCCCTACTAAGTTGTACCATATTTTCCATTCCAACAAACGAAAAACTTGTTTTCAGTTTATGAGCAACTTCACCTAACGTTTTCCAATTGGCCTTAGATATAGCTTCTTTCATTTGCGTAATCGATTCTGGGGTGCTTTTAAGAAATGATTCTATCATTTCTACTTTAAATTTATTACTTCCAAGCGCTAACTCTTCTAAATAACTCATATCGATATGCTCGTATTTTCCCATTATATATTCTTATTAATTAAATTTGCAATTTTCAACTTTAAATTGTCAGGGTTAAAAGGTTTCAATATAAAATCATTCATTCCGGCATCTAAATATTTTTGATCGTCTCCTTGCGTAAAAACAAAAGCGGTCATTGCCAAAATCGGAACATTCTTTTTACTTCCTTCAAATTCAGTTCTAATCACCCTAGTTGCTTCTAAACCATCCATTTCAGGCATCATGATATCCATTAAAATAATATCGTAATCTTTCTCCCTCAGGCAGTCTAAAGCTACCTGACCGTTTTCAGCAACAGTTGGATTTGCTCCAAAGCTCATAACAACTCTTTTCGCTAAAATTTGATTCATCGGATTATCTTCTGCTAAAAGTATATTGGCTCCAGTTAAATCTACTTTTTCTTCATCCAATACTATAGGATCCTCTTCCTCTAACTCATTATCGGATCTTTTAAGCGGTAGCTTTACAATAAATCGAGAACCTTTACCAAGAATACTTTCCACGGAAATATCGCCTCCCATTAAATCTACTAATTTTTTAACAATTGTTAAGCCCAATCCAGTGCCACCATATTTTCTTGTGGTATCTCCTTTTGCTTGAGTAAAACTTTCGAAAATCGTACTTAACTTTTCATCAGAAACTCCAATACCAGTATCTTCACAAATTATTGAAATAAGTTCTTTATCTCCCTCTTCCCCTATATTATCTACTTTAATTGTAACACCTCCTTTGTGCGTGAATTTCAAGGCATTACTAACTAGATTAAGTAATATTTGATTAATTCTAACAGAATCTCCAATTACGACCTTCTGCACATATTCAGAGATTTCCAATTTTAGAAATAAATTTTGTTCTCTAGCAAAATTTATTTCTAAATCAATTACATTATTTAATATTTTTTCAAAGCTAAATTCAATCTCATTAATGTTCATTTTACCAGCTTCTATCTTAGAGAAGTCTAAAATATCATTGATTATTACCAATAAATTTTCACCAGAAACTTGAATAGATTTTAAAAACTGCTGTTGTTCCTCTGTTATTTCAGATTTCAAGAGTAAGCTTGTAAAGCCAATTATAGCATTCATAGGGGTGCGGATTTCATGACTCATATTCGCCATGAATTCTTCTTTAGCGTGAACAGACTCTTCAGCTACTCGTTTAGCTTCTGCCAACTCTTTATTTACTTTAACTAAATAAGATAAGTTTTCACTTAACTTTTGCTCTGTTTGTTTTCTGATTGTAATATCTGAACCGTTTGCAAAGCAAACTTCTCCTTTCACCACAATCTTCCAAAGCATCCATTTTGTAGTGCCGTCCTGGCCAATTACTTTGCTTTCAAAAACAACTATATCTTTTTTCTTTAGAATCTCTGACCGAATAATCCTTTCCGTATCCTCTTTATTCTCAGATGAGAGATAATCTAGAAAAGACTTGCCTATCATATCAATCAACTCGTAGCCCAATAATGTTTTGAAGGTCCGATTTACTTGGGATATTTGTAAATTTTCTTTATTAAAAACACATATAACATTTAAAGAATTATTAACCAAACTAGAAAGATTCTCTAATTCTTCATTTTTAACATAAAGACCTCTTTGTTGTTTATATAAACGAATGAAAGTATTAACCTTTGCCCTAGTTATATCAACATCTAACGGTTTAAACAAGTAATCAACACCACCAGAATCGTAGCCTTGAACAACATACTTAGCCTCTTTACTAATCGCAGTGACAAAAAGAATGGGGATGTTTTTAGTTTTCGGATTAGACCTTAACAACTTAGCAACTTCAAACCCATCCATATCTGGCATTTGAACATCTAACAAAATCAGAGCAATTTCATTATTTAATGCCAACTTTAATCCAATTTTCCCCGATGTCGCTTTATGAAAAACACGATCTTCTCCAGCTAACATTTTTTCTAACGCGAAAAGGTTTTCAATCCTATCCTCCACAAGTAAAACGTTTACTTTATGTTTTCTATTATCTACAATCTTAAACAAGTGCCTGTTTTAGATTGTGGTACTATGAAATTTAAAAAAGGTTTCTAATATAATTAAATATGGATACTAAAATTTGAATTCTAGATTTAAATGAATTTTTGAACTTCATTTTTCAAAGCAGTAATACTTGAAAAATCCGTAATCTTATTTCCTAGTCCGATTTTAATAACATTTAAATCATTTTCTTCAAGAAACTCAAGAATAGGGTCCAAGTCGGAAGTTTCAATAGATTTCAGATTCACTAATACCACAGGGTAATCCAACATGTTTTTCTCTTTGAGTTCATTTATCGTCGACGCTTCTTCGATTTCGATATTTAAACTAGATAAGTCGGCCGATAACTGAAAAACATTGCTAATGTCTGAATCTATCAATAAAATACTCAAGACTTTTTTTGATTTAAAACTTAATTCTTGTAACTGCTCAAATTCTAAACTATCATTATCAACAACAATCTTTACTTTAGCTTTATCAAATTGATTTATTTTTTTAAACTCAGGCAAATTTTTCAAATCTTTTGTTACTATATCTTTTAAGGGTAAATAAACACTAAACTTAGACCCTTTTCCTTTTTCACTTTCCAAAGTAATCTCACCGTTTAAAAGCTCAACTAAATTTAACGTAATGCTCAATCCTAAGCCTGTACCTCCATAATTACGACTCGTACTTCCATCGGCTTGGTTAAAATCGCCAAAAATAGCATCTTGTTTATCTTTTTCGATCCCTATTCCAGAATCTACGACAGAAAGCTCCAGTATTTCGTTTTGATAATTTAATAGTAAGCTGACAGAACCCCCAGACGGAGTAAATTTCAGTGCGTTACTAATTAAGTTTTTTAAAATCTGACCCAACCTCATCTCATCAGAAGTAATCATTTGAGGAATTGGCGTCATTTGGACAACTGTGAATTCTAATTTGTTTTCGAAAGCTACAGGACTAAATAACTTATAACAGTCGTCCAATACCTTAAAAAAGTTGACCTCCATTAACTCAATGCCGAGTTTACCGGCTTCAATTTTAGATAAATCTAGAATGCCATTTATTAAATCCAATAAATTCCATCCCGATTTATGAATTATCCCGATAAACTCTAATTGTTCATCATTTAAATTCTCTTCTTTATTTTCCTGAAGTAAGGATGCTAAAATCAACATACTATTAAGTGGTGTTCTTAACTCATGACTCATGTTAGCAAGGAAATCTGTTTTATACTGAGAAGCCTCTTTTAACTGCGCAATATTGTCATTTAACTCATCCGTTTTTGCCTTTAAGTTATCACGCATAGTAAGTAAAGCTTTACCAAATATATCTTCTTCACTACGTTTTTCAAATTCTGTTTCGTAATTTCCTTTTCCAATATTCTCCGCTAAGGATGCCATATTTGTAGCATCTCGAGCCATTTCGTTAAAGGATCTCGCAAGCTTTCCAATTTCATCATCCGATGTGATTTCAACTTTCACATCTGTTTTACCCAACTTTAAATTATGCGCAACGAACTCAATTCGCTTTAATTGACCCGTAATACTTTTGGCAATTAAACTAACGAGTACAAGAACACTAAATAGCACCATGGAAAGCATTAAATAAAGACTGTCTATATCGTTCTCTAAATATTCTTCCTGTTGATTTAAACTTCCTTTTATATTACCTAATACGAATAGTTCTAATTCGTGTAAAAGGTTAATTGAGCCTGTTGCACTAATCCACCAATCTGTAGCCGTAAACTCGGATAAATTATTTGTTTGATTTTCGAAGCAATAATTTATAATATCCAAGGTGTTAATCATAGTTCCTGCCTGAATATCCATACTAAACCTAGATTTAAATTTATCAGGAGAATGTCTCAAAAACACATTCAAATTATACTTGAAAGCGCCATTCAACTCACTAAAAACGCCATACTCGTAACGTTGAAACACGCTAAAAACAAGGGCTTTATTAATGACGTTTCTAATTTTCCCTAAACTCTCTTTTGATTCGGCTAATGAGAGATAAGCTTTCATTTCTTCTTTTATTAAGGGCGTATTAATAGCCGCGCCCACTTGAGCAACTAAATCTAAATAATATGAAATAAGCTGATTGTATCCTCTTTCAACTTGACTCGGTCCAAATGAATAGCCAGTAATCTTGTTTCGTATCTTTTGAAACTCGTTTAAAGTTTGTAAATCTGAGGTATCCCTACCTGAATTGAGAACAAAACTTCTATAGGTGGATTGAACGGAATCCGTTAACTTGATTTGATCTCTTAGTTCATTCTCGGCTGATAGTAAGGGGTTAAGTAAAAACTTAATTGCAAAATCTCTTTCTTTTTGAAATTCATGCGTTAATTCAGAAACCTTTTCAAGCTGAACCATGTTTGCATGAATAATTTCCATGTCCGCAATTTTCACTTTCTCAAGAGAAATCTTATCGAACGTAAAATACCCTAAAACCAAAAAAGGTAATAGTACGAGTAATAAAAGTTTGGATCTAAGTGATATTTTTGAAAACACTGGCATTTAGTAAGTACCTTATACAGGTGTTCTTATGATTTTGTTTAGCTAAACATTAACTTTCTTTTGTTTTCTAATACTTCCAACTCTTCAGTCGCTCCTTCCCAATCCGACATCACCTCTAATAATTGAGCTTCAACCTTATTAAATTGACTAAAGACATCAGGAGAACTTGTACCTAAATTCATCTTTTCCTCTAAGTCAGATTTCTCATTTTCCAAATCTGAAATTTTACGTTCAGCACTGGAAACCTTATTGTTTGCTTTTTTGATAATCGAATCCAATTCCTTCTTTGATTGGTAATCGTTATTTACCTTTTCTTTAGAAGGTTTCAAAGCTGGTTTTTTCACTTCGTTTAAATCATCTAACTGGTTAATTTTTCTTTGTGCTAAGAAAAAGTTTATACCCCCTGCATACTCCTTGATTGTTTGATTTTTAAACTCATAAACTTTATTTGTTAAATCCCTCAAAAACTCTCTATCATGAGAAACCACTAATAAAGCACCTTTAAAATTAACCAAGGCATCTTTTAATATCTCCTTTGACGGAATATCTAAATGATTAGTTGGTTCATCTAAAACTAAGAAGTTATAAGGTTCGAGAAGCAGTTTACAAAGTGCTAACCTTCCTTTTTCTCCTCCTGATAATACTTTTACTTTTTTGTCTACATCAGTTCCCTTAAAAAGAAATGAACCTAAAAGTTCTCTGATTTTCTTTCTTATATCTCCTCTGGCAATATCATCAATAGTATCAAATACTGTTTTTTCTAAATCTAATTCTTCAGCTTGGTTTTGCGCATAATAGCCCAAATTAACATTATGTCCAATCTCAATATCACCTGTTCCTTTAACAGCACCAACAACCATTTTTGCCAAAGTAGATTTCCCTTCTCCATTCTTACCAACAAAGGCAATTTTCTCGCCTCTACCAACAATTAAACTTAATTCTTTTAAAATAACTTTATCTCCATAAGATTTCGCAACCTTCTCCATTGTAACAATAGCTTTCCCTGATCGTGGTGGCTCAGGAAACCGCATACGCATAGAATCAACAACTCTTTCGTCAACTTGAATACGCTCCATTTTCTCGAGCTGCTTTATCTTATTTTGAACCGAACTCGCCTTAGTCGCCTGAGCTCTAAAACGGTCAATAAAACGCTCCAATTCCTCTACTCTTTTATCCTGATTTACCTTAGCTGCTCTTTGTAAATCAAACAACTCTTCTCTTTGCGTTAAGTAGTTGGAATAACTTACTTTAAAATCGTAAATTTTACCTCCATTTATTTCAATAGTTCTGTCTGTAACACCATCTAAAAACTGTTGATCATGAGAAATCAACACTAAAATCCCCGTGTAATTTTTCAAATAATTCTCCAGCCAATCAATCGATTCGATGTCCAAGTGATTGGTTGGCTCATCTAACAATAAGGCATCAGGAGCTTGCAAAAGAATTTTGGCCAACTCAACCCTCATTCTCCAACCTCCACTAAAATCTCTAATATTACGATCTAATTCTTCTTGCTTAAATCCAAGTCCAATCAGTATTTTATCAACATCTCCTACATTTTGAGACGAACCATTCATTTCAAGTTCAGAACCTAAATCAGAGATTTTTTGAATTAAATCTGAATAAGCATCACTTTCATAATCCATTCTTGTCTCCAATTCTTTTGTTATTCGCTCATATTCCGCTTCTGCACTAGAGGCTTCAGAAAACGCTTTCATGGC